>NZ_CP118108.1:3713750-4026875 GCF_028747985.1 Paenibacillus urinalis
GATTCTTTTTGCTCATTGCTGCCATTCAGCTGATCTGACATGGCACCCTCAAGCTTCTTAAGCAGCTTGGCTTTGAGCTCCTGAATCTTCTGTTCGGGGACTTCCTTGGTCATTCGGAGAATTCCGTACAGCATTTTGAGCTGAACATGAACCTCCTGCTTATTATTTGCAGACTTCACAACCAGATGGATATGTATTCTTGATACAAGTACGAGCACAATAAGTAGAATGATAACGAACAGTATGCCTGCCCCAATCCAGATCCACACGAGTCTTCCCCCTGATATATGTAAAATTAAAAACTCCTCAATAGTATGTTCTTAATTATGGAAACCATGCGAACCATTTGGACATAAAAAAAACGATGCCCTCTCAAGGACATCGATTCTACCACTATTCCACTTTATTACGCTCATTGTCAACCAGAGCTTCACCAGAAGGCTCTTCTTCAAACATGTTCTGTCCCAGCTTGCCGAACAAGAGCTGTGTCTCTTCTTCGAGCGGGTCAGCATCTTCGAATACAGCCGGCTCAGGCAAATCTTTAATCGTGCCAAGACCAAAATAATCGAGGAAGGCTTTCGTTGTGCCATATAAAATAGGGCGGCCGATGGCATCAGCTCGTCCAACCTCTTGAATCAAATCCTTGCTTGTTAAAGTATGAAGTGCCCGTTCTGCCTTAACTCCGCGGATCTCTTCAATCTCCACTCTCGTTATCGGCTGCCGGTAAGCAATAATGGATAACGTTTCAAGTGCGGCTTGAGAGAGTGAGGATCTGGAAGGGGAATAAGCAAGCTTCTCAAAATAAACAGCATGCTCAGGCAAGGTTCCCATCTGGTAGTTTCCTGCAATTTTTAATATCTGCAGTCCTCTTCCCTGCTTGGTATATTCCCTTTTCAGTTCCTCAAGCGCATCAGTTACGACTTCTGGACGCTGATCGACAATTTCGGAGAGCTGCTTGACACCTAGTCCTTCTTCACCCGATAAGAATAACAAGCCCTCAATAATCGACTTCAATGCCGGAAAGTCCATCGCTTTCTTTTTCCCCTCTCCACTCCATCACGATATCTTCAAACAATCGTTCCTGGTAACATACAATTTGTTTCATTTTCATTAATTCCAAAATAGCCAAAAAAGTAACAACAATCTCTTGGCGATACATGTCCTCATTCAGTAGCTTGGAGAACAGCATTTTACTGCCATACCCTTTACGTCCAAGCGTCCCCGCTACATCCCGGATCCGATCTTTTACCGATATTTCATCACGATGAATCCTAGCCACCGTCGTATTTCTTGCAGCCCGGCTGAGTGCCTTCTGAAAGGCTGTAATCAAATCCGCTGTATGCAGCCCTTCAACCGGATTCGACGGTTCATGATGAACATAAGGCGTTAGATCCTCCGGCTCTTTAGAGAAAATAAGACTACGAACCGATTCCCGTTCATGCAGATGACGCGCGATGCTCTTGAATTTTCGGTATTCAATAAGCTTCTGAACCAATTCGGCACGAGGGTCTTCATCCTCTTCCTCCATGAAATGATCGTCTTCAAATTCAAGAAACACAGGAGGCTTGGGCAGCAATATTTTACTCTTGATCGCAAGAAGAGTAGCTGCCATCACCAAAAATTCGCTTGTAATATCAAGCTCCAGCTCCTGCATGGAGTGAATATAATCCATATATTGATCCGTTATTCGGCTGATCGGTATATCCTGGATGTCAATCTCATGTTTGTCAATCAAATGTAATAGAAGGTCCAGCGGGCCTTCAAACGATTCAAGCTTATAAGTCACAACCGTCAATGGACGCATCCTCCCGCTAATGTTACAAAATACGTAAAGCCCTGCCCCGGCTAAGAGAAGCCTGAGTACAGGGCTTTATATTAACTAAGCACTATTTTAGCTGTTTCGTCAAGTTTGCCATCTCAATTGCTGCTACGGCAGCGTCCCAGCCTTTATTTCCTGCTTTTGTTCCAGAGCGCTCAATCGCCTGTTCAATATTTTCTGTAGAAACCAGTCCAAATATGGTCGGCACGCCTGTCTTCAGGTTAATTGCAGCGACCCCCTTGGCCATTTCATTACAAACATAATCATAATGCGTTGTAGAGCCGCGGATGACAGTGGCGAGTGTAATCACCGCATCATATTTGCCGCTCTCGGCCATTTTTTGAGCAATCAAAGGAATCTCAAACGCTCCTGGAACCCAAGCTACATCAACCTCATCATCCTGCACACCATGACGTTTGAACGCATCCAGAGACGCGGACAGCAGCTTGCTCGTTAAAAATTCATTGAAGCGTCCAACCACAACGCCATATCTTAATCCTTCGGAGACTAAATTACCTTCAAAATAGTTAGCCATTATTATTCATCTGCCCTTCTTATAATAAGTAGTATTTAACTTAAGATTTGAATTCCTGCTCGTTCTGCTCAATATCATCAAACTTCAGCATATGCCCCAGCTTGGACTGCTTGGTATGCAGATAAGAAGAATTATCTTTATTTTCTGCGATTTGAATCGGCACTCTTGAAACAACTTCGAGACCGCATCCCTCTAACCCTTTGATCTTTCGCGGGTTGTTCGTCAGCAGGTTAATCTTGCGAATTCCCAAGTCTTTGAGAATTTGCGCGCCGATGCCGTAATCTCGAAGATCAGCGGGGAAGCCCAGCTTCAGATTCGCATCCACCGTATCAAGTCCCTGCTCCTGCAGCTTGTAGGCCTTGAGCTTGTTGATGAGCCCGATCCCTCGGCCCTCCTGACGCATATATAGCAGCACGCCGCTCCCATTCTCATGAATCTGACGCAGGGCAGCTTCAAACTGTGGTCCGCAGTCACAACGATGAGAATGGAACACATCTCCGGTCAAACACTCGGAATGTACACGCACCAGAACCGGCTCATCCGTATTAAGTGTGCCTTTGACAAGAGCTACATGCTCCTTGTTATCCACTTCATTCGTATAGGCTATCGCCTGAAACTCACCAAAATCAGTCGGCATTCTCACCGAAACCTCACGAGTAACCAGCTTCTCCTTGGCGTTACGATAGGCAATCATGTCCTTGATGCTGATCAGCTTCAGATCATGCTGCTTCGCAATTTCCTTCAGATCAGGTAGTCTGGCCATGGATCCGTCTTCCTTAATGATCTCACAGATCACACCCGCAGGATAGGATCCACTCATTCTGGCAAGATCTACAGCAGCCTCTGTATGCCCAGCCCGTCTGAGCACTCCGCCCTTCTTAGCAATCAGTGGAAACATATGGCCAGGCTTTCTGAAATCCGCTCCAGTGGCTTCCGAGTCGATCAGCGCTTTGACCGTAATGGAACGTTCATGTGCCGATATTCCTGTCGTCGTAAGCTTATGATCAACGGATACCGTGAAGGCTGTGCCATGAAAATCCGTATTTTGCTGAACCATAGGTTTCAGGTCAAGCTCTTCTGCGCGTTCGTGCGTAATCGGCACACAGACAAGTCCTCTTCCCTCAGTAATCATAAAATTGATGACTTCCGGAGTGGCTTTATCCGCCAGAGCTACAAAATCACCCTCATTCTCACGGTCTTCATCATCAACGACAATGACCACTTTGCCTTGCTGCAGATCCTGAAGTGCAGCTTCTATTGTATGAAAAATGGATTCCTCATCCATGTCATTCCCCTCCTTGTTACTGCTTCATTTCTATCAGTTAAAACCGTGTGAGCTTAAAAATTCGAAGCTTAATTTCGACTTCTCACTCGTTCCAGAAGCTGGACCGGCTCCTTGTCCATACTGCAGCAAATGATTCACATATTTGCCGAGAATGTCACACTCAAGATTAACGATATCTCCAATACTACGATGAGCGAGCACAGTCTCCCCTAATGTATGCGGTATAATGGATACCGTAAAAGAGGAAGCTGTCGTGTCGACAACCGTCAAGCTGATGCCTTCAATCGTGATGGAGCCTTTCGGAATAATAAACCGGAATACATCACTGTTCACCGGCGAAATTTCGAACACGACCGCATTCTGGTCTCGGGTTATCGCAGTAATCTGTCCCGTTCCATCTACATGGCCTTGTACAATATGCCCTCCAAAACGGCCTCCGGCTGACATGGCCCGCTCAAGATTAACAGGACTGCCGCTTCCCAAATGACGTAGGGTCGTATGACGGAACGTTTCGGGCATCACATCTGCCAGGAAGCCTCCAGATTCTATAGAGGTGGCGGTTAAGCATACCCCGTTGACAGCTACACTGTCTCCGATCTTCAGATCATCCATTATTCGCTTGGCACTAATTCCAAGGACCATGGCCTCCCCTTTACGGCCAACGCTGCGAATTCGTCCAACTTCTTCAATCAGCCCAGTAAACATGGCATCCACTCCTTATCAGCCTTACGGCCACACAGGTAAACCTGTCACACAAATATTATCTCCAACGGTCTCGACTTCGAGTTTATTTAATTGAATTGCATCATTCATTCGCTCCACGCCTTCAAATCGGAAGCTGCCTGGAGTCTCATATCCTCCGACGATTTTCGGTGCAATGAACATCAGCAAGCGATCGATCAGCTTGGCCTCCAGCATCGCGCCGTTCAAGGTGCCGCCGCCTTCAAGCAATATTGAACCGATCTCCATTTCACCTAACAAGCTCATCGCTCTCAGTAGATCAACCCTCGGTCCCGGACCGCATCGGATCACTTGTACGCCATAACTTTCCAGATCCTTCTCACGATCAGCCTCCGCTTCATCTGTCGTCAGAATCACGGTTTTGGCATTTCCGTCACGAACAAGCTTTGTATCTATTGGAATTCTCAGCTTTGAATCTACGACAATCCGAATGGGACTAATTCCATCTACAGATAACCGGGTCGTTAACTCGGGATTATCAGCGATGACGGTTTCTACCCCGACCATAATTCCTTGGTGACGATGCCTAAGCATATGAATATGCTCTCTTGCTTGTTCGTTAGAAATCCATTTGCTGTCTCCACTCTTGGTTGCGATCTTTCCGTCTAACGTTGAGGCCGTCTTGAGCGTTACAAAGGGCAGGCCCGTTGTAATATATTTAATGAACTTCTCATTGAGCCGTCTGGCCCGATCTCTCAGCACGCCGACCTTGACTTCAATACCGTGTCTGCGGAGCATATCAAACCCCTTGCCTGCCACCTGCGGATTAGGGTCCTCGCAAGCGACAACCACCCTCTTGACCTTCTCACTGATCAGCCTTTCGCTGCATGGCGGTGTCTTTCCGTAGTGGCTGCAGGGCTCAAGGGTAACATAGACAGTGCTGCCCTCCGCCTCACTGCCCGCCATGTTCAAGGCATGAACCTCGGCATGGCCTGTGCCCCTTTTCAAATGGGCTCCAAGACCAACCATTCGTCCATCCTTCACGACGACACAGCCTACAACAGGATTGATACCCGTCTGTCCCTGCGCTCTTTCTGCCATATCCAGAGCAAGCGACATGTAGAATTCATCATTCATCATTTCCATCATGCTTACCTCTTTTCAGCAAAAGACATTAATTAAAAAAGCCCCTATCCGGCTAAACTGCCAGACTAGGGGCTAGAGAGTTCAATAGAAAATACAGCAGAACACTGCCGCTACCTTAAGGATATCTCTTTAAAGGTAAGGCAAATAAACCACGAGTATCATTACTGACACACAGGCAGAAGTCCTGCTGGGTACGCCAACAAATAGAGTCGTCTGTTATGTACCTATTCTCCTTCTCTCATCCAGACTATACTGTCGGTTCTGGAGTTGCACCAGATCCACCGCTAGCTTCCAGCTCACGGGTCACGGACTAAGACTTGAAGACAAGTCATCACCGCCGGTAGGGAATTTCACCCTGCCCCGAAGGATTACAGCTTATGAAACATTAGTAATAGAAAAATAGTAGCACTCCTATACTGAAAAATCAACAGCTGAGCTCTCATCCAATAATAAGAATACGCTTACTTGATTAAAAAACTTACTCTCCCTGTGTGGAATGCAGTTACATAAATTCTCGTCGAGATACTCGGCATAAAAAAACATCCCGCATATAGAATGCGGGATGTCGTAATCTGCTCTTGCTATGTCGTTACAGAGGCTTCAACTTAAGCGTCAAATACAGATACGCTCTTCATTTTGTCGCCTTGCTTCACGCCGTCAATGTACTCCATACCTTTGGTCACTTTACCAAACACAGTATGCACTCCATCCAAATGCGGCTGTGGCTCATACACGATAAAGAATTGGCTTCCGCCTGTGTTTTTGCCGGCATGTGCCATGGAGAGAACACCTTTTTCATGCTTCGTTGTGTTAGTTGCAGTTTCGCAGTCGATGGAGTATCCAGGACCACCAGTACCGTTGCCAACCGGGCATCCGCCTTGAGCTACGAAGCCTGGAATTACACGGTGAAAGCTAAGGCCGTTGTAAAAACCGCTGTTAGCCAGTTTTTCAAAGTTTGCTACTGTATTTGGTGCTTCTTCCGGCAGGAATTGAATTTCTACGGTTCCGCCATTTTCAAGTTCGATAATTCCTTTTTTCATGTGCGTCACTTCCTTCAACTATTTTCTAAGGCAGGCCATGATCCATACATAAGCCTTGTCCTTAATTCAAGCATCACTATCTGATTGTATCTACTTTGACCACAATTTGCAATTATTCGGGAGGCTGATGAGCCAGGAACCAAGTCACCTCGAACTAAAAAACACTCCCCGCAAGCTGACGTTCTAGACACAGCCTTGAGGAGAGTGCGTATAAAGTCAACTGTTAATGGTCTGTTTGCTCATTCTTGCCGGGATAATATCGTTACGCACGATATCTTCATTACTTTCACGACGGACAACGAGATCACTTTCACCGTTCTGTACGAAGACAACGGCTGGGCGACGGATCCGGTTGTAATTGCTGGCCATGGAATAGTTGTAAGCACCTGTACAGGAAACGGCGAGGAGATCACCTGATTCCACCTGAGGAAGGTCTAAATCCCAGATCAGCATATCTCCGCTCTCGCAGGCCTTACCTGCAATAGAGACAGTCTCTTCTGTTGCTTCATTAGCGCGGTTAGCCAGCATCGCTTCGTATTTCGAATCGTAGAGTGCTGGACGCGGGTTATCTGTCATACCTCCATCCACCGATACATACTTGCGTACACCAGGGATGTTCTTGATTGCACCTACCGTATACAACGTTGTACCGGCTTCCCCTACCATGCTGCGGCCCGGCTCAACCCATATTTCCGGAAGCTCTTCTGCAATCCCTGCAAAATGCAGCTTCACTCCATCCGTGATCGCCTTGACATACTGGGATACCTGAAGGGGTGTATCTCCTTCGAAATAACGGATACCAAAACCACCGCCAAGATTGACAACCGGGAACACCACATTCAGTTTACTCTTCACTTCTTTGGCAAAAGCAGCCACTCGCTCTACAGCCATTTGGAAGCCTTCCACTTCGAAGATCTGCGAACCAATGTGGGAGTGGAGTCCAAGGAGCTTCAGGTTCGGCTGCTTCACAGCCCGTTCTATTGCTTCAAGGGCGGCTCCGTTTCCGATATCAAAGCCGAATTTCGAGTCGGTTTGACCCGTGGAAATATACTCATGCGTATGAGCTTCAACACCCGGGGTTACCCGCAGCAAAATATTGACCTGTTGATTCCTCTCACCAGCCATGGCTTGAAGCATCTGCAGCTCGATCAGATTATCCACGACAAAGCAGCCGATACGGGCATCCAGCGCCATTTCAATTTCATTCGGTGTTTTGTTGTTCCCATGGAAGTGAATGCGTTCTGTCGGGAAGCCAGCCTGCAGAGCTGTATAGAGCTCTCCATCCGAGACAACGTCCAGAGACAGGCCTTCCTGCTCGGCCAGTGCGCACATCGCCGTTACGCTGAACGCCTTGCTCGCATAAGCTACCTGAAATTTCAGGCCTGAAGCTCTGAATGCGTCCATATATTCTCTAGCCCGCTTGCGGACAAGTGTTTCATCAACGATATATAGTGGAGTCCCATATTCTTCTTTGAGCTGAACTGTATCGCATCCACCAATTTCGAGATGTCCTGATTCATTAACTTTGCTAGTACCGTGTAAATACATATTCGCTAGTCCTCCACTTTTCCTGGAATGAAAAAAGATTCCATCGAACTTTTACATCAGTATAGCAGACTCTTGATTTTGTTAGAAATGGATTATTCGGCAGATCATTTGTATTATATTGATTGGCATAAGCCTGATATCTTAACAGCATTAAGGCATCTTGGTATTGTCTCTAGGCTTGTTAAACGAAGGTCTCTTCTTGCCTGTAAGCACTGGAGAACGAACGAACGTTGCTGCCAGCCCCTTTGCATTAAAGGGTATAAATGGCCATAGATAAGACGAATTGTATGAACGATGCAGCGTGAGACCAATAATGATTGCAGTGGTCCCAACCACCAGACCAGGCACTTTAAAGATCGCGACGAGTGCCAGAAGAATAAGTCTGACCATACGATTTGCGAGCCCAAGTTCATAGCTTGGAGTTGCGAACATCCCGATCGCTGCTACCGCCATATACAGCAGGACCTCATTAACGAACAAACCTGTCTTCACCGCTACATCTCCGACTAATATAGCTGCAACAAGCCCCATTGCCGAGGCAAGCGGCGTTGGTGTATGCACCGCGGCCATTCGCATTAAATCGATCCCGAACTCCACAATGAGAAATTGCAGAATGATCGGAAGCTTTACATTTTCCTGAGGACCAATAAAGTCCAGACCCTCCGGTTTTAATCCCGGATCAATGACGAACAGCATCCATAGAGGCAGCAGGAACAACGAGGCTAGTATCCCGATAATTCTTATAATTCGCAGATAGGAGCCCATGAACGGGGTCTGCCTGTTCTCCTCGGCATGCTGACACAGATCAAAAAAGGTTGTAGGCATAATCATAACACTAGGAGAAGTATCCACGAACAGGACCACCCTGCCCTCAAGCAAGTGGGAAGCAACCGAATCGGGACGCTCGGAATAACGTACCAGCGGATACGGATGCCAGCCTCGATTAATGATGATCTCCTCCAGCTGCTTATCAGCAAGCGGAATACCATCAATATCGATAGTCTCGATCTTTTTGCGAATCGTCTCAACCTGGACCTTGTCCACGATATCGTCGATATAAGCAAGGCACACATCGGTTTTGGTTCTTTCCCCTACACGGAACAGCTCCAGCTTAAATCCAGGATCATGCAGACGTCTGCGGACAAGGGACACATTGGTCAGCATCGTTTCTGTAAATCCGTCTCTGGCTCCCCTGACGACTCGCTCTAATGATGGTTCTTCAGGACCGCGTGAAGGATAACTACGGGTATCAATGATCAGTGCTGTTGTTTCGCCTTCCACAAAGAAGACGCTCATACCGCTCATTGCCTGGATGAACGCTTCGCTCAGCTTCGTTACCTTGGATACCTGGATATGGGGAATGTAGAATTCAAAGTATTTTTCCAAGGCATCGGATGTCATCTCATCCTCGGGCACATAGGACAGTCTCTTTAAAATTTCAGTCAAAATCGTATCTTTGGTAAGTCCCGTGATGAACAAAAGTCCGGTATGACGTCCACCGAAGGTCATCTCGCGGAAATTGACATCAAAAGTTTCTCCAAAGCCCATGACATACTTGAGCGTCTTTCGCAGTACGTCAAAATCAGGATCAATGACGTCCTCATTCTGCCAGTACTCAATCGACTCCACAATGGAATCTGACATTTCTTGTTCCTTTTTTTCCTGGAGCTGCTTCTCTTCCTCGGTCATTTGCTGCGATTCATCTGACATTTGTTTGATGTCTCCTCCTTCTGTTGTATGCATTCAGCTGTTATCTGGTGTACACAAACCAATCAAATAATGAACCGGCAACTTTGCCGAACACCATGGCCATTAATAATCCAAATAAATAAGATTTCATACCCAGTCTCTTGGCTAATATGGGCAGGACGTTCAATACCTCAGTTAAAGCTGCTGCGAGCAAACCGATAAATATACCGCACAGCAGGCCAACGAATATCGAAATAATCGGAAGACCGTAAACCTTCAAGTTCCATAAGTCAGCGACTGTTCCAACGAATGAACCGGCAATCATAGCTCCTTCATAGGCATATGCTTTGTCATATGAACGTGTAAGCTGGGCTAAGCGAGGGATCATGTCCAGTACGATGAAGAGAGCAATGACTCCGCTCCCCACAGCAATTCCTGCTGCAATGCCCAGAACAATGAGTATGCAGCCATCCAGAACCGTCATCATTATTTCTGACCCGAAGAAGCACGCTCTTTTTTAATTCGTTCGTACTCTTCATTCACTGCATATTGATCCACATTTTGCTGGTAAAGGTACATCTCGACCTCCAGCGGGGTAGGCTCATCATTCCATTTTTTCTTGAACAAATGATTAAAAAATACAGCCATGCCAAAACCGATACCAATAGAGTATGCCGTCTGAAACAAGTAAGGATTCTCATCCCGATACCCCGTCAGCATCTCAACGATTCGAATATGCACTTCCTTCATGTTTACATCCGCGTGAAAGTTCATAATGGTCAGCGCCGAGCCAAAGAACAGCAGGAGCCATACAAGTATAAACAGCGATTTGGACGGCGGCCGATCATGAGGGATCAGCTCGACAAGCGTATGGCTGCTGCCCAATGTTTCAATCGTTGCTCCCGGCACCGTCTTCTGTATTTGACCAATAATCTGAAGCACATCAACAAGCAGCAGGCTCCCGTCCTTTTTCTCCGTCTGCATCAGTTCCGCTTCCAGCACTTTGTCTTCCAAGCCAGGCGGATCTGTGAGCACATGTGCCACATGCCTGATCTTGAGTGTAACGCCAAGCTTCATCTTGATCCGGCTGTGCAGCCTTACATAAATGATAGGAGTGGATGGTGCGGTCATCCTAACCTCACCCCTTTATACTGTGAAATTATTCATAGTATGGAGACTCCTCCGCTTTTCTATTCCTTGGGATTGATATCGAGCTGACCCACAAAAAAAGAGTCTTTTCTCTAACGAGAAAAGACTCCCTATATGTGTTAGTCGTTGTTATATGCACTTCATATTTACTGTGCGATTTGTTCCCGGATAATCTGCAGTATTTTTTTCTCCAGTCTAGACACTTGAACCTGCGATATGCCCAGTCTGGCAGCTACTTCAGATTGCGTCTGATCCTTGTAATACCGGAGGTATACGATCAGTCGCTCCCGCTCAGACAGATTTCCGATCGCTTCATTAAGGGCCATCTTGTCGAACCAACGCTCCTGAGATTCATCAGCAATCTGATCCATAAGTGTAATCGGGTCCCCGTCATTCTCAAATACCGTTTCGTGTATGGAAGTTGGAGGCTTATTCGCTTCCTGAGCGAATACAACCTCCTCAGGGGTAATCCCCAGCTCGTCTGCAACCTCCTTGATGGTGGGCAGCCTGTCTAAGTATTTAGAGAGCTCATCCTTCTTCTTGCGAACCTTATTGGCGGTCTCTTTCAGGGATCGGCTGACCTTCAGCGTCCCATCATCACGCAGGAAACGCTGAATTTCGCCGATAATCATGGGAACCGCATAAGTCGAAAATTTGACATCATAGCTCAGATCAAATTTATCTACTGATTTGAGAAGCCCGATGCAGCCGATCTGAAACAGATCCTCCGGCTCGTATCCCCGGTTCATAAACCGCTGAACGACAGACCATACGAGACGAATATTACAATTGACAAGCGTGTCACGCGCCACCTGGTCTCCGCTTTGGGATAGAGCGATAAGACGCTTGACTTCCGCATCCTCCAGATACGTATGTGAAGATTGTTTCGCTTCTGCTTCCATAGGTCCAACCCCTAATTATACAGTGCTTTCTTGGATTCTATCCGTTTCTTCATCATGATCGAAGTACCTCGCCCAGGCTCGCTCACCACTTCACATTCATCCATGAAATTTTCCATTATGGTGAATCCCATACCTGAACGCTCAAGCTCTGGCTTAGAAGTGTACAGCGGCTGCTTCGCCAGCTCCAAGTCCTCAATTCCCTGACCCTGGTCTTCAATGACAAGCGTAATCATATCTCCAATAATTTCTGCCTTAATGGTTACGACCCCGGCAGAGTCATTGTTGTAGCCATGAATGATGCTGTTCGTCACGGCCTCGGATACGACCGTTTTCAAATCGCTCAGCTCGTCCATTGTCGGATCCAGCTGAGAAATAAAGGCTGCTACCGCGACTCTGGCGAATGATTCATTCTCCGACTTGGCTGCAAACTGCAAATTCATAAAATTTGATAGCTGCTCACTGCTCATGAGACCACCTCCAGATCCGAGAGGGCGCTTCCCTCGTTTTCGAACACCGGCATAATTTTGAACAAGCCTGACATTTCAAGCAAACGGTATACAGCAGGATTGGCTCCGGATATGACCATTTTTCCACCTTTATGATGTATCAACTTATAGCGTCCAAGAATGACACCCAGTCCTGAACTATCCATAAAGTCAAGGTCTTTCAAGCTAAGAATCAGGTGCTTGCTGTTCTGTCTTGCAATCGCCTCATCCATCTGTAGACGTACCAGATCTGCTGTGTGGTGATCGAGCTCTCCAGATAATCGTACAATAAGCACCCCATGTGCATACTCCATACTGACCTGTAAATTCATGCTTGCTCACTCTCCTCCCTGTCATGACCAACCATTTCTACGCCGATTTGCAGCTTTCCTGCACTCCGACAAAACTAGAAGAAATGTCTCATGAATCAACAAAGCTGCTTATTTTAGCGGAAAAGATCAGAGGTTGTCCGTTTGAAGAGCTTCCAGAAGCCTGCTTTATCAACGTCTACCGCTGCTGTAATGTCAAACTCCTTGAGTACCTTGTTATCCTGAGATACTACAAGCTTGCCCAGCACCTGACCTTTTTTGATCGGGGCCTTGATTTCAGAAGGGACAGTCAGCTGCTGCGTCGTTTCCCCGGCGCTGCCTTTTCTCATCAGTACACTGTAAGGTTCATCAGCCACCAGCTCCAGCTCTTTGATGTTTCCTTTCTCAATATTCACTTTACCGATAACGTCCCCTTGTTTATAAATAGGCTTCATCGTATATTGTGAAAAGGCGTAATCGAACATATTCGACACTTCGCTGTTTCTCGTTTTCGTATTAGGCTCACCCAGCACGACCGCGACGACACGCATACCATCCTTCATTGCTGTGGCGGACAAGCAAAATTTTGCTTCCGAGGTATAGCCTGTTTTTAAGCCATCGGCACCAGTATAGAAACGCACAAGCTTGTTCGTGTTCACAAGCCAGAACGGCTTGGCACTGTCTTTTCGCAGATAGTCCTGATAGGCTCCGGTATATTTGGTAATGTCTTTATGTTTAAGCAGCTCTCTGCTCATAATAGCAATATCATGTGCTGAAGAATAATGATTCTCTACCGGAAGACCGTTACAATTGGCAAAATGGGTATCATTCATGCCCAGCTCTTTTGCTCGATCGTTCATCATCTGTACAAATGCTTCTTCAGAGCCGGCAATTTTCTCGGCCATTGCTACGGAAGCATCGTTTCCCGATGCCATGGCAATCCCTTTTAACATCTCATCCACGGTCATCTCTTCGCCCGGCTCCAGAAAGATCTGAGATCCGCCCATGGAAGATGCATATTCACTCGCTCGAACCTTGTCAGTCCACTTGAGCTTGCCGGAATCAATGGCTTCCATTGTTAACAGCATGGTCATAATCTTCGTGATACTGGCAGGAGGCAGTTTCTCATGGCCGTTCTTCTCATAAATAATCGTTCCTGTGTCCGCATCCAGCATGACCGCTGATTTTGCATTTTCCGCAAGATCCACTGCCGGGGTTGTCTTCTCCGTTTGCGGCCCTGCAGGCTCTTCCGCATATGCGCTGCTTGGAACGATCAGTGCTGCCGACAATATTATAGCGGTGAGTAGCCTAGCTCCTTGTTTCATGGCAATATTATCCTCCTCATGTGAATGCTACATTGTAGCTTGATAGCTTGATTCGTTATACTGCTATTCATTGTCGTCAGGAATCCTCCAAATTATTCCTTGTCTGAATCAATTATGAAATTGATTCGTCTGTCTATGAAAAATAGCAGTTCCTACAATTACAAGATATTGAACATCACATAAGGGGTAAGTAAGTACAGTAAGTCCAATGAAGAGCTTCTCATACATTCGGCTTTACATAGAATAACGGGTCAAGGGTAAGGTAAATTTAGATTCACTATCGTCTGCAACAACACTAATCATAGAAATTATCATGCGGAGGAATGACGATGAAGCATACACATCAAAATGACCACAATGAGCGGCCTGTTCACGAACAGCGTCATCATCACGATCACGACGATTATGAACACGATCACAACCATGATCACAGCCACAGTCATAATCACAGCCATGGGCCTGGTCATTCTCATATTCATACGGATAATAAAAAGGCTCTGTTAATTTCCTTTTTACTTATCACCGGCTTTATGTTGATTGAAGTGGTTGGAGGGCTCATCACACATAGCTTGGCCCTGATTGCTGACGCAGGACATATGCTAAGCGACGGGATCGCACTGGCACTCGCTCTTTTTGCGTTTAAATTTGGTGAGAAATCAGCGAGCAGCTCAAAAACCTATGGCTATAAGCGATTCGAGATTATCGCTGCTTTTCTGAACGGGATTACCCTGCTTGTCATTTCTGTATTGATCATATGGGAAGCGATTCAGCGGTTTGCTGCGCCACCTGAAGTGGCAAGTACAGGGATGCTGACCATTGCTGTGCTTGGCCTGATCATTAATGTCATCGTAGCCGTTGTATTAATGACAGGTGGTGATGTCAAAGGGAACTTGAACTTGAGAGGTGCATTTCTCCATGTCCTGGGAGATTTATTAGGATCAATCGGAGCTATTGCAGCAGGTCTTCTGATGATGTTCTTCGGATGGTCTATTGCCGACCCCATCGCCAGTCTGCTCGTAGCCGTCCTTATACTTGTCAGTGGATACCGAGTTACCAAAGATTCCATGCATGTACTGATGGAAGGCAAGCCAGAATCCGTAAATCTAAGTGATATCCGCAGCAAGCTTCTTGGTCTGCCTTGTGTAGTTGAACTTCATGACCTCCACAGCTGGTCAATAACCTCTGATTATACAGCGCTGACTGTTCATCTGGTTGTATCGAATTCGGCCGATCGGGATCTGCTGCTAAAACAAGCTAAAGACATGCTGCGTCAGGAGTTTCATATCCAGCATTCCACCGTTCAAATCGAAGGGGATTTAAAAATTTGCGACGAAAGATGTAATTGAGAGCTAGATGAATATAAAAAGAAGCTGAAGGACAGTGATGCTGCCCTTCAGCTTCTTGTTCGTTATACCACCTATATATCATACAAAGCGCTGAACTCCATCCTTCGTCACCAAAGCATAGATCAAAGGTTGCTCAGGCACGGGAGCTTCTGAGATCTTATATGCCTGCTGAAGCTTCTGCTCTGCTTCCTGAAGCTTGCTGTCGCTTCCATCATTGGCATGAAGCATCGCAATCACCTCACCAGCCTTCACCTGATCGCCGACTTTTTTGACAAGGGTTACTCCAACCGCATGATCAATGACGGAATCGGTCGTTTCACGGCCGGCGCCAAGCAGCATGGCGCTAATTCCAATGGCCTCAGCCTCAATCCCAGCCACATACCCATCCGTTGGAGCCTTCACTTCAATTGTGCGCTTAGCGGTCGGCAGAAGAGACAAATCCTCAATTTGTCCTACATCTCCCTGTTGCGCTTTGACCATCTGCTTGAGCTTATCAAACGCAAGTCCTTGTGATAGAATATCCCGCAATTTCTCGCGGGCTTCCTCTACAGACTCCGCTTTGCCGCCAAGAACCAGCATATGTGATGCCAGGAACAGGCTGACCTCTTCCAGATCCTCAGGTCCGTTTCCTTGCAGCGTTTCTACTGCTTCTTTAATTTCCAAGGCATTACCGATGCCATGACCGAGCGGCTGATCCATATCACTGATGACAGCTACCGTCTCACGGCCTACATGGGTCCCGATATCGACCATCGCTTCTGCCAGCTTGATTGAATCATCAAGCGTCTTCATGAATGCACCGCTGCCAGTCTTGACATCGAGTACAATTGCGTCTGCACCGGCTGCAATCTTCTTACTCATCACTGAGCTGGCAATCAGCGGAATCGCATTTACCGTTGCCGTCACATCTCTTAATGCGTACAGCTTCTTGTCTGCTGGAGCCATGTTGCCGCTTTGTCCGATGACCGCGGCCCCCACCTCATTAACCTGCTTGAAGAACTGCTCTTGATCCAGTTCAATCTGAAATCCGCTTATCGATTCCAGCTTGTCCAATGTGCCGCCGGTATGACCAAGACCACGTCCGGACATTTTAGCAACCGGAACACCAGCTGCAGCCACGAGTGGGGCAAGAACAATGGTCGTCTTGTCACCAACGCCACCCGTTGAATGCTTGTCTACCTTAATGCCTGCAATCGGAGACAGATCCACCTGATCACCAGATTTAGCCATCGCCATCGTCAAATCCCCGGTTTCCTTCGCTGTCATGCCCTGGAAAAAGACAGCCATCGCCCAAGCTGACATCTGATAGTCCGGAATGTCTCCACGGCTGTATCCTTGAATCAGATAGGAGATCTCCTCTGTTGACAGCTCCTGTCCATCTCGCTTCTTCTGAATGATATCAACGGCTCTCATACGTTAGATCACACCTTTAGCTGCTTTTATTTTTAACAAATTCAAAGAATTACACGCGGCTCACAAATGCACGGATCAGTCCAATAAATTTCGGCTTTGTCCGGTTCGCTACAGCGACAACCTGCTCATGTGTCAGCGGCTCAAGCTCTTCGCCAATCGCCATATCGGTAATGCAGGAGATACCCAGTACACGCAGTCCCGCATGACTTGCCGCGATGACTTCGCCTACAGTAGACATCCCGATTGCATCCCCGCCAAGCAGAGCAAACATCGTGGATTCTTTAGGCGTTGAATATGTAGGTCCACTAATGCCGCAATAGACGCCTTCTTGAAGCTCAAGTACGGATCCATCTTCACCATGTATATCTTTAGCCAGCTCCTTCGCCAATATGCGATATTCAGGATCATATGCTGCTGACATATCTGGAAAACGAACTCCCAGCTTCGGATCATTGGGTCCGATGAGCGGGTTAGCTCCCGTCATATTGATATGATCGGAGATGAGCATGAGATCTCCTGCCTTGAAAGCACGGTTCATGCCGCCTGCTGCATTCGTTAATACGAGAGTCTGAATACCAAGTCTTTTCATTACATAAACGGGCATAACAACGGTACGCATGTCATATCCCTCATAGTAATGAAAACGCCCCTGCATGATAATAACATCCTTGCCTTCGAGCTGACCGATCACAAAGCGTCCTGCATGTCCTTCAACGGTAGATTTAGGAAAATGCGGTACTTCATCGTAGGGAATATATACGGCATCTTCGATTTGATCGCCCAAATCTCCGAGCCCTGAGCCCAGCACCAAGCCAATTTTGGGAGAATATTTACCCAGCTTGCTTGTTATGTATGCAGCGGCTTCCTCGATATTTCCAGCGTACATCGTCGTATTCACTTGGTTCATTGTGTATTTCCCCTCTTCGTAAATTTACATGTATGGGATCAGTGCCATAACTAATCCAAGGAACTTCCCTTTAACTTGTTCTGCGGTTTCCATAACCTCATCGTGTGAGAGAGGCTGATCCAGAATTCCGGCTGCCATGTTCGTAATACAGGAGATACCCAGCACTTCAATACCAGTATGACGCGCTACAATGACTTCTGCGACGGTTGACATCCCGACAGCATCAGCCCCAAGTTTGCGCAGCATCACAATTTCGGCTGGAGTTTCATAGTTGGGACCGAGAAGTCCTGCATATACCCCTTCCTGAATGTTAAAGCCCTGTGCTTCAGCTGTTGTTTTAGCCAGACTGCGCAGTCTACCGCTGTAGGCTTCTGACATATCAGGGAAACGAACACCAAAAGCAGGCTCATTCGGTCCAACCAATGGGTTACGGCCGGTCAAGTTCAGATGATCAGAGATAATCATGAGATCGCCTGCATGATAATGGGTATTTACACCGCCTGCCGCATTGGTTACCAGCATTTTTTCAACGCCGATCTCCTTCATAACTCGAACCGGAAAGGCAGTCACTTCCGGACCGTAGCCTTCATACATGTGGAATCTGCCCTTCATCATGACAACCGGGCGGCCCTGTATATTACCAATCAGCAGCTCTCCCACATGTCCCTCAACCGTAGATACGGGAAAATGAGGTATATCTTCATACGGAATCGCTACCGCATCCTCAATAAGCTCTGCTAAAATGCCAAGTCCGGAACCAAGGATCAGCCCGATTTCGGGCTTCACACTTGTTTTTTCTTTAATAAAAGCTGCTGCTTCTTGTACCATGCTTTGTGTTAGAATTTTTACCATTTTGCTAAATAGCCCCTTTTGCTTGAATTTCCATTCTTCTTACTTCAATTGATTCAGAAAGCTCTCCCCATGAAGCGGAGCCGTTGCGCCGAAATTATCGGAGATCGTAGCTCCCAGATCCGAATACGTCTCCCGTACTCCTATCGTGTCACCCGGCTGCTTGAGAGCTGGACTGTAAATAAGTACCGGCACATACTCCCGTGTATGATCTGTTCCGCGATGAATCGGATCGTTCCCATGATCAGCCGAGATGATCAATAGATCTTCTTCACTGATACGCTCCATAATCTTAGGGAGCTCCTGATCGAACACTTCTAGTGCACCCGCATAACCCTCCGGATCTCTGCGATGTCCATATAATGAATCAAAATCGACCAAATTCGTGAACAAAAGACCATTGAAATCTCGTCCCAGCTGCTGGATCGTGACTTCAATACCATGCTCATTGCTTTTTGTCGGATACGCTTCAGTTACACCTTCACCGTCAAAAATATCATTGATTTTACCAACGGCAATAACATCATACCCTGCACTATGCAGCGCATTCATGACGGTAGGCTCTGGCGGCTTGACCGCATAATCATGTCTATTGGAGGTCCGTTTAAAAGCACCTGGAGTTCCGACATACGGACGTGCAATGACACGCCCTACCGAATGCTCAGGAGCGAGCGTCAGCTTACGGGCAATCTTGCAGGCTTTGTACAGTTCCTCGAGAGGGATGATATCTTCATGAGCAGCAATCTGGAACACACTATCCGCCGAAGTATATACGATCCAGGCTCCGGTCTTCATCTGTTCTTCTCCGTATTCGTCCAGCACTTCTGTTCCCGAAGCAGGCTTGTTACAGATGACCTTACGGCCAGTCTGCTTCTCAAACTCGGTAATCAAATCTTGAGGAAATCCATCAGGATATGTATTAAAAGGCGTGTCAATCTTAAGACCCATCAGCTCCCAATGGCCTGTCATCGTGTCCTTACCTGCCGATACCTCTTTCATCTTGCCATAATAAGCCTGAGGCTTGTCCACTGGATCAAGCGGAGGAATTTCGGCGATATTACCAAGTCCTAATTTCTGCATGTTCGGCAGCTTCACATGAGGAACTTTTTCCAAAATATGTCCTAATGTATGAGCACCTTCGTCGCCGAATTCGGGTGCATCCGGCAATGCTCCAATCCCAACACTGTCTAGTACGATAAAGCATATGCGTTTGAATCTAGGTTTATTGTTTGTCATGATGTACGTAATACCCCTTCCTGTATTATCAATTCAATCTAGTGCCCAGCATTGATTACGCTCTCGGGTGATAATGATCATATACGTCCTTCATATTTCGTTTTACTACATGGCTGTACATCTGGGTTGTTGAAATATCTGCATGTCCCATCATTTCCTGTACCGATCTTAAATCGGCGCCATTCTCCAGTAGATGAGCCGCAAAGGAATGCCTTAACGTATGTGGTGTAATTCTTCCTTCAGCGAGTCCAGCACCTTCAGCGTACTTCTTAATCATCTTCCAGATTCCCTGCCTGGTCAGCCTGGCACCATTCGTATTCACGAACAGTGCCTCTTCTTCTCCATTCGCCTTCAACAGCGCACTCCGGGCATGATTCACGTATTCGGCTGTCGCTTGGGCAGCAACCCCTGTTATAGGGATTACCCGCTCCTTGGCACTGTTGCTGCCGGTTCTCAAAAACCTCAGCTGCGGATTTAAATCCTTCACATTAAGCTGCACCAATTCAGAGACTTTAATCCCCGTCGCATACAGCAGCTCAAGCATGGCTTTGTCTCTTGCCCCAGGCGGTGTTGAAGAGTCAGGCAGCGATAGTAGTCTGTCCACTTCTGCAATGGTAAGAATTTTGGGAGGAGACTTTTCTAATTTGGGTGAGTCCAAATGATACGTTGGATCTTTCTGCACAACACCCTGATACATCAAATAATGGAAAAAAGAACGGATCGAAACCACATTACGAGCAATCGTTGAAGCTGCCTTCTTCTGCTTCTTCAAATATCCCATGTACAGCACAATTTGATTGCGTGAAACGTCCTGAGCCTGTGTAATCTGTTCCTTATCCATATACCCAATAAACTGCTCTATATCACGTCTGTAGGATTCCAGTGTACTTAAGGAAGAGCCCTTGTCTTCCTGTAAATAATTCATGTAAGGCTGCACATAATTCCTCATCGGCTTTATTACGCTCCCTTACTACAAATTTTCATTATGACTTTAGATCAACACCCTTATTCACCATACCAATAGAAGAAGCGCAGTCGTTCGAGCATACTCGTCTTCTCCATAACAAGGCCTGTGCCTTCCTCATGATGAAATACTTTAAGCGCATTTCCCTCTGGAATTTTGTAGTGATCCACCGGTGTAATCCATTCCGAAAATAGATTGAACACATTATAGAACATGTATACAAGTGCAGCAAATACGATAAGAAATCGAACGAGTCGAAACATTCTGCGGAGTGAAAAAACCATGAATTATCCCGCCTTTCATTCACGTCTTGTCCTTTATTTACACGGATAGTCTTCCCAGCCTACACTCATGCTATGTCTAGGCTATGACCGATTCACATGCTTTATGACGAACGCGAAATTTTAAGGAAAAACAGGCTTGCTCTCACTCTATCTCCATCTTACCTAACAGGATACTAAATGTATATCTTTAGAATAGAAGCTCACCACATATTTATGAATAAGAACGCTAAAAAGCTCCCCCGAACAAAAGCCGGTGAGAGCTTGTCTGATCTGCTAGTCTTTATGTTATTGATTAGGCTTCTGATCGTTCTTGTCTTTGCAGCGGAAACAAATCCCCTGAAAATCAAGCCTATGGTCGAGAACTGTAAAATTAAACTCACGTTCCAAGCGTTCTTCAAGCGGTCCTAGCCAATCCTCACGTATCTCATCCATGCTGCCGCATTGAACGCATATCAAATGGTGATGATGATGCTTGTTCGTATCACCGCGCAAATCATAGCGTGCTACTCCGTCACCAAAGTTAATCTTCTCAACGACATGCAGCTCATTTAGCAGCTCAAGGGTTCGATATACGGTAGCAAGACCGATTTCGGGAGCTTTTTCCTTGACGAGCATAAACACATCTTCTGCGCTCAAGTGATCTTCTTCATTCTCTAGCAAGACTCTTACCGTGGCTTCCCGCTGGGGCGTTAACTTATAGCCTTGGGATTGTAACTGCTGCTTTATTTTCTCGATTCGTGCTTCCATCTTCTCCCTCCCCCTAGGAAATCACTGCATCATGATCGAAAACTCACTTGTATTATTATAGGGTCTCATCTTTAATAAAGTCAACTATATCAAGCGATGAGAGAGAGGGCTGTTCAACTTGTCACATTATACAAACAGAGGTGCAACCCACTGCATAAGGAGAGGCGTTACCCAAGTCTCAAATGATGAAATGGCAAGCATTAGTCCGGCCATAGCAATCGTCAGCCCGATATAGCTTGTCAGCGGTCTCTTGACCCCGCGGCTTCTGTTCATGAAGAAACGGCTCTTGATCATATGAAGCGAGAAGGTGATGGCTGCCACACTGCATATGAGAATAACAGGGATGACGAGCAGATTATGCGGTGCTACAGAGACCATGGCGAGGAGAAGTCCTTTCCAGGAATATTGACCCACCATGTAGCCAACGGTAAATCCGATAAGGACTCCCTTTAGAAAATCTAATATTAGTATGCCCGGTAGTCCGATAACAGACAGCCCAAGCACCCAGATCAGACCAACCCACTTTAAATGAAGCATCGCAATATCCATATATGTGCTGCCTGAACTATTTCCTTGATTCATCATAACAAAAAAGTTGTCCAGATACCCTGCCAGATCTTGCTGCTGATCAAGGGTAAGCGCACCCACCATTAATGCACCAAAAATGACCCCGACTAAAAACAGAACAGCGACAAATACATAGAGCGGAGTTTGATCCCGGAAGGTATGCTTGAGAAATAACATGGTTAAGGTCGTCCCCTTTCTCATTACATACCTTACATTATGAACTTGTCCGTTACTCTATGACTCTAAAAATGAAATCTATAGAGAGACTCTTCCATAGGTCCCCCCTCCACCAGCGGATAGACCAAGCTCACCATTCCTTGCCCGAACGATAAGCCCGGCTAATTCGTTACCCACGATACTTGCCAGATCCACCTCGGATACACGGTGCAATATCGCCATCTCAGAACCAAAGGCTTCGATCAGCATTCGTAGCTTCACCTTCCCAAGACCGGGAATAAACTCAAGAGGCACCTGATAGTGATACGGTGGTCTATGATCAGACACCAGAGGAGTTTCACGGTCCGATATCGACAGAATCCGATCCAGCACCCCGTGTATCAACTTCGTGTCCCTTCCACAATACGGGCATCGTTCTTCTGAGATTTGCTCTTCATCTAATATGCTGCTGCAAAGAGCACAGTAGGTTCTATGATATTTGCCAAGGCGCGGATTGAGACCGTAGTTAGCTTCAATTCTGCGTCCCGCCTGTGACTGAAGTGCCAGCTTAAATTCATCGAATGAAGCTTCAGCCATAGCCAGTTCATTATACTCTCTGCCTATCTTGGCAAGGGAGTGCGCATCCGAATTCGTTAGGAACGGATATCGGTCCAATTCACTAATATAGCCGGCCATTTCAGTATCGCTACTGAGTCCCAGTTCCACAGCCGAGATCAGGCTTAAATCAAGCACTTCTTCCATTCGATGCGCCGTACTTCCGTAGATTCCTTTGTGCGGGGTAAAAATATGTGCAGGGACAAATATACCGCCGCGGGATATGATCTCTCGCTGTAATTCCATTGCCGGCACGTACACACGCTGTGAGCTGAGGTTCACATTTTTCATATAGCGGGAAAGATAGTCTGTGAAGGATTCCATCTCCTTCAAGGTTCTGAAATAGGCAAGAAGATGGAACTCTTTCCGACCCGGCTCCCTCACCTCTAGCTCGGTTCCCAGCAGAATGACTGTACCCTTATAACCAATTCCTCCGCCATCAATCTCTGTCATTTCACCCGAATCAAGCGCTTCTATAATATCCCGCTGAACGACAGGAGAATGGGCATCAATAATACCAATTAGATCGATCCCTTTGCGTTCAGCCGCCTCCTTGGCAATGCCCACAAAGGTCAGATCACGGCTCCCACTAATTTTTACAGCATCGCCATAACCGGTTCTTCCAATATGAATGTGAAGATCAGCATAGTAGGTAGACAGCACAGGATCCGTCTTTATCACGTTCGGATTCATGATTTATATCTTCCCTGTCAGCTGATACAAGTGCCATGCATATACCGCAACGATCGTCTTAGCATCACTGATACGGCCTTCCCGGATCAGCTCATAGGCTTCATCCAATGTCACCTCGATCACTTCCAGGAATTCATCCTCATCCAGCTGCATACGGCCTGCCTCAAGATGATCTGCCATAAATAAATAGATGACCTCATCTGCAAAGCCTGGTGAAGTATAAAACGCCGGCAGCGGTTTGAGCTCCTGAGCATGATACCCTGTCTCTTCCCTCAGCTCTCTTCCAGCTGCTTCCATCGGGTCTTCTCCAGGATCAAGCTTGCCTGCCGGAATTTCAACCTGCGTCCTGCCAAGCGCTTGTCGGTACTGATCTACAACAAGCATCTTATCCCCCTTGAGCGCAAGTACAGCGACAGCCCCAGGATGCTTAATAATCTCACGTGTTCCGGTCTGTCCATTTGGCAGCTTTACGGTGTCTACCTGGAGTGAAATGATCTTGCCGTCAAAAATTTCTTTGCTTGAAATGGTTTCTTCTACCAGTGCGGGATTCGATGTCGGGTGTTTCAAGTACGGATTTGATTTCAAAATAAAGACCTCCTCTGGCGTTAAATCATGTGTATAGTTTAAAGGCGGTGGGCATACGGTGTAATAATAACCCTAATTTGAAGGAGTGGCCCACCTTATGAAGAGCTATAAAACAAATAATGGCTTGTTTATGATTGGACAAGCAGATCAAATAAAAAAGACACTTAATCATTGGATTATAGATTACGGACCTGAAACCCATCTCAAAGAGCTCATGAAGGGCAGACAAGACGTTCCCCCGCTTATACAAACGATTAAGAAGTGATCGGAGCTATCCCGAGAACCTGAGTTTTCTCGAATACTTTCAAAAAGGCCTGGAAGGAAATATTCCTATCCAGACCTGCATGAACAAAAAAATGGATTAACGTTTAGCTGCTTCCTGCACGATGGATACAACAACCTTCGCTGCATCAACAAGGCTGCTTACCTTAATTCGTTCGTTTGTCGTATGGATATCCTCATAGCCCAAAGCAAGATTGACGGTTGGAATTCCAAATCCATTGAAGATATTGGCATCGCTGCCGCCGCCGGATGGGAAGGTTTCCGGCTTCAACCCAGTGCTCTCGATTGCAGCAGCAGCGAGCTGTACTACCTCATCTTGTTCCGTCAGCTTAAATGCAGGATAAGCAATTTCGCTCTCAAATACGCCTGTTGCACCATACTCACGGCAGGTATTAAGCAAAGATTCGCGCATGTGCTCCACCTGCTGCTCTACTTTACTCTGCACAATGCTTCTCGCTTCGGCAGCAATCTCCGCATAATCGCACACAACGTTCAGCGGGCCGCCCCCCGAGAAGCTGCCAATATTAGCGGTTGTTTCATGATCGATACGCCCCAGCTTCATGGCCGCTATGGATTTAGCAGCGACTTGAATGGCGCTGATTCCATCCTCCGGATTAACGCCGGCGTGTGCGGATTTGCCCGTGATCTTCATTTTGATCTGAGCCCTAGCCGGTGCAGATACACATATACCGCCTACTTCTCCAGTGGAGTCCAGAGCAAAGCCCAGCTCCGC
This sequence comes from Paenibacillus urinalis, assembly GCF_028747985.1. Lineage (NCBI taxonomy): Bacteria > Bacillati > Bacillota > Bacilli > Caryophanales > Paenibacillaceae > Paenibacillus > Paenibacillus urinalis. The sequence goes on from NZ_CP118108.1 coordinate 3,739,040, forward strand.
GTCAATTGCATCTCGCTCCATGCCTCTTACTCCAATAAGACCCGATTCTTCTCCAACTGTAATGACGAATTGAATCTGTCCGTGAGGAATATCATTTTCCTGAATGACGCGAATCGCTTCAAACAAGGCAGCAATTCCGGCCTTATCATCAGCGCCGAGAATGGTCGTTCCATCGCTGCGAATATAACCATCTTCGGATACGACAGGTTTAATGCCTACACCAGGAGCTACCGTGTCCATGTGACAGGTAAAAAATATGTTCGGTGCTGACTGCACGCCTTGTGCCTTCCATGTCACAATCAGATTGCCGGCTCCATGTCCTGTACGCTCTTTAGATTGATCCTCTGCGACTTCAAGTCCCAGCTTACTAAATTTGTCTGTCAACACTTTGGCTATGTTCTGTTCTTGTGTAGTAACACTGTCCACCTGGACAAGCTCAATAAATTCTTCCACAATCCGTTCCTGTTTAATCATGGTTAACTTCCCTTCTTCAATGACTTCCACAACAAGTGCAGATACGTTACAATAGACTTTATTATACGAATCAATTTCATAATAACAAAATATATGAAAACAGATTCACAACATTCAATTTATAAAGGAGCTTTAATGAATGCAGCAGAAAAAATGGTTCAAAATCATTGTCTATCTCATGCTCATTGCTATGATTGCATCTACTCTATTGATTGTTATTGAGCCTCTATTATATGGATAATCAATACCGAGTTGCTCATTAGAAAGCTTTCTTCTCGTACTCAGGGGAAGAGAGCTTTTTTATGCGAATTCATAAAGTACAGCGTACAGACCCGTCTTGCCTTCCATTATTCCATCATTTTGAAGCCATCACCGGCATCCAAGCCGGATTGAATGAGAACAAGCTTGCAAAGATGGACACCAGCTCATTCGCTACATTCTCGACGGAGAACATCCGGCCTGTGCAATCCTCGAGCGAAGTGACACCGTACTCTTCAATTCCGCAAGGAATAATACCCGAGAATCCCTCATGCTGAATCCCTGACTTGATATTAAATGCAAAACCATGACTTGTAATAAAGCCTCTGGTCCGTCTACTGCGATTGAATTTAACGCCGATTGCACATATTTTCTGGTTGTCCACCCATACTCCTGTATACTGCTCCTTACGTTCTGCTTCAATTCCAAATCGGCTTAAATACTGAATGATGACTTCTTCAAGCAGCCTCAGATAACCATGCAAGTCAACAGCCTCTTCTCGACCGAGTCGAAGTATGGGGTAACCTACCAGTTGTCCGGGTCCATGATATGTAATATCGCCGCCGCGATCGATTTGAAAAAGAGTAATGCCTCTGTCTGCAAGCTCCTCCGGGCTGTATAACAAGTGCTCTGGGTGACGCTGTGTTCCGATCGTATAAGTCGGTGGATGCTGCAAGAGCAGCAGATGTTCCTGCTGCTCCTCTTCATCCAGCTCTTTAACGAGCTTTTTCTGCAAATTCCAAGCCTCTTCGTAATCCATCAATTCTGTGTAGCTCACAACAAGCGGTCTGCTCATGCGCATATACACCCTTTCGAGAAAAATTACGTTCCGGGATTGCTGCTGCAAAAAGTCTATAATTACGAATTAATAAAGCTTTGTTTCGAGCGAATAGCCCTCTAAATTTTCTTTGACCCGCTGCAGGAAACGACCGGATATGACTCCGTCCAGAATTCGATGATCCAGCGATAAACAGAGATTGGCCATCGAGCGTACCGCAATCATGTCATTAATGACCACAGGCCGCTTCACAATGGATTCGAAGGTCAGAATGGCTGCCTGCGGATAATTGATAATCGGATAGGACAGAATCGATCCGAAGGATCCTGTATTATTGACCGTAAAGGTTCCTCCCTGCATATCATCCAGCTTCAATGTACCTTCTCTCGTTCTTCTCGCCAAATCGTCAATTTCGTGAGCGAGTCCTGCAATATTTTTCGTATCTGCACGCTGAATGACCGGTGTCATGACGGAATCTTCCGTTCCTACCGCCAGAGCTATATTGATGTCTCGCTTCACAATAATCTTATCCACTGCCCATACCGAGTTCATAATCGGATAATCCTTGATTGCGTTAACGACTGCTTTGAGCAAAAATGACAGGTATGTCAGGTTAATGCCTTCACTGCGCTTGAACTCGTCCTTCAGTTTGTTGCGAAGAGTTACCAGGTTGGTCACATCCACCTCAATCATCGTCCAGGCATGCGGAATCTCAGAGACGCTCTGACGCATATTCCGGGCGATCGCGTTGCGTACAGGTGTAACATCAATATACTGCTCAGCTCTGCCTTGAGGGAAGCCTTCCATCTCGATTTTCGGAATCTTAGGTGTCTCGGACAAATGGATCCCTGAATGACGAACAGGCATAGCCTGCTCAGCCGCATACCCGGTTGCATCGGCAGCTGAACGCATATCCTCTTGCTGGGTGGACTCTCGATCCACATGATTTGAGATCACCGCCTGCTGATTCCGATGCGCACCTTCTTGAATATAGCGCAATACATCCTTGCGAGTAATTCTGCCATTCATTCCTGTTCCAGGCACATCCTTCAGATCCAGACCGTGCTCTGCTGCAAGGCTCTGTACTGCAGGGGAGTATCGGCCGCGCATCGAACCGTCTGCATCTTGAGGTTCGGATTCCGATGCTGCTGTACTGCTGCTCTCATGGGTTGAGGAATCTGCGACGATTCCTGTTCCTGCCGCCGCGTGAACCTCCATACGGCAGATCAGCTCACCCACAGCCACCGTTCTTCCTTCCTCAGCTGCAATTTCGCCCATAATTCCTTCGACGGTTGAAGGAATTTCTGCATTAACCTTATCTGTAATGACTTCGCAGATCGGTTCATATTGCTCCACAGGATCGCCTGGCTTCTTCAGCCATTTTGCAATGGTCGCTGACACTAATGATTCAGCCAGCTGAGGCATTACGATTTCAATCCATTTTTTTTGTCCTGCCATATTGTTTCACTCCAATCAAGTCACTTTACCTTAAATGGCCTCCTCATCGAAACACCGAGAGTAGGCCATTTATATTAATACATCGCCAGTTTAAGCATTGCATCCTTCACTTTGTCTTTACTGAGCATATAAAATTTTTCCATCGGAGGGCTGATCGGCATGGCCGGAACATCCGGACCGCATAGACGTGCTATCGGTGCATCCAGATCAAACAAGCACTCCTCATTAATTATAGCAGAAACTTCAGCGCCTACTCCGCCGGTTTTGTTATCTTCGTGAATAATAAGTACTTTTCCTGTGTGCTTCGCGGCCGCAATTATCGCTTCCTTATCGAGGGGCTGCAGTGTACGAAGGTCCAGAACATGGGCTGTAATCCCCTGCAAATTCTCCAGCTCCTCCGCTGCCTGCATTACAAAGTGCAGAGGCTGGGAATACCCGATCACGGTAATGTCTTCCCCTTCACGCAGCAGATTGGCAACTCCGATCGGTACGATGTAATCGTCCTCGGGGACCTCCTCTTTGGTTAAGCGATACATTTTCTTATTCTCAAAGTATAGAACTGGATCCGGATCGCGTACTGCTGCTTTGAGCAATCCCTTGGCATCATAGGCCGTAAAAGGCGCAACAATCTTGAGTCCAGGGGTACCAAAGAAGATCGATTCCGGACATTGGGAATGATACAGTCCTCCAAATATCCCTCCGCCAATTGGCGCACGAATCACAACGGGACAGCTCCAATCATTATTTGAGCGATATCTGATCTTCGCAGCTTCACTGATGATTTGATTCGTTGCAGGAAGCATGAAATCCGAGTACTGCATCTCGGCGATCGGCTTCATTCCGTACATCGCCGCACCGATGGCAACACCGGCTATCGCTGATTCGGATAACGGAGTATCCATGACCCGCATTTCACCGAATTGATCCTGCAGACCCTTGGTCGTGGTAAACACGCCCCCTTTAACGCCTACATCTTCTCCGAGCACAAATACGGATTCATCCCGCTCCATTTCCTCTTTCATAGCCAGTCTTATTGCATCTATATACTCCATAACTGCCATCTTATTGTCCCCCTCCCAAATGGTCGTCAGCATACACATGAAGCAGTGTATCTTCCGGTTTAGGATAAGGGGCCGCGTCTGCGGATTCCGTCGCTTCTTTTAGTTCCAGTGCAAGCTGTGCCGCCAGATCAGCATCACGCTCTTCATCCCATATACCACAATCAATAAGGTATTGCTTCATTTTGACGAGTCCGTCTTTCTTCCAATTTTCCTCAACTTCCTCTTTGGTCCGGTATGCCAGGTCATTATCTGAAGTGGAATGAGGAGAAAGTCTGTACATCATCGCTTCAATTAAGGTCGGGCCTTCACCCGCAACTGCACGTGCTCTGGCTTCCTTAACGGCTGCGTAAACTTCCAGGGCATCATTGCCATCGACTCTGAAGCCAGGGAATCCATAACCTAAAGCACGGTCACTTACTTTACCGCTCAGCTGCTTGTGGACAGGTACAGAGATAGCATACTGATTGTTCTCCACCATTATAATGACTGGCAGCTTGTGTACGCCGGCGAAGTTGCTTCCTTCATGAAAATCCCCCTGGTTGCTGGAGCCTTCACCGAAGGTGACAAAAGAAACGAAGTCTTTCTTCTGCATCTTTGCAGCCAGAGCAACGCCCACCGCGTGTGGAACCTGCGTAGTCACCGGACTTGAGCCTGTTACAATTCGCAGCTTCTTGCTTCCAAAATGGCCCGGCATCTGCCGTCCCCCGCTGTTCGGATCCTCAGCCTTGGCAAAGGCCGACAGCATCAGATCGCGAGGCGTCATCCCGACGGCCAGAACAAACCCATAATCACGATAGTAGGGAAGGAAATAATCCTTCTCACGATCCAGAGCAAAGGCCGCTGCCACCTGTGCAGTCTCCTGACCGATCCCCGATACGTGAAAATTAATCTTTCCTGCTCGTTGCAGCAGCAAGCAGCGTTCATCGAACTTCCGTGCAAGCAGCATATATTTGTACATATCAATGACTTGACCGTCTGAGAGTCCAAGCTTCGTATGTTTGTGTTGTTTAGATGTCGTGTCTGAATTCAAACTTCAAACCTCCTTTTGAGAGCAGCTCAAGATTAAGTACTGTCTTGTCTTAAAACCTGGTACTAAGACTTGGCTTAGATTCATTATACTCGTTTTCTTTCCAAAAAGAAAAGACGTTTTGAAGTTTGTTGATATTTCAATGGATACAAATACGGTAATGTTACGTTTACATGCCGATTGCATTCCCATCTACATCCAGCATGGCTTCGCCAATAATTTCAGACAAGGATGGATGTGGATGGATCAGTTGTCCGACTTCCCATGGGGTAGCATCCAGCAGCATGGCCAGCGCAGCTTCGCTGATCATATCCGTCACATGCGTACCGATAAGATGGACCCCTAGAATATCATTTGTCGCCTCATCTGCGATAACCTTCGCAAATCCGTCCCGATTGCCATAAACAAGCGATTTTCCAATGGCTTGAAACGGGAATTTTCCTGTCTTGACGGAGTAGCCGAGCTCCCTTGCCTGCTGTTCCGTGTAGCCTACACTCGCTGCCTCAGGTCTCGAATAGATGGCACGCGGAATGAGATGATCAGGTGACACATGCATGGCAGCATCTGCGATGTGATTGACAGCACGAATGCCTTCATGGCTTGCTGCATGAGCAAGCTGAAGTCCACCTATGCAATCACCGATTGCATAAATATGCGGCTCCCCTGTCTGCAAATTGCCATTCACTTGAATGAAGCCGTTCTTTGTCTTGATATCGGTATTCTCTATACCGATTCCTTCCACATTTGCCGTACGTCCAACCGATACGAGAATTTGAGAAGCCGTAAGCGTTTCTGTTCCTTTTTTTGTCTTCATCTCGATCGTAGCTTGTCCATCCTGGATTCCATATGTTGATGGTTCAATAGCTGCGCCGGTAACAACCCTCACTCCACGCTTCGTCAGCTGGCGCTGCATCTCAGCAGCGATGTCCCCATCCTCCTGCGGCAGGATTTGATCTGCAGCCTCCACCACAGTTACCTTCACATCAAAATCATTCAGCATAGAAGCCCATTCAATCCCTATAACGCCTCCGCCTATAATGACGATCGATTCCGGAAGCTCCTCCAGATTCAGCGCCTCGTCGCTGCTAAGGATATACCGGCCATCCGGCTCGAGTCCCGGCAATATTCTTGGACGTGAGCCTGTCGCAATAATAAGATGGCTGGGAACTACATTCTCCATCTCTCCATTGTCCAGCTCTACAGCCACAGCACCGCTCTTCGGCGAGAAGATGGATGGTCCAATGACTCTGCCTTTCCCTTGCAGCACGGTAATTTTATTTTTGCGCATCAAATACTGGACCCCTTGGTGAAGCTGTTCTACCACTGCATTTTTGCGTTCCTGCACTTTAGGGAAGACAAGTGTGGCCTCTGCGGTCTCAATCCCATAGCTGGCACTATCTTTAATCTCTGCATACACTTCAGCACTCCGCAGCAAAGATTTACTCGGAATGCAGCCCTTATGAAGGCATGTTCCACCTAATTTGTCCTTCTCGATGAGGACAACCTCTTTACCGAGCTGTGCAGCGCGAATCGCGGCTACGTATCCGCCCGTTCCCCCGCCTAATATAGCGACATCGCAATGAATTGCCATGATTATAAAATCCTCCAATCTATCGTAACTAACCAATATAGCATTATTGTACTCTTCTGCTTATGGAATAACAAAAATTCCGCTTTCAATAGACAGTTACTAGAAGACAAGGTATCATATAGAAAAATACGTGCGTATGAAAAGGGGTATCTCCTTATGAAGCTCATGCTTTCCCGATTTATCGCCATAATCATTCTTGTCATTCCTGGCCTTGGAGCCATGAGGGGCTTCCTTATGATGAAAGACTCCTTGTTTCACTATTATGCCGAGCATGGCAATGACGAGGTAGCCAGACCTGCCTTTGAGTGGCTTTCTTTTTCACTCGGGCTTGTACTATTCGGCTGCTGTATGACGTTTCTTGGCGGCTGGATATTATTCCGTGACCGTAAACGTAATTATGTAGGCCCGCGCTTCAAAGGGAAACAGAACACCGATACTGCCTCATAGTATATTCATGGCTTAACCTTCTTCCCGTATTCCGGTATAATATTCTATTAACATCTTATACGGATAGGAGACGCTTTTTACATGATATCCTTCATACTGACCCTCAAACGATTGCTGCAAGGCATTTATCACGGCTTCAAGGACAAAAAGTTTCTAGCTCTGTTCGTAGTCATGCTCGCGACGCTGCTCTCTGGCACTATTTTTTATTCCAGCGTGGAGGGATGGGACTGGATTGACGCTTTGTACTTCTCTGCTGTTACATTAACAACGGTGGGTCATCCAGAGCTATCACCGCAAACGACCTTTGCCAAAATCTTTACCGTGATTTATATGTTTGCAGGCATTGGTATCACATTTGGCATGATCGCGCGAATCACCCTTGGCATTATCGTGCCTGATCGGCTGTCTGCGAAGCCCAAAGAAACCTTGCCTGTGGAATCTCCTGATGATAAATAGAGCTCCATCTTCGTCTCTTCTACAAGGAAGAGATTTTTTATTTACACTCTTTACTCCATCAGAGCATCCCGCAATTTCGAGTTCATTCTATGGCTGCTTCCGGATTGCTTGAGAATCACTTTCCGGAGTCGTTCATTCTGACCTGCCGTGTGCTCCAGCTCGCCCAGTATTTCTTCAAACAGCTTGACAGCCGGCTCTGTCAGCTCAGCATGATCACGTAGCTGCTCATACTTCTCTCGCAGCCTCTGTACATTCTTATCATTATTCATTGTTATTTCACCTCAACTTTAAAACAATACCATGGGGTATGCTTCACTTCCAAGTATTACTTCCTAAATGATGATAAAAAAGTGGCTTCAATGCATTTGAATGTGTTAATCTAGAGTGGCACTTTTTTTGATACCTATACTTAACTGAATTCAAATTAATCATATTTATAGCGGAATAGTAACAGAGAGAGGAAGATTATTACCGTGCCTAAAGGTCGCATTACTGTCATTACAGGTCCCATGTTCAGCGAGAAATCAGGTGAGCTTATTCGACGCTGTCAAAAATTAATTAAATATGGCCGACGCAAAGTTGTCGCTTATAAGCCCGCAGAAGATGATCGTTTTGAAGTTAATGAAATCGTAAGCCGAATTGGTTATAAGCTGCCTGCCATCGCCATTCCTAAACAGCTGACTCCTAAAATTATAAAACAGATCATGACCGAAACCGAGGATGCTGATGTGGTTGCTTTTGATGAAGTACAGTTTTTCAGCCGTGAAATTATGGATATTGTGGAGGAACTGGCCTACTGTGGAAAGCATGTCATCGTCGATGGATTAAATATGGATTATCGTGGAAAGGAGTTCGGCTATATCGGCGGATTACTAGCTATTTCCGATGACATTGAAAAGTTAACTGCCTTTTGTGCGGTATGCGGAAGTCCTGAGGCTGTATTCACTCAAAGAATTGTCAATGGAGAACCTGTGACACTCGGACCGGTCATCATGATCGGGGATTCAGAAGCCTATGAGCCGAGATGCAGAAAATGCTTCGTACCTCCCCATAAGGTTAAGTGCTAGATATCCATTAGGGGAAATAGGCAAATACTCGCTTTGCATCAAACTTCGATTAGAATGAGAATCAGCACCTAATAAAAAGGAGTGTCCGTATGAAATGTCGGTCACTCCTTTTTATATTTCGGCTGTCGGACAAGCCTCATCACCATATTGGACTCGCATGGCTATTCTCTTGTCACGAAATATTTATTGGTCATGTAATATGCATCTCCTCGTGACGTTTCCACCATGCCCTTCTTCATATCGAGGAATACAATTTCCTTACATTTAGTGCAGTACCACTTCGTTCGCTTATAAGGAGATTCCGTTACATAAGCGGTTCCGCATTTGCAATCAATCTTCATCAGAATTTCGTTCGCGCGGTATGCGGTAGATAAACGATCCATATTGTCCTGTTGTACCGGCATAATCACATTCTGATAATCTGAAAATTGATTATGAACTTTAAAATCCGATACGAGTGTTGGATTCAATCCAAAGAACTCTTTACCAATCTCAGCAATGAATTTCGTATCGCTTTTATAGCATTGGAGCCAATCCTGAATTTGCTTGCTAGACAAAGGAACGGTCCCCTTAATTCCGCTGCTTAGTGTGTATGTCATGATGTATAACGTATCGTCTTGTCTACTTGAGTACATTAGAATCCTCCTTATTCTCTGCTAATGTACTACAATTGTAAAACGAAAGCAAAGCAAAATGTAATGTAATAACCACCAATAATACCATAACGCTCCTTATGTGGTTAATTGTCATAGCGGAAGCATTTTTTGAGTGTTTGAATTCCCCTTACACTCTTTACACATACCGGTAACATTTCCACTTGGGTCTGAGTAAAATCGAAGCTCACCTTTTTTATTACATTTGGAGCACTTTTGTAATGTACGCTGTTTCCGAACATTCTTCAAGTAAATGACATTGCTCCTTAACTTGGCTCGCTGCCTCTTCTTCCATCTCAGGACAGTAATGATTATAATAACGACCGCAACGCTAATCATCATATACATCATCAGCGTACCCTCGCTCCCCTGTGTCTTTTCCCTAGAAAAAGCGCCTACCTCCAATTTCGGCAAGCGCATGTATATTTATTCATTTACGTCTATCTCAGGACAAGGAAAACCATAACAGATCATATGCACTGCTTATTTATCTATCTTTATCCTTTCAAGACACTTTATGTTCGATTCTCAGCTTATCCGCTACCATCGCAATGAATTCGCTGTTCGTTGGCTTGGATTTGCTGATGTTGATGGTGTAACCAAATAAATGACTTATGGAATCAATATTCCCTCTTGTCCAAGCGACTTCAATCGCATGACGTATAGCTCGCTCGACTCGGGATGGTGTTGTTTTAAATTTCTCAGCGATCGCAGGATACAATGTTTTGGTAATTGCGCCCAAGATCTCGATGTTGTTGTAAACCATCGTAATCGCTTCACGCAAATACTGATAGCCTTTGATGTGAGCAGGCACACCAATCTCATGAATAATCGATGTAATGCTTGCATCCAGATTTTTTGTTTTTCCGATTGGAACGACATTTGACTTGTTGGAGGAGGAGATTACTTGTGAGCTGCTGCTTGTAATGGTTTGAGTACCAATGAGCTGACGAACACGATTTGCCAACACTTCCATATCAAATGGTTTCAAAATGTAATACGAAGCTCCTAATTGAACAGCTCTTTGCGTTATGTTCTCCTGACCAAATGCAGTTAACATAATCACTTTAGGCTGCGGTGACAAATCCATCTCGCGCAAACGCTCCAGAACACCAAGGCCATCCAAATGCGGCATAATAATATCAAGTATCAAAACGTCAGGAACGGTTCTTCCGTCACTAAGCAGCTGAAGAACTTCCTCGCCATTATAAGCGATTCCCGTTACCTCCATATCCTCTTGCTCCGATATATATTCAGCCAGCAGATTCGTGAACTCTCTGTTATCATCAGCCAATAATACTTCGATTTTTTGCAAGTGTATTTCCTCCCTTAGACGATTATTGATTTGTCATTCCCTTACCTCTTTAGATTTTCGACATAGGGGAGGAAAATCCTTCTGTCGAAAATTATTTTTCTTTATTTTTTATATGCGTTGATTTATAATATTTTATTTTATTTCAATTTATGATGAAGTTCTTATTATTTCGACAAAAAAATCTTAAGGCTCTAACTGGCCTTAAGATTCGTTGTTTGTTTTTTCTGAGGAATGACCACACCAGCATCCTGCAGCATCCATTCAATAAAACACCCATATCCTGACGTTGGGTCGTTCACGAACACGTGAGTAACCGCGCCAATCAATTTCCCATTCTGCACAATCGGGCTTCCACTCATGCCTTGAACAATCCCACCTGTTTTGTTAATGAGACGTTTATCTGTAATTCGAATAACCATCCCTTTGGTTGCCGGCTGCGACTGATCTGATACATGAACGATATCGACTGTAAAGCGTTCAACCTTCTGCCCGTCGACAACAGTAAGAATTTCTGCTGGACCTTCTTTCACTTCATGAGCAAAGGCAACAGGAATCGGTTTACCATATAGGCTGTGCTCTGGATTATCTGACATTTTGCCAAAAATACCAAAATGAGTATTGCGCTCAATGTTACCGAGAATCTTGCTCTCTTTATAGAAATGAGCTCTCTTCTCTCCAGGATCTCCAGATTCACTCTTGGATATCGAGGTAACATTGGATTGGACAATCTCTCCACTACCCACAACAATCGGAGTTTGTGTGTTCATGTCCGTAATTACGTGACCTAATGCTCCATACACACCTTGATCGGGAGCATAGAAGGTTAAAGTCCCTACACCAGCTGCTGAATCTCTAATGTAGAGTCCAAGCCGCCATACCTGATCTTCTTCGTCAAATGCTGGTGTAAGCTTGGTCTTCAACACTTTTCCTTGACGAGTTAGCGTAATCTCAATAGGCTTCTTAGACTTCCCAGCTTCAAGAACTGCATCTGCCACTCCATTGACCCCAGTTAACGATTTTCCATTCATATGGGTAATCAAATCACCGAGCTTAATACCCGCGGTTTCTCCAGGAGATATCGGTGTCTTATTAGCGGAATGAACCAAATGATGACCCACCACTAATATCCCTGCTGATTTTACTTTGACACCAATAGTTTGGCCGCCTGGCACAACCTTGAGATCAGGAACGACCGTGACATCCGTTGTTTTGAACGGAATTTTGCCAAATAGCTTCCAAGTAAGCTTGGTCGCACCTTCACGCTGCGGATACAGATGAACAGAGTGGGACTTGGATTCATCCTTAAGACCGCCGCCATTCTTACTGAGATTGACTTGCAGAACTTCAGGATGTTCAGACACACTTGCATCGACTGGAGCTGCTACTTTAAGATCCGTTTCGCGTCCGGCAAACAGATGAAGCTCATCCGGCAAAGATGCGTAACTAAATACGGGCAATAGGGTCTGTCCAATAAGACAGATAGAGAAGACAACAATAAGACCGATTAGTTTCTTTCCAAGGCTAGGCTTCAAGTGGCTGTCACGCTCCCTTTGCTTCGTTCGCTTGACGAAAGGTGGTCGCCAATTGCGTAACTATAACATAACCTTGGCCAGGTCCTTTTATTACTGTCAATCATTGTTCCGTACAGCAGTTATGCCCCTTTTTTGGCTTCAGCAAGTTTCAGCATTTCTTGAGCATGATGCAATGTCTTTTCTGTAATTTCAACACCGCCCAGCATACGGGCAAGCTCTGTCACTCTGCCCTGTTCTGATAAGGACTCGACCTGCGTCATTGTCCGTTCATCGTGGACATTCTTCTCAATGAGATATTGATGATCTGCCATACATGCAACTTGAGGTAAATGTGTTATTGAGAACACTTGGCATGTTGAGGACAAAATAAACAATTTCTCAGCAATCGACTGAGCTGCCCTGCCGCTGACACCTGTATCAACTTCATCAAATATGAGAACCGGTATTTGATCGTGGCGTGCAAATATGCTTTTTAGAGCCAGCATAATACGCGACATTTCACCTCCGGATGCAATTTTGCCTAATGGTCTTAGGGGCTCTCCAGGGTTAGCTGAAATGAGAAACTCTACATTGTCTATTCCATGCTTGGTTATTCGAATGCGCTTCCCTTTCCACTCCACACCCTTAGGATCTTCCATAATGGAAATCTGGGCACGCATTGTAGTTCGCTCCATTTGCAGATCCTTGAGCTCACGCTCCACCTGATTGGACAGCTCTTCAGCACAAATTTTGCGTGCCTCACTCATCTCTTCTGCAGTTTCCAATAATCCCTCTAATAATTGATTACGCTCTGCAAGCAGTTTCTCTAAGCGTTCATCTTTATTTTCCAAATGATCGGTTTCCCGTTCAATCTGAACATAATACTGAAGTATGGATTCTACACTTTCACCATATTTACGCTTCAATCCGGTAATCATATTAAGGCGCTCTTCGACCTCCGATAACCGAACAGGATTAAATTCGATCCCATCCCGGTAGCTCCGCAGCTGAAATGCCGCATCCTCCAGTTGATAAAATGCAGATTGAAGCTGTTCCAGTATGGGATGAATACCTTTGTGATCATATTCATTAATATCTTCGAGCTTCGAGATCGCGTAGCTCACGGCTTCGAGTCCCTGTGAACCATGAAGCAGCTCATACGCACCTGATACCGAATCCATCATCTTTTCGCTATGAGATAGTTTGACCCTTTCTTCGGCGAGGGATTCATCTTCACCGGGAACAAGGCTCGCAGCTGCAATTTCTTCCAGCTGAAATCGATACATATCAAGCATTTGATATGCTTTTTGACTGGATTCCTGAAGCTGTCTAAGCTCCTTCTCTACTTTGACAAAAGCTCTGTATTGCTCACTATACTTTATCTTGATGGGTCGAATGATCGTTTCTCCGTATGTATCGAGCAGACCTAAATGCTTCTCTGCTCTAAGTAAACTCTGGTGCTCATGCTGTCCATGGATATTAATTAATTGTTCTCCGATTTCGCGAAGCATTGTCAGATTCACGAGCTGACCATTGATCCGGGATACGCTCTTACCGGAAACTGTAAGCTCACGGCGAATAACCAGATGTTCATCCGGCTCCGCCTGTATTCCGAGCTCGGTAAGCGTGTTCCATACGGGGTGATGAGCAGAAAGCTCAAATAAGGCCTCCATCTCGGCCTTGTCACAGCCATAGCGGATTAAATCTGCGGAGCCTCGTCCTCCTGCAATCAGTCCCAAAGCATCTATAATAATTGATTTACCTGCGCCCGTCTCCCCGGTCAACACGTGAAATCCTGAATGAAAATGTACATCAACTGCTTCAATAACGGCTAAATTTCGGATTGATAATGTGGAAAGCATGTTCCAACACCTCCAATGATAACTGTGGCAGCCCTTCTACAGGGAAGGGAACACCTGTTGCTATTTTCATCTTCGATGTATACTTTACACTATTTCTCACCAAAAAGAAACATACGTTCGTCTGTTTTTTTGAAATTTTGATTAAGAAATGTAACTCATGATTTGATTGATAACCGTCTTGCTGTTCTCTTCATTTCTGCATATTACCAGGATGGTATCATCACCGCTGATCGTACCCATAATTTCCGGCCACTCAATGCTGTCAAGAAGTGCGGCCACCGAATTGGCCGTGCCTGGCAAAAACTTCATGACCACCAGATTTGTCGTATAATCGACGCTGAGAAAATTATCAACCAGGGCCCGTTTCAATTTTTGTCCTGGGTTATATCTCTGGTCCGTAGGGAGTGAATATTTATACCTTCCATCGTCGGTCGGAATTTTTATGAGCAGCAATTCCTTAATATCACGAGATACAGTTGCCTGAGTTACCTGATAACCTGCCTGCCGTAATGCCTCGACAAGGTCATCCTGAGTCTCAATGTCATTTTGACTAATTATTTCCCTGATTTTGATGTGTCGTTGTCCCTTCATACTTGCCTCCATCCAATGCTATAAATTAATATTCGTCTTCATGCTCCCAAATATAATCATCTTCATCTATAAGCGTGATTAGCTTCAAGTTATTATCGTCCGTATCTACATACAGTAAACCGTTACAGTTCGGGTACAGCAGCAAATAGGGCAGCAGGCGGTCTCTAAGTCCAGAGCCTGTCCATTCCTGCGGCATCCGGCTTCTCGAGGTCTTCACAATGAACACCTCATCTTCTTTCTCTGCCACGTAATCAATGAACAGCCGGCTGTACAGAGTCTGTTTATCTACCTGGAAGGTCAGCGGGACTTTAAGTCTTCCTCCAATGACCTCATAACCTTCTCTTTCCAAAATTTCGAGTGCGGGATGCTCTTGAATTTCTTCATTGAGTACAAGCTCTGGCAGCTGTTCAGGAACCGGCTCCTGAAGCCATCTGCGAATGCCATACAACACCCAGAATACAATAATGATCCCGAGAAAAGCGATAACAAATTTATCATATTGGCCTTCCATCCATCTCACCTCTCACAAGGAGATATTCGTTAACCAGAAAAAATATCCTCTTGTGAATTTAGGAAATGCGCTGGTTTTATGAATCCAGCAAAAGAAACCCATCTAAAAAAGATGAGTTTCAATGAAAGGTATGGCTCGCTTCGTTAACCACGGCCTCAATCAGATGATCAATATCAGGTCCCGCAGATTCCACATCTTCTCCACCAAGACGCCAATGGGCCAAAAACTCAATATTTCCTTCTCCACCTGTAATCGGCGAGAATGTCAAATCAGACAATGCCAGGCCAAGCTCACTTCCGTATTCGAGAAGAGAACGCAGAACCTCTGCATGGACCTTGGGATCTTTGACAACCCCTGTCTTCGGAACTTTTTCTCTTCCCGCCTCAAACTGCGGCTTGATCAAGGCTACAATATCAGCCGGCTGCTTAAGCAGCTGAATAAGAGGTGGAAGTATAATCTTTAAAGAGATGAAGGATACATCAATGCTCGCGGTATCCGGTACAGGACCTGTCAAATGCTCAGGTGTCACATACCTAAAATTGGTTCTTTCCATAACCGTGACCTGTGGATGGTTGCGAAGCGACCAATCCAATTGATTGTAACCTACATCGATCGCATACACATGTGATGCACCATGCTGCAGTGCACAATCTGTAAACCCGCCTGTTGAAGAACCAATATCAAGCATCGTTCGCCCTTTCATCTCAATATGGAATTGACGAATTGCTTTTTCCAGCTTAAGTCCTCCGCGCCCCACATAAGGATGTACTGCGCCTTTCACTCGAATGACAGCCTCACGGGGAATTTTCATTCCTGGTTTCTCAATGCGTTCTTCATTGGCATAGACCAGACCTGCCATAATTGCTGCCTTGGCCTTCTCGCGGCTTTCGTAATATCCCTGCTCTACCAGCAGGACATCCATTCTTTCTTTGGGAACTGACATAATTTCTCCTGTCGTGTAGATTAAACCACATAGCTATAGAGCCCAATATGAGCATAACTGCCCTTATTGGACTCTATAATTCTCGGGCTTGGTTTATATCATTTCATCTTCTAAATTTTTACGGAAACACATTCATCATGAAGGTGTGCTGGTCTTTGGAAGATCATAGGCGAACTCAAGCTTCAGCTTCCGCATCTCTTCAATAACCGCCTGTACCGTAAGCCCCACTTCCTCGCGCTGCTCCTTGACACTTCCGTGCTCGATGAACTCATCCGGGATTCCCATGATGTGAATCTTGGTGTCGTACAGCCCTGCTTCTGAATAGAATTCAAGAATACTGCTTCCGAGGCTCCCCGCTGCAGATGCTTCTTCCAGCACGATCATTTTCGTGTCGTTCGCATGTAAGGATACCAGCATCTCTTGATCCAGTGGTTTAAAGAATCTGGCATTAATGACACTTACCTGCATTCCCTCACGTTTCAGCAGCTCTGCCGCTTCTTCCGCAATTGGAATCATAGGTCCAGCTGCAATGATCGCGTAATTCTCCCCTTGCCGCAGAGTTTCCCATGAACCAATCGGAATGGACTTCAGCTCTGGATCAAGCGGCACACCCAATCCATTCAATCTTGGATATCGATAAGCGATTGGACCCTCATTGTAATCCAGCGCTGTCTTCATCATATGTCTCAGCTCATTCTCATCCTTCGGCATCATCACCACAATATTTGGAATATGACGTAAGAACGCCACATCATAAACACCTTGGTGCGTTTCGCCATCCGAGCCGACAAAGCCAGCCCGATCAATTGCAAACATCACATTCGCATTATGTCGGCAAATATCATGGACGATCTGATCATATGCACGCTGCATGAAGGTCGAGTAAACTGCAAATACCGGCTTTAATCCTTCCATTGCCAGCGCTGCACACATCGTTGCTGCATGCTGTTCCGCGATCCCAACATCAACCATCCGTTCAGGGAATTCCTTGCTGAATGGAATGAGTCCTGAACCTCCCGGCATGGCCGGAGTAACAGCGACGATCCGCTCATCTTCTCTAGCGAGCTCAATGAGTGTTTCTCCAAATACGTCGGTATACATGGGATTGCCTACGGATTTAAGCACTTGTCCTGATTCGATCTTATACGGCGAAATACCGTGCCATTTGAAAGAATCCGCCTCAGCCGGTTTATATCCCTTGCCTTTGGTGGTCAGAACGTGAACGAATACCGGGCCATTGACATTGTCCGCCTGTCTGAAGGTCTCGATCAGCTTAGACATATCATGCCCGTCAACCGGTCCTAGATAAGTAAAGCCTAGTTCTTCAAATAACACACCCGGAACCATCATATATTTCAAGCTGTCTTTGAGCCGGCCTGCAGACTTCGCAAGTGTACCGCCGATTGCCGGAATCTTACGCAATACAAGCTCAACTTCATCCTTGGCTTTCAAATAATGTCTGTCCGATCGGATCTTGCTCAAATAGTTATGCATTGCTCCAACGTTAGGAGCAATAGACATCTCATTATCGTTCAGAATGACCATGAGCTTCTTCTGTTCATGTCCGATATGGTTCAACGCTTCAAAAGCCATACCGCCAGTCAGGGCTCCGTCCCCAATAATTGCGATAACCTTGTTGTCCTCGCCTTTGAGATCCCTTGCATAAGCCATTCCCATAGCAGCTGACAAGGAAGTACTGCTGTGTCCAGCTTCCCAGACATCATGTTCACTTTCATTACGCTTAACAAAGCCTGACAGACCCTTATACTTCTTGAGCGTGTCAAATTTGTCCATACGTCCAGTCAATATTTTATGAACGTAAGCCTGGTGGCCTACATCAAATATCATTTTATCCTTAGGGCTATTATAAGCGTAGTGCAGGGCGATCGTAAGCTCTACCACTCCCAAATTGGATGCCAGGTGCCCTCCTGTACGAGAAATTGTTTCTATCAGGAACTGACGAATCTCCCCCGATAATGAAACAAGTTCATCCACAGATAATGTTTTCAGATCGTTTGGTCCCTTAATTTGTGGAAGGAGCACGTGAACCCCCCGCTTTCCTTCATAATTTTTTGTAAATTAGTTATTGTCATAGCCTACATTATACCACAATCCACTTTAAATCATAAATTTCGCCAGTTAGAGGTGAATTGATGTCTATGCTTTCACTTGACGACTAATGATCTCTCTTCATCAAATAATCCGCCAATTCCAGCAGTCGAGATGGATCAGGAATCTGTCCCGTAATCAGCGCTTCTTTTGCAGAAGACGTTAACCGCTCCACCTCAGCCAAGGATTGATCCATACCTATAAAGAACGGATAAGTTACTTTTTGCTGATTCACATCACTCTGTGTCTTCTTGCCCAGCTTCTGCTCATCTCCGATTAGATCGAGAATATCATCCTGAATCTGGAACGCAAGACCAAGGTCTCTGCCGAATGAACGAAGCGCCTCCAGCTGTACATCATCAGCCCCGCCAATTCTGCCTCCAGCCATGAGGGAGAAGATGATGAGGTCGCCCGTCTTATGAAGATGAATATATTCAAGCTGTGATAAGGAAGTCATCCCCTGCTCGCCCTCCATATCAGCCACCTGTCCTCCGACCATACCTCGTGCACCTGCATGCATAGAGAGCTCCTCCACAATAGTGAGTACGCGATCTGATGGAATATTGAACTTGCGAGCTGCCTGAATCACACTGTAAAAAGCGTGGGTGAGGAGTGCATCACCTGCAAGAATAGCCATCGCTTCCCCGTAAACCTTATGATTGGTCAAACGTCCCCTGCGATAATCGTCATTATCCATGGCGGGCAAATCATCGTGAATCAAAGAGTACGTATGTATCATCTCTACGGCAGCAGCAACCGGCAGAGCGGCTTCCCGCTCCACGCCAAATGCTTCACATGCTGCGATTACAAGCGCTGGGCGAAGCCTTTTCCCTCCGGCCATCAGCGAATACTGCATCGATTCTTTTAGATGCTCAGGAATATCCCAAGCTTCAGGAAAAACGGTTCTCAGCTCTCGCGCCATCAAGTCGGCGACATCCTGAATATACAATTCTATGGATGGTCTAGTCACAAAGAGACACCGCCTTCATCTTCATTACCTCCAAAAGGCTGCTTCCGAAACTCTCCATCCTCTTCTACGATCATTTCAATCTTACGTTCCACTTGTTCGAGCTTCTGGTTGCACATTTGAGACAGTTTCATCCCTCTTTGGAACAGCTCGATCGCCTGCTCAAGGGGAACGTCTCCCCGTTCGAGCTGGTTCACAACTTCTTCAAGCTCGGCCATCGCAGCTTCAAAATTCAGCTCCTGCTCATTTGCCATCTTCATTTGCCTCCTTTATCTCCCAGACCTGGCAGGCAAGCTGCCCATCGACCAGTTTAATTTTGACCAAGTCACCCGGAGCGACCTCTTTGGTTGATTTCACTAACTTTTTATCCTGCTCATCATATACAAGGCTGTAGCCTCTTGACATTACTTTCAGTGGACTCAGTGCATCGAGATGCCTCATATTTCCCTGCAGCTGCTGCCTACTCACCTTCACAAGAGATGTCATCGCCGTCTCTAGCTGCTTCCTGTACGACATAATTTCCTTCTTCGCGGAAGACACCTGTGCAGACGGGTTAAAACGAACGAGTGAGATCCGCATCCGTTCCTGCT
Source organism: Paenibacillus urinalis (assembly GCF_028747985.1). Taxonomy (NCBI): domain Bacteria; kingdom Bacillati; phylum Bacillota; class Bacilli; order Caryophanales; family Paenibacillaceae; genus Paenibacillus; species Paenibacillus urinalis. The sequence goes on from NZ_CP118108.1 coordinate 3,758,709, forward strand.
TCTCTCTTGCAAACCTTTTACGAGAATCCATCGCCCTTGTTAACCTCATATGGAGCTGATCCAGCCTTTCCGTATGCTGCACCAGACTTCTACGCGGATTCATGAGAACCGGAGACTTGGATAAGCGTTCAAGCTTATCTCGATTGTGCTTGGCTCTTGTTATCAAGCTCTGATTCAGCCTACGCTGATAACCAGCGAGTTGTTCCTTCAGCTCCATCTGATGGGGCACGGCTAGCTCTGCGGCAGCTGTCGGTGTGGCTGCTCTCACATCTGCGGTAAAATCTGCAATCGTAAAATCCGTCTCATGACCGACTGCAGAAATAACCGGAATTTCGGATCTTGCAATCGCTCTTGCTACCATTTCTTCGTTAAAGGCCCACAGCTCTTCTAATGAGCCGCCACCACGCCCGACAATGATGACGTCAACTTCTGCCATCTCATTGACTAGATCAAGTGCACGTACGATTGAAGGTGCGGCCGTCTTCCCTTGGACAAGCACAGGATATAAATAAACCTCAGCCAGTGGAAATCTGCGAGTGATGGTCGTAATAATATCTCTCACTGCTGCTCCAGTTGGTGAGGTAATCACGCCTATGGATTTGGGATAGCGGGGCAGAGGCCGCTTGCGTCCAGGCGCAAACAAACCTTCCTCGTCCAGCTTCTGTTTTAACTGCTCATAAGCCATATACAGGCTGCCAATCCCGTCAGGCTGCATATGTGTGGCATAGAATTGATATTGTCCATCCCGTTCATATACGGACACATTACCCCGTGCAATTACACGGGCGCCTTCCTTCGGAATGAAGGGCAGCCTGCGATTGTGCGTCGCAAACATGATAGACTTAATCCGGCTGCCTTCATCCTTCAGTGTAAAGTACATATGCCCGCTGGAATGATGTGTGAAATTGGAGATTTCACCACGAATCCATACATCTGTCAGGACAGAATCGGATTCCAGCTTCATTCGTATATATCGATTCAAATCTTTAATTGAATAAATGCGCTCTTCAGCCAGAGGAATCACTCCTTTTTAGACAAGACCATGAGCACGCTTAGCGGACAGAAGAGTATTCTGCATCAGCATCGTTATTGTCATAGGGCCAACTCCGCCTGGAACAGGGGTGATGGGTCCAGACACCTCACTAGCACTCGCAAAATCCACATCGCCTGCAAGCTTTCCGTTCTCAAGTCGATTCATTCCTACATCTATAACAACGGCACCTTCCTTGATGTAGCTTGCATCGATGAAATTAGCCCGTCCAATAGCGACGACAAGAATATCAGCCTGACGCGCAATTTCTTTCATATTTGAGGTACGAGAATGACACATCGACACCGTAGCGTTTTCACGCTGAAGGAGTAAAGATACCGGTTTGCCGACAATATTACTGCGTCCGATAACAACAGCATGCTTGCCTGCAATCTCAATTCCTGTACGTTTGATCATCTCAATAACGCCCGCAGGTGTACATGGCAGAAGACTATCGTCCCCAATTACCAGATTACCCACATTGACAGGATGGAACCCATCCACATCTTTTTCAACAGCAATGGCATTGATCACTTTCTTCTCATCAATATGACCCGGAAGAGGCAATTGAACCAGAATACCGTTAATGCTCATTTGACGATTCAGTTTGTCAACAAGAGCAAGAAGATCCTCTTCACTTGTATCACTTGGAAGACGATGAACCTCTGAATAGAAGCCCAAATCATGGCATGCTTTTTCCTTATTGCGAACATACACTTGTGATGCAGGATCTTCGCCGACCAGTACCACGGCCAGACCTGGCACTATATTTTTTGCCTTCAGCTGCTGAACTTCTTCTGTAATCGAATTTCGAATATCTTCTGAAATTTGCTTTCCGCTAATAATTGTTGCCGTCATGTCTCTTCTCTCCCTTGGATCCAAACTTTATAAACATCCGTTATGCATTAGAATCATCGTACACTATTATTTAACACGAGCCTTCAGAGCTTCAACATCCTGAATCATTTTTCCTAATACACCATTTACAAATTTCCCTGACTCATCTGTTCCAAAATGTTTAGAGAGCTCAATCCCTTCATTTACTGCTACCTTGGCAGGGACGTCCTCACGATACAACATCTCGTAAGCAGCCAGTCTCAGAATTTGGCGGTCTACGCGGGACAATCGGCTGACCTGCCAGCCCTTCAAATAATCAGCCAGCAGACTGTCGAGTGCTTCTTTGTTCTCCCAGATGCCGCGTACATGCTCTAGCACATAGGCATGCATTACCGCCTCATTCTTGATAACCACTTCACCTTCATTTTCTTCTGCAGCTTCCTCAAACAGCATATCCACTGCAGCTTTCGCCTCGACCTCATTCATTTCCATCTGATACAGACTTTGAACCACGATTTCCCTTGCCAAACGTCTTTTCATTTCCTGCCTCCTGCTTCATATCTAATCTATCCGTGATTTACAATGTATTCTTCACACAAAAAAACCTGTGCTTATGCTATTCTTCCCAAAAACGGGCATGAAGACTGCAGCTCTTTTTTGGAGTAAGAAAAGCATATCACAGGGTTTATTTGAACGGACGCCAAACATTAAGCAGATAGTCAAGCCAGCTGCGCCATGGAATGACGTTGCTAAACTTCTGATCGCTTCTTCTGCCAAGCGTATATCCGATAAACACCACGAGTGCAAAGAACAACATATCCCAAAAACCAACCATCAAATAAATAATACCTAAAAAAATCCCACCGGCAATGCCTAAAATCCGGCCTTTATAACTGTCCCAGATTTCCTTCCACGGCATCCATCAACCACCTCTATTCCACTCGGCTCTTATAGTTCGGTGATTGCACAAGATTGGCGATGTATACCGATACGACTGCTACCGGAATCCCAGTAATGTCTTGTACATGATCATGTACTGCCTTTTGAAGCTCGCTTGTCAGCTCCGGAATGGAACTTTCACCGTCAACTACAGCACGGATTGTAATCTCAAGACCAGACTGGGCGACCTGGATACGTGACTTCACCTCACGCACGCCACGGAATTTGGATGAAGCTTTCAGACACAGATTTTCAATCGTCTCCATGGATATTTGAATATCCCCGTATTCCGTCTTCTGATCAACCGAAGGATAAGTGTTATGGTCCCTACGTACAGAAATGTAGAAAAATCGGATACTAAGCAGAAACAAGATGATCGCCACAGTCAGAATGACTGCCATGAGCATCTGTTCATTCTGAATATACATATCCAAATCAGGTACAAGTCCGCTAAACAGGAGGATGATAATTACTGATACTACACCAACAACTAAACTGTATAAAAATAACAGAAGCCTGTCCAGTATTTTAGCCACGAACGTATTCAACCTCCCAACATCAACAACTAGTATAAAAAAGATGGACTAAACCCCTGGCGCATGACGCCGGGGGTTTATAAGTTTCAGATCATTTTATTTCACGCGCTGAGGGCTGATCTCAGGTTGATCGTCAAGCTTCTCTTGATTCTTGAATTGAACATCGTGAATCTGAACGTTTACTTCGACGACCGTAAGTCCCGTCATATTCTCAATCGAGCGCTTAACATTCTGCTGAATTGCGGAAGCGACTTCCGGAATACGATGTCCATATTCAATAATTACAGAAACATCAACAGCAGCCTCGCGCTGGCCTACTTCAACTTTGACGCCCTTTGAGGGGTTCTTACGTCCTAGCAATTCCGCAAATCCGCCTGCAAATCCGCCGCTCATGCCTGCCACGCCGCCAACCTCAAGGGTTGCAAGTCCAGCAATGACTTCAATAACTTCCGGCGCAATTTGGATCTCGCCAATATCCGTTCTCTCAAATTCAGTCGGCACTGTGCTCATCTCATTTAACACACCTTTCAATAGTAAGTTTCCTCGTCCACAAGAAAGACATGCGTACTTATTATTCATACTATAGCATTCGAGGGACTTTATGACAAACAAGCCTGCCAAATTTAAATTTCATTTTCCTCTAAGAATTTGATATCAAAGTCACCTTTGGAGAAGGCCGGATGATCAAGCAGTCTTTGATGGAAAGGAATCGTCGTAGGGATCCCTTCTACAGCAAATTCGGACAAGGCGCGCTTCATCTTCGCGATCGCTTCATCACGAGTCGGTGCCCACACGATCAGCTTGGCAATCATGGAATCATAGAAAGGCGGAATGCTGTAGCCTTGATATGCTGCGCTGTCTACCCGTACACCAGGTCCACCCGGTGCAAGATAGAAATCAATCTTACCCGGTGCAGGCATGAAGTTACGGCTCGGATCCTCTGCATTGACTCTGCATTCAATGGACCACCCGTCAATGACGACATCCTCCTGTGCAAAGGAGAGCGGGCTTCCTTCAATGACTGAAATCATTTCCTTAATCAGGTCAATCCCTGTGACCATCTCGGTGACCGGATGCTCAACCTGAATACGTGTATTCATCTCCATGAAGTAGAACTCACCGTTCGGGCTGAGGAGAAATTCCAGTGTACCCGCTCCACAGTAATCGACAGCAAGTGCTGCACGTACGGCGGCATCACCCATCTTCGTACGTGTTTCTGGGTCCAATACTGGACAAGGCGCTTCTTCAATAAGCTTCTGTCTTCGGCGCTGGATTGAGCAATCTCTCTCCCCTAAATGAACCGCATGTCCATGCTTGTCAGCAATGATCTGAATCTCAACATGCTTCATTCCCGTCAAAAACTTCTCCAGATAGACACCAGCGTTGCCAAAAGCCTTCTGGGCTTCCTGCTGTGCTGCCACGATCTGCTTCACAAGATCTTCCTCGTCTTCAGCAATTCGGATTCCTTTACCTCCGCCGCCTGCAGTCGCCTTAATAATTACAGGATAACCGATATCTCTGGCGATCATAACTGCTTCTTCGACACTCTCCACGAGACCATCAGAGCCCGGAATGACAGGAACACCCGCATCCTTCATCGTTTGTTTGGCTACCGCTTTGTCCCCCATCTTCGTGATGGCATCAGCGGAAGGGCCGATAAAGGCAACATTGCAGGATTCACAAATCTCCGCAAAATCTGCATTCTCAGCCAAAAAACCGTAGCCAGGGTGAATTGCGTCACATTCAGTTAATGTGGCTACGCTCATAATATTAGTTATGTTAAGGTAGCTGTCCTTGGATAAAGTCGGTCCGATACAATAAGCTTCATCTGCAAGTCTGACATGGAGTGCGTCACGATCCGGTTCTGAGTAAACAGCTACCGTTGCAATACCCATTTCCCTGCAAGCTCTAATAATCCGAACGGCGATTTCTCCGCGGTTTGCTACCAATATTTTTTGAAATTTCATGATTACCATATCCTCCTTTGGAGCATTGACCTATTTACGCTGCTATCTATAGTCATTTCACCAACAGGAGCTTACTCCGGTTTGACCAAGAACAAAGGCTGACCATACTCAACGAGCTGTCCATTCTGTACAAGAATTTCTACAATCTCGCCTTTCACGTCAGCTTCAATTTCATTCATCAGCTTCATCGCTTCTACAATACAAACGGTTGACTTCTCTGTAACCTTGCTGCCAACATTGACAAAAACGCCAGCTTCAGGGGAAGGTGCAGAGTAGAACGTACCGACCATCGGAGACACAATTTTATGTAAATTGCTGTTTGCAGTCGCTTGTTCCTGTACGGGCGCAGCAGCCGGTGTTTCGATTGCTTGTGGTACAGGCTGAACCTGGCTTGTTACTGGATAAGCACTGACCGCAGCCGCTGCTTGGACAATTTCAGTCTTGCCTGGTTTACGAATGGTCAGTCTGGACCCTTCATTCTCAATTTCAAGCTCCTGTACGGAAGACTCGTCAATAACCTTAATTAATTCTTTGATTTCATTTAATTTAAACATTTGTTATTTTCACTCCTTCGGCATACTGCCATATTCACTCGGACAGTCATAACTTTATGTATTATATCACAAACACTAAAAATGGAAAGAGCCCAAGAATTAAGGGATTCTGGGCGCTTCCCAACTTGCTTGCAGCTTATTTATTCTTTGACATATTGAACCCGGACTTTGTCCTGCGTTACATCCAGCTCGCTGATAACCAGATCAACAATGTTTACCGCGTCGATCGCCTCCAGCTTCTCGCTGATCACAACCACTTTGTACTCATTCTCTTCCTCTTGAACAATAGCGTTTGCATACTGCTGGGAGAGCTGTTCCTCAATACCTAGTATTTTCTCATTTTTTTCCTCTAATATACGCAATTGTTCCAAAGCCTTTGCATTTTCTTCCGGTGTTTTTGTCGCGTCGGATGCTGCAGCCATCAAATCATTTGAGAGCTTGCTATTCTCTGAAGAACGTTCCCATTGGTAATTCTCGAAGACCGTGATTGCTGAATTAGGGTCATCCTGAGCTTCCAGCTGGTTCAGTACATCTTCATCTGTCTTTGCTTCTTCCGTTGCTGCCTCTGTCTCTGTACCTGTGCCTTCAGTGCTTGGTGCTGCCGCATCCGTTTGTTCCCCGGTTGCTGCTGGTTCTTCCGAAGTGTTAACCGGTGCTCCTGTTTCGTCTGTTTGCTCACCTGTTGCTGGTTCCTCAGTTACAACTTCGTTCAAGACAAGCCCTTCCAGTGTGTTTTGAGCAGAAGCTTCTTCGGCATTACTCATCTGCCCTGACTCTGCAGTCTGATTGGACGATCCTGAATCATCCGTGAATAGATAATAAGCGGATAGAACAACCATCAGACTCAGCATCGATACGAGCCATATCGTTTGTCTTTTGTTTTTCATTTTTTATATTCCTCCCACATTGGATCAAGATTAAGATTAGGCACTAATTCAGTGCATTATTGCTGTTTTCTGGGTACGACTGAAATTCTGTACGACGGAACGTTCAGACCTTTCTCCACCGCTTCAACGATAAGGTCCTTAACCACTTTGTTCTCTGCTCCCTTGGCAACAACGAGTACCCCTCGAACCTGAGGCTTGATCTTCTTCGTAATGATCGGCACCTCATCGCCGGATTCATTGTAAGTAACAATCTCACCGTTGCGTGTATATTGGGTAATGTTTCGCTCACCGCCGTTCGCGTCGGTCTCCTCCGTGTTTTGCTGGGAGTCCTGCATGTTACGCTGAACGATGATCTCTTCGGTAGAGTCAATAGTCACCATAATATCCACGGTTCCTACACCAACGATTTGCTCAAGAATTCCTTTCATTTTATCCTCAAACGATCTTTCGATCGTATCAAAAGGGGTGGCCTCATTGACGGAAGACTCAAAGGCTGACTGTACACTGGTCTCCTGCGGCGGTTCTCGCCCTACGTTCTCTGGTTCAATCTCTTTGACGTTAACAAAGGAGCTAAGAATCACGATGGCAACGCCGATCAACCCCACAATGATTAGCCAGCGAAACGTTTGTCCTCGCTTAGCAGCTCCATCCTCGCTTGATCCAAGCCATTTATTTAACTGATCTCTGAATTTCCCCATGTTATATTCACCTCGCTTATATCATTCTGAATTCAATAATTGTTATCTGTAGAAGGAATAAGAATCCGAACCCGCTCAGGATTCACTTCCCATTCCTGTTTAAGCAGCTCTTCAATCAGACTGATCTCTGTCATTGTCATGGCTGAAACGGCTTCGTCATCTGTGGTGGTTCCTTGATCATCCTCTGCATTCATCGTCTCAGATGCATTCACATGAATATCACTTGGTTCCACCGGCTGAATATAGATCGGTCCAAGCTCATCATCCGTCTCTTCAGGAGGACGCTGCTCTTCCTGTTGCGCTGAATAGGTGTCAGCAATAGCGACCTCCACACTTGTAATCCCGGTCTCCCCTGATTTCTTTCCCGACCTCTCAAGAGCTCCGAGCTGCACAGTAACCGACTTTACGGGCAGCTGTGATTCCTGCTCAATCTGTGCCTTCATCTGATCCGCAACCTCATTGGCTGCCCAGTCCATGGCACTCATTTCATGCTGCTGTGTGAGCTCTCTGCTTTTGTCCATAATTTCAGATAGTGTCATGTCCTGCTCCTCTGTAGAGCCTCCGCCCCAATCCGTTAAGGCGGCACTTAATCTTTCATTCGAATCCTGGTTAATTAAATTGATGATCGGTGAAATCAGAGTAAGCAGAATAAGCAGACTCAGCACTAATTTGACATATCGTTCCATGGATTTGTTCGGTAGAAGCATATCCACGAATGTGGCGAGAAGCACCACCAGTATTAATTCCCTGAGCCAGCCGCTGAGCCATTCCATCCTCTCACCTCAACATCACCGTCATATTTCCTGCAGTCAGCATAATCGTGATGGCTAGAAAGAACATGAGACTCACTGCCGCAAGGGCAGCGAATACATAGATTAAGCTTTTTCCTATCGCTTGGAGGCATCCAACAATAGGTGTATTGCCAAGTGGCTGCATGATCGCTGCTGCGACGTTATAGATCAGTGCCAGTGTCAGTATCTTCAATGCAGGAAATGCGCAGATGAACAAGATGATGATCACTCCCGCGAGTCCAATCGAGTTCTTCACGAGCAGCGAAGCGGAAATGACCGTATCTGTTGCATCGGCGAGCACCTTCCCCACAACAGGAACGAAATTACCGGATACATATTTAGCAGCTCTGATGGTCACGCCATCTGCTACGGAGCTGGTAGCCCCCTGCACGGATATGACACCGAGGAAGATCGTCAGGACCACACCGAGCAGCCCCACGCCGATTATTCGCAGCAGATTCGCAAGCTGAGTAAGCTTAAATTTGTCAGTTAATGAGCTGACCAGGTGCAATACTGCCGAGAAGAACAGCAGCGGAAATACAATCTTATAGATCACCATACTGATGGTGTGAATCATGAACACGATCAGTGGATGAGTAACCGATACGGTAATGATATTTCCCATAGATGCCAGAAGCGCAAACAGCAGCGGAATCATCGCAAGCATGAAATCAATCATCTGGTCGATGGCACCCTTTGCATAGCCGATAGCCACGTTAAAGCTGTTGATCGAAATGACGACGATGACCATGTAACAGATTGCATAGGCCACCTTACTGATCGTGCTCTTCTCAAAAGCCGTCTGTAGCGTTTCTAGAATCATGCTCATAATGTTCAGCATGATAATAGTGACCAGCAGCTTTCCGTTAAACAGGATTTCATGGAGCAGAAATCTGCCGATCGCGCTGAATATATTTTTCAGGCTGAGTCCTTCACCGCCGGGAAGGAGCATGTCCATGAAGGAGGGCAGCTGTCCTTCAGGAAAAAAACCGCCATAATCATTAATGAGAGACTGCCAATACCTCTCGACCTGCTCTGTGGGCAACTGCTCCAATTGTTCTCCAGCCCAGTCTGTAACGGGTGAGCTGGCGAATACATTCGTACCCAAGGCGAAGAAAAAACAGATGACAAATACGATAACGATTCGTTTATCCTGACGGTGATGCCACTTATTGATCACATCCTTTATCCTCCGCCTCCACTCATACCGGCAGCAGCTTCATTACCGTTTCGATAATAATGCTGATAATCGGTATGGCCAGTACCAGAATCAACACTTTGCCGGCAAGCTCGATTTTTGAAGCAATACTTTCTTGACCTGCATCTCTTACAATTTGTGCTCCAAATTCTGCGATATAAGCAATGCCAATGATCTTGAGAATGGTCTTAAGATGTACTTCATCCATTCCTGAGGATTCCGCCATTCGTTCCAGTACGCTAATAACACTGCCAATCTTGCCAATAACGAACAGAAAAATGAGTATCCCAGCTGTGGTTGCAATCAGAAACGCAAACATGGGCTTTTGCTCTTTCACAATCAAGATCAGGATGGTTGCGATTAGTCCAAGTCCTACGATTTGTATAATTTCCATGTTATGATCACCTTTTGTTTACCTTAAGCCTGCTTTAATGGAACAAGAATATAGACTTGATCTCCTGAAGCAAATTGTCGAGCATGCGAACGACCATGAAGAGCACAACAACAAATCCGATTACGGTAACCCAGTGTGCCATATCTTCTTTGCCCATTTGCTTGAGCACCGTATGGATCATCGCTATGATAATTCCGATGCCTGCGATCTGAAATATTGCATTTACTTCTAAATTCATTTGAGTATGGCACCTCGCTATAAGATCAGGATGACGATCAGCGCCCCGACCAGAAGTCCAAGACTGCGGCTCATCTTCTCATACTTTATTTGATCGTTCCGGGCCGAAGCTTCCTCATGATTCAGCTGCTGAATGGCAAGGGTGATATGCTTGTTCTGCTCTTCCCGGTCACTCGTTCCCAGGCTGAAGCTGAGTTGGCGAATCGCTTCTTTTTCCGGCTGCTTCATCGCTGTTTGGCTCCAATAGCGATTCATCGCATGCTGAAAGCTCTCTTGAGCCGACAGGCCCTGTGAAGAATTCATATGATCCGCAGCCGAGATAAACAAACGCCCAAGCGGTTCACTTGCCTGTTTACCAATTTGACTCAAGGCTTCGGCAAGAGGTCTGTAGCTGTAATTGATCTCTGTTAAAAGTCGCTGCAGCATCAATGTAAGCTCCCTGATCTGCTTCGGTCGTGAGGCAAATTGATTCGCCTGATAAAAACCAGCAAGCGTCCCTGACAATAAAATAAGGACGGAACCAATCAGCTTAAGCATAAGTGCCTCCTGTGGTCATTCCTTGCTGATGCATGCCTTGAGGATGCAAACTCTTGTGCCTCATATCGGAGATTTTGTACTGAAACCTTTTTCCTGTTCGATCCAGAATAACGATTAATTGAAAATAATCTTCACTCATCAGCTCATGCAGCGCAGGTCTGCGTTTAAGCTCGGATAGATCTCTTCCATGGGCTGAAGCGATGACGGATATCCCTGCACCCAGCGCTTCCTTAATCGCCTCTGCGTCTTCCTCCCGTCCGATCTCATCTACAATAAGTACTTCCGGTGACATAGAGCGAATCAGCATCATCATTCCTTCGGCCTTCGGACAAGCATCCATGACATCGGTTCTCGGACCAACATCAAAAGTCGGGACCCCTTTATAGCTGCCTGCTATTTCTGAGCGCTCGTCCACAATGCCGACCTTAAAGCTCTTTCGTTCATTGCTTCCCATACTGATCTGTCTTGACATATCCCGGAGAAGTGTTGTCTTTCCCTGCTGCGGAGGAGATAGGATGAGAGTATGCTTGATTCGTGAGGTCTGAGGGTCCAGAAGGTGTGGCATCAGCCTGTCCGCTGCTCCTCTGATTTCCTTCGCAATTCGAATGTTGTACCCGCTGATATCTCTCAGGTGCTCAACCTTTCCGCCCTTTAAAACGGTTCTTCCAGCTAGTCCAATTCGGTGTCCGCCTGGAACTGTAATGAAGCCTTTTCTCAATTCTTCTTCCAATGTATAAAGGGAATGATTGCTGATTAGATCCAGAAAACGATAGGTGTCATCTCTTGAAGGCTTGTACGCTTCACTTGGCTTTTTAGACGGGCTACCTTGTTTTGTAACGAAATAATGTTCACCATTGGTATTGATCTCCATCGGTCTGCCTTCCCGAATTCTTATTTCTTCAAGCGTTTCTAGCAGCTGCAGGGGAATATATTCCAATATTGTTTTTAATGGAGTCGGGAACAGGTCCAGCCATTTCATATAAGCACCCCCTTAACTCGTGCACGTTTTCTGAGAGCTACTTCCGGGTCGTTTTTGTTGGTCTTAACCCATATGTATGCCTGTACCTGTTTTTTATGACGGGAATCTATCAATTTTTTCATTAATTAAGAGGAAATATAGCAATTGTCTATATCACCTCTATTAAGAGAATTTCTACTCTCTATAGGCACCTGCCCTGTTCATTGTGCATATGGTAAGCTAACAGACTCCCATTTCAATGACTGAGGTGGAAGAAGCAAGTTAGGGAGGTGATTTTTTTGCGTATAGATGTCGTTGCGAGTGTCAGTGAGGTAAGATCTGAAGATCTGGTACACCGAAACGCTGTCGTTATTGATGTATTTCGAACTTCCAGCACCATCGTTACGGCGCTCGCCCACGGGGCAGCCTGTGTCATTCCGGTTGAAACGGTTCCTCAGGCTAAGCAGCTTCAATATGAGGATATGATTCTTGGAGGAGAACGATTCTGCAAAAAAATAACAGGCTTTGATGCGGGTAACTCACCTTTGGAATATACGAAAGAACTGATTCAAGGAAAAAATGTGATCTTAACGACGACAAGTGGAACAAGAGCGCTCATAAAGGCTTCTAAAGCTCTAACCGTCTTCTCTGCATCCTTTCTCAATGCGAGAGCATGCGCGGAGATCCTGGTTCATCTTGATCGAGATGTTGTTCTCTTATGTGCGGGAAGCCAGGATCGATTTGCCCTTGAGGATGGATTATGTGCCGGAATGCTCATCGATGATCTAAAACATATGACCCAGCAGCAGGTGCGTTCCAACGATCTCGGTATAACCGTTCATCAGGCGTACCTTCACAACAAGGATCAGCTGAAGAAAATAGTGTATGAAGGAAACGAGGCCAAACGTCTTATCAAGCAAGGCCACGCCCTGGATGTGGACTACTGTTTAGAGATGAATAGCAGCTCCATTGTGCCTGTACTTGAGAGTAACCAGGTGATCCGGCCTTGGACAACAAAAAAAGATCTGCACAATTAATGTGCAGATCTCCAGGCCGTCGATCAGTTCTCGGCAGCTATGATTATAACTTGTAACTAGTAAAATACTTGTGATAAACACACTTCGTTATCTGCGGTCCTGCGGACCACCGACAAAAGCTTTGACATCGGTGTCCAGGTTATAAGCTGTATGCAGCGCTTGAATAACTTCATTCAGCTTGTTGCCTTCGATGACACAAGAGACTTTAATCTCAGAGGTGCTCACCATCTTAATGTTGACCCCTTGTTTAGAAATAACATCAAACATTTGAGCGGCTACGCCAGGATGGCTGACCATTCCTGCACCCACGATAGATACTTTAACCAGGTTCTCTTCAAAAGTAACTTCACGATAAGGAAGCACCTGCTTCATACTATTGATAACCTCAATTGCACGCTCGCGATCATCCAAGGCTACAGTGAAGGAGAAGTCCGCTTTACCGTCACTAATACCGCTCTGTACGATGATATCTACGTCTAGCTGTGCTTGAGCCAGTGCACCGAACATACCGGCCAGCACTCCTGGAATATCCTCTACTCCCAGAATACTAATTCGTGCTACGTTTTTATCATAAGCGATGCCACTTACCACTACTCCCTGTTCCAATGCCGCTTCCTCCTTCACAACCGTTCCTTCATTATAGTTAAAGCTTGAGCGTACAACCAAAGGCACCTTAGAATGCTTCGCATATTCTACTGCACGCGGATGCAGGACCGCGGTACCCAGGTGAGCCAATTCAAGCATTTCATCGTACGAAATTTCTTTGAGCTTACGAGCTACTTTGACGATTCGGGGATCTGTCGAATATACGCCATCAACATCGGTGTAGATCTCGCAGGCATCCGCCTTGATTGCAGCAGCCAGAGCTACAGCTGTTGTATCCGAGCCGCCCCGGCCAAGTGTCGTAATTTCTCCATCCGCCGTAATACCCTGGAAACCTGCAACAATGACGATCTTGCCTTCATCAAGTGAACGCAGCACCTTCTCCGGGTTAATATCCGTAATTCTTGCTTTGCCATGTACCGGCTCTGTCACAAATCCTGCCTGCCAGCCTGTATATGAAACTGCTTCTCGGCCGAGCTGCTGAATAGCCATGGACAGCATCGCGATCGATATTTGCTCACCTGTCGTCATCAGCATATCGAGCTCCCGCGCCGGAAGCTTACTATTTAACAATTTCGCTTGGTCAATCAAATCGTCAGTTGTATCTCCCATTGCGGAAACGACAACTACACATTTATGCCCTTCATCCTGTTTCTCGGCAACACGTTTGGCTACCCGTTGCATCCGTTCTGTATCTCCAACAGAACTGCCTCCGAATTTCATTACGAACAAAGACAAACCGAACTCACTCCCTACAGTATGTAACGTAAGATTGTAAACCATGGTAAGCATAAGCTCACCTTGCTTCTAAACAGTATAATACGAATAGCGCTTTGTTGTAACCCTTTTTTACTGTAAATCAGTAAAGATATTGATGTGAAAATATGGAACTCGCGATAAATGGATTCTCTTTCTCTTAATAAAACAATATCCCCTGCTGAATAATGCTTAAGCAGAGGATAGTACAGCATGATATTACATATTTATTATCTTACAAATGTCTATTTATTACGCGCGGGAGTTGTATTTACCTTCGCGAGTATCGATGATCAGAACATCGCCTTCGTTAATGAAAAGAGGAACCTGCACATTCAGACCCGTTTCCACTTTTGCATTTTTGGTAGCACCTGTTGCTGTATTACCTTTGATTCCAGGCTCAGTTTCAACAACTTTCAGCTCTACAGAGTTAGGCAGGTTAATACCCAGGATCTCTCCTTGGTAGCTGATGATGTTCACGTTCATGTTCTCTTTGAGGAAGTTCAGTTCCCACTCGAGCTGATCGCTAGTCAATGTAAATTGATCGTAAGTTTCGTTATCCATGAAGGTATGCTCATCACCGCTTGCATAGAGGTAAGATACGCCGCGGTTATCGATTTGAGCGCGTCCAATCGTTTCACCCGCGCGGAAGGTTCTCTCTACCGTGTTGCCGTTACGCAGGTTTTTAAGTTTAGAGCGAACAAAAGCCGCGCCTTTACCTGGTTTAACGTGTTGGAAATCAAGAACCGTAAAGATATCTCCGTCAACCTCTACTGTCAAGCCTGTTTTAAAATCGTTTACTGAAATCACTAAAAAACCCCTCCTAATAATAGTTACAGCTTCAAAAGTTCTTTGTTGGAATGCGTGAGCAGGCGAATCCCTGATTCTGTAATCACGACATCATCCTCAATTCGTACACCGCCGATTCCAGGCAGGTAAATACCCGGCTCCACGGTAACGACCATACCAGGCTGAAGAATATCATCGCTCAGCTTGGACAGCCTAGGAGATTCATGAACCTCCATGCCTAGACCATGTCCGGTACTGTGGCCAAACTGGTCTCCATAGCCGTATTTCGTAATCACATCTCTTGCGAGAGCATCTGCTTCTCTTCCTGTCATACCCGGCTTAATATGTTCCAAAGTATGTAATTGGGCTTCCAATACAATATCGTAAATCTCCAGCAGCTTAGCTGCAGGATTGCCGATTGCAATGGTCCGTGTCAAATCTGAACAATATCCGTCTAGCAGCGCTCCAAAATCAAACGTAACAAAGTCTGACGTTTCAATCACTTTGTTACTGGCAACCCCATGCGGCATTGCCGAACGTTCGCCAGAAGCTACGATCGTATCGAACGAAGATGATGAAGCACCATTTTTGCGCATGAAGAATTCCATTTCCAGATCTACTTCACGCTCTGTCATTCCCGGCTTGATCACATTCTGGATATGCGAAAAAGTCGAGTCAGCCAAGTCCGCAGCACGCTGCATGATGGCAATCTCGTTCTCATCCTTGTAAATCCGCAGCTTCTCCACCAGGCCGCTGACAGGCACGAGAGACACGGGCTTCAATTGCTCTGAATAAACCCCATACGTAGAGAAAGTGACGACATCCTGCTCAAACCCCAGAGACTTGATGCCCTCTTTATCCAGGAGCTCTTTAACCGTACTCATCGGCTTGGCTGCATGTTCCACTACCGTGTAGCCTGCCGCCTGCTGAGGAGCTTGTGTCATGTAACGGAAATCCGTAAGCAAATAGGCTTGTTCTCGCGTAATCAATACGTACCCTGCTGAACCCGTGAATCCGGTCATGTATCGTCTATTAATAGGACTGGTGACCAAGAACGCTTCCAGCTGAGACTCTTGCATCGCTTTACGCAATTTCAACACTCGGTTGTTCCCCATGATTATACCTTCTTTCTTCGCTCTCGTTCATTCAATCCATCGAAGCGTCTTGTGTCTCCAAATAGCGATACATCGCGTTTAGGGCATGTTCATAGCTGTAAGCTCCGAAGCCAGAAATTTGACCAATCGTTACCGCTGCAATGACCGACGTATGCCGGAAAGACTCCCGCGCATGAATATTAGACAGATGAAGTTCGATGGTAGGAATTTTAACTGTGCTCAAAGCGTCACGAATAGCATAGCTGTAGTGAGTAAAGGCACCTGCATTAAGCAATATTCCGTCAACTTCCCCCAAGGAAGCATGAATTCGGTCGATAAGTTCTCCTTCATGATTCGATTGATAAAAAGTAATGGATACGGAAAGCTTCTCCGCCTGAGCACGAAGCATTTCTTCAATGCATTGAAGATTTTGCTTACCATAAATACCAGGCTCACGCACACCAAGCATATTCAGGTTCGGGCCGTTCATAACCAGAATCCGTTTCATATCCTCGCGCACCACCTTTCCTGCAAATAACCATCTGCTATTTTACCATACCGGATATTGGATTGAGAAGCTTTTTTGCATCACGGCAGCAGTGGTGAGGGCTCGGTAGTACCGCATATTCGCTAGCGATTTATTATCAGCCCATCTGGGTGTCTCTTTTACGTTCATCCGTAAACTCCATTGCGATGCTGTAACCGATGAACAATCCCCACAGCAGGAACAAACAGACTTCGCTAAAGATGGAATCCCAGGTCAGCTGGTTTAGAGGCTTCATCATCCCTGTCCAGGGACCAATCCATACGAAGAGAATGACCCACCAGGCGATCCCATAGATCAGACCGGGTATGGGCCCCTTCAGCTTGCGGAACAGGTACGTATATATGATAGATGCAATCAGTGAAAAAACGATGAAAAACAGCCACCCGATAAAATGTCCCTGTATTTTATAAATATAAGCATGCTTGAAAAAAGGCTCTGCCAGAAAACCTATCGGTACGACAGTAAAGTTAAAGTAGTAAAATATCCACTGAATACCTCCCCAGATCAACCCTGCAAAAAAACCGATTTCCAACGCAAATACAAATTTATTAGTAATCTCTCTGCGCTGTTCTAAGTGACTCATGACTCATCCTCCTGCAGCTTATGTATTTATTTATCTTCTCGGAAGTAAGAGATCCGCAACTTTTTGGGCTGCAGCTCGTACATAAACACGATCACACTTTTGCATCTGATAACCAAAAGCAATGAATGGCCCTAGCTGCAGCAAATGTCACTATGCATACTCTCATGTAAAACCTTGTTATAACTTGTAGTATGTTCAAATTACTGAAGACTAGTCAGAACTAGAAATTGCTGGCGGAATTCGATACAATGTAGACAATCGAAGTTAAGAATAGGAAGGTGAGCTCTTTGCCTCAAGAATCAAAAAGAGTGGCTTATGGCGGTCAAGCCGTAATTGAAGGGGTCATGTTCGGCGGGAAGCATGTGAATGTCACTGCAGTACGTCGTAAAAACCAAGAAATCACTTTTCTTGAAGTGCCTAAACAGGATAAATCCTGGGTCACCAAATTACGTAAGGTCCCTTTTCTACGCGGGATTGTAAGTCTGATAGACTCCAGCGCCAAGGGAACGAAGCATTTAAATTACTCGGCAGATGCTTATGCTGACGACGAGCTGACACCAGAAGAACGTGCGAAGTATCAAGAGAATGAAGATTCAGGCTGGAGTCTGTCGATGATTATCGGCGTTGCTGCCGTAGGTATCCTATCCTTTGTATTTGGCAAAGTGGTGTTGACGGCGGTACCGGTATTCATAGAGGAATTTCTATTCGGCAGCCTGGCGATCAGCCAGTTCGGTCATACTTTCATTGAAGGAATTATTAAGATCCTGCTTGTCTTTGCTTACCTGTACTTCTTATCCATGACACCAACCATCAAGCGATTGTTTCAATATCATGGTGCAGAGCATAAGGTAATAAGTGCTTATGAAGCTGGAGCTGAGCTCACTCCGGAGAGTGTACAGAAATTCAGCCGTCTCCATTACAGATGCGGAAGCAGCTTCCTGGTGCTCAGTGTCATTGTCGGGGTGCTTGTCTATTCTGTATTCTCGATCCCGTTTCCTTACGATAATGTATGGGAGCGTGTAGGACAGCGGCTCATGCTCTTGCCGATCGTACTCGGTGTTTCATTTGAAGTATTAAAGTTTACAAACGCAGTAAGAGACATACCGGTTCTTCGCTTCCTTGGTTATCCGGGCCTGTGGCTTCAGCTTCTTACAACCAAAGAACCAACGAACGAGCAGGTTGAGGTATCGATTGCCTCCTTTAACCGTATGCGTGAGCTTGATGCGGAATTTGAAAAATCACCCGCAACGTTCAGTGTAACTAGCGGTAATCTTGATCCTGTGAAAGGATGAGGATCTGACATGGTTAAGCATGCAGTAGCTTTTTGGATCATCATGATATTGGCGGTCTTCGGCTTATATGATATTATTCGATCTGGTTTATGGAGTGAACTAATCTTCCCCCTGATCCTGGGAGGACTCATCTTCTGGTTCTATAAGCGTCCCCCTCGGGCATTGACCGGCAGACACCCTAAAGTGAAGCCTTCCAAAGCAACGATGGCGAAGCTCGAACGGAGTAAGTCAGGACATAAACCCGGACAGACAATGAATAAGCGCAAGAGCTACCCTTTTCATGTCATTGAAGGACAGAAGAAAAGCAAAAATGACGATGAGCTTCCTAAATATCATTAGCAAAAGCAAAAGTCCTTTGACCTGCTAAAGGTCAAAGGACTTTTTATGTTGTAGATCAGCAGTTTATGAAGCCTTTAATATTCTAGAAAAGTCATTTCATTTTCCGTAATAGTTTTGCAGTAAACCGATCAAGCCAAGAGGATTCTTGGTCAGGTATTGTGCACTAAAGTAGATGTCGCCATCAACTTCTTCATACTGCTCATTATATTTGAGCTGATTAATGATTTCATTTGCGGTGTGCCAGCCCGCTTCGGATGTTCCCAGCTTGTAAGGTGAGTGACCTATATACAGATCCACATCGGTCCCTGACACCTCATCGACCCACCAGTCAACCAGAATATCGTATCTTGCCGCTTGGAGTGACATGCTCCAATAAATCTGCGGTGCAACATAATCAATCCACTCTTTCTGAATCCAAGTACGCACATCCGCATGCATATCATCATAGGCGGTCACGCCTGCCTTCGTATTCGAGCCTGTCGGATCATCTGCGATGTTTCTCCACACGCCAAATGGACTAATTCCATACTCGACTCCAGGCTTCACAGCTTGTATCTGTTCCCCCAGTGACTGAACGAACCTGTTAATATTATCTACACGCCAGTCATTAATATCTTTATAGTTGTTGTAATTATACGCTTTGAAGGCAGCTGCATCATTAAAAGTGACATTAGATGGGTAGAAATAGTCGTCCAAATGAACGCCATCGATGTCATAACGATTCACCACTTCCATGATGGCATCAATAATATGCTGTCTTGCATCTGGGATACCCGGATTAATGTACATCTGATTCTTAGCGGTTACGATCCAATCCGGATGTACATTCACTACATGATTGGCTGCATTCTTGCTAATGTCTGCCGTCGTATTCGCGCGGAAAGGATTAAACCAGGCATGGAATTCCATCCCCCGTTTATGTACTTCCTCGATCATGAAGCTGACAGGATCATACCCTGGATCCACCCCTTGGGTGCCAGTCAATACTTTGTTCCATGGAACCAGTGTGGAAGGATAGATCGCGTCAGCGGCACCTCTCAGCTGAACAAATACCGCATTGATTCCCATAGACTCCAGCTTATCAAGCTCCTGGATGAAATCACTCTTCTGCTTCTCCACATTATTCATAGATCCTGATTTCGGCCAGTCTCCATTAATGGTGGAGATCCATGCGCCTCTCATATCGCTGTCCTCTGGTTCTCCAGGTACAACCGGAATTTCCGGATCTGTCGGCCACAAATTCGTAGAGGTGAGATGAATCGTTTTGGCGGATTGATTCCATTTCACAATCAGGCCCAGATGCTCGCTGACAAAACGAATCGGCACCATCACACGGTTTTTGGTGTTGGTCACATTCGCGGACAGCTGTACCGTTTTTCCGTTCACAATCGCCGTGCTCTTCCCTTGGGTCAAAGACAGGTCGTTGCCAAATCCTTGAATCCGAACGGTTTTGGACGCCTGATTCCACTTAACCGAAGCGCCAATGCCTTCACTGATTACACGAAGCGGCACCATCGTGACATTGACTTTGGGTACGATATAAGGCGCAACGTCAGACTCCAGCTCCTCACCATCCAAATAAATCGTAATTCCTGCCGTACTGGCTGCGAATGTCACAGAGCCCCCTTGAAATGCCAGCAAACAGACTAGCAATAATGCGATGCATTGTTTCCATTTCCTCATACAACCCTTGTCCTCCATAGCTTTGGTATTAGAAAAATAAACCATTTCCTATGAATATAGACGCGGATTCTATTCTGATAGTTGCGTATAAAAAGAAAAAACACCTGTCCCGCAAATAAATCAGGACGGTGCTCTTCTATGATTCGTTGGTCAGTTCTTTATGAACATTCTGTAAATCCTCTAGTCGGGTGTTGTCTCTGCGAAAATATTCGACAAGGGTTTCGATGCAAGTAATGGAATCCCAGCTCAAATGATGCTCAATTCCTTCAACATCGGTATAGATATTCTCATTCTTAACGCCAATCATCGTTAAAAATTCCTCAAGCAGCTCATGACGGTCCATTAGACGCTTGCCAATCTTTTTGCCTTTTGGCGTCAGCACGAGTCCGCGGTATTTTTCATAGATTAAATATTCATCTTTATCCAGCTTCTGGATCATCTTGGTTACAGAGGAAGGATGGACTTCCAGTCCCTCAGCTATATCGGATACACGCGCATAGCCCTTCTCGTCAATTAACTTGTAAATTCGCTCCAAATAATCTTCCATACTGGGCGTTGGCATTTGCCTTACCTCTTTTCATTTATGAACTAGCGTCTGATCGATCGCACAACTTTGCTCTTGTAATGATACATGTTATCACTTGCGATTTGCAAGTCTTAAAGCCTGACAAGCACTTCTTACATGACTGAACTTACCACGCTTAATGGGTGCAAACTGATGGCACAATAACTAAGAATTGAATACAGGGAGAGGAGCCAACTGCCCATGACAATACTCGTTCCGGAAAAGCCTAAACGCAAGCTTAAGCCAACAGCTCCCTTTGTTCCTGATTTAGTTTATTTTGAACCACAGGCATTGGAATATGAAAAAGGCAAACGCATTATGGAATGGGTTAAAGCGAATAATATTGAATATCGTATGACCACTTCGCACAACCGAATTACGAACTTGCCGGGAGAGACAGATCAGGAGAAATACCGTATAGCCAAAAGAACGCTCGTGGTGGGCCTTCGCAAAACGCTTAAATTCGATCAGTCCAAGCCCTCTGCCGAATATGCGATTCCGATATCTACAGGATGTATGGGACACTGTCACTACTGCTATCTGCAGACCACGCTTGGCAGCAAACCTTATATTCGTGTCTATGTAAACACGGAGGACATTCTGCATGCAGCGAAGGATTACATTGAAGAGCGCAAGCCGGAGATCACCCGGTTTGAGGCTGCTTGTACTTCTGACCCTGTCGGGCTCGAACATATTACTGGGAGCCTCGGTGATCTCATTCGCTTTATGGCGGATGAAGAGTTTGGACGACTTCGGTTCGTTACCAAGTATCATCATGTAGATCCTCTGCTGAACATCAAGCATAACGGCCATACGCGCATTCGATTTAGTGTAAATGCTGAATATGTAATTAAAAATTTTGAGCCTGCCACCTCCCGCTTCGAGGAACGTATAGAAGCCGCAGGAAAAATCGCTCACGCCGGATATCCCCTCGGTTTTATTATCGCTCCGATCATTTGGTACGACGGGTGGGAAGAGGGCTATAGCGAGCTGCTGGAAAGGCTTAAAGAAAATCTTCCACAGGAAGCAACCAAAGATTTGACTTTTGAGATGATTCAGCACCGCTTTACCAAGACGGCCAAAAATGTGATTGAACAGCGCTATCCCAAATCCAAGCTGGAAATGGATATAGCGAAACGTGAGACCAAATGGGGAAAATGGGGACAATATAAATATGTATACCCTAAAGATCAGCAGCAGGCACTCCGTGAATTTATTACGGAACGTATCTTCGATGCTTTTCCACAAGCTAAAATTGAATATTTCACCTAAGTTTGCCTTCGACAAAAGCCACTGCCAATCATCTGCATAATGTGAAAAAACCATCAGTCAGCGACTGATGGGCTTACATAACGAAACTATTTTTTAGAATATCATCCATTCCGGTGTAATTCGTTGCAGCCAAATCGTAATTTGTGTCATTCGGTCTGTAAAGAGCAATATGCCCATCAGAACCATAACACTACCCCCGACCTTCATTAGTACACCTGAATATTTACTGATAAATCTCGTCGTTCCAACAAAGAATGCCAGCAAGAAAAAGGGAAGTGCGAATCCTATAGTATAGCCTGTAATAAGCGTAACCCAGGTTCCCGGCTCGGTTGCTGCAATCGCGATGATTGCGGTAAGAATAGGTCCGATGCAAGGAGACCAGCCAGCAGAAAAGCCAATGCCAAAAATAAAAGAGCCAAGGTAGCCAGCCGGCTTCCATTTGACATCAAGCTTTCTTTCCTTCATCAATAGCTGCGGCTGAAAGAGCCCAATGAGAAATAAGCCCATGACCATAATAAGTATTGCTGACAGCATTCGAATGAGGTCCTTGTATTCGTGAAAAAATTCTCCAAAGATGCCTGCGCCAAGTCCGAGTGTGTAGAATACGACGGAAAAGCCCAGGATAAAAGCTAGAGTATGGCTTAACGTGCGCATACGGACCTCGCGCTTATTCTGCTCGTGCTTAAGCTGCTGCACGGATAAACCGGTTATGTAGGACAGATAGGACGGATACAGCGGCAGACTGCAGGGTGATAAGAAGGAAGCAACCCCTGCCAAGAAGGCTAATAATACGTTCACATCAGGCATGACTATAACGCCTCCCTAAGAACGAATGAAAGAATTCGGGTAAGATAAATATCTTAAGCCCGAATTCCTTTTTTACCAAGCATAATGACAATAAGCATCGCAATAAGCAAGAGAACAATCGTTGCTCCAGGAGCGAGATTCCATACCCCTGCAATGATAAGTCCTGCAATAACGGCAATTTCCGAAATAATGACAGATAATATAATGGAAGATCTGAAGCTTCTCGCAATCAAGAGACTGACGGCAACCGGTATGGTCAGCAGTGCCGAGACAAGCAGCGCTCCGACGA
Organism: Paenibacillus urinalis; assembly: GCF_028747985.1. Taxonomy (NCBI): domain Bacteria; kingdom Bacillati; phylum Bacillota; class Bacilli; order Caryophanales; family Paenibacillaceae; genus Paenibacillus; species Paenibacillus urinalis. Next base: position 3,781,928 of record NZ_CP118108.1, read on the forward strand.
TCTTAATAGCTGTACTGATTACCAGTGCTGTCATCACGGTAAGCAGCATGTTCAACAATTTTGTAGGAAGTCCGGTAACGGCAGCGGCATCCTCCTCAAAGCTTAGAAGGAAGAACTCCTTATGAAAAATAGACACTACAGCAATAACAATAACCGTTACGATTCCAACAACCGTCAAATCCGTCATATCCAATGTATATATACTACCAAACAAATAACTCATTACGTCCCCATTATAGCCTTTACCAAGAGTAAAGAATAAAGAAGCCAGCGCTACTCCCCCGGACATAATAATGGCGATCGATAATTCAGCATAACTCTTGTAGGCTTTACGCAGCTTCTCTATGGCAAATGAGGCTAAGACCGCAAAGACAAGTCCAACCGCAATCGGATATACCCCCAGCAAAAAGCCAAGGGCCACCCCCGCAATGGTTACATGCGACAAGGTGTCCCCGATCATCGATAATCTGCGAAGCACAAGAAACAAACCAATCAGCGGGGCTGTGATACCGATCAGTATCCCGCCAGCCAGCGCCCGCTGAAAAAATTCACTCGTTAATATTTCCAATTTCCACGACTCCTTCGGCCCTTATAACAATGTATGCTGTAAATCAGTCTGAGCACAGTTCTCCAGATCATGTGAATGGCGAACATAGAACTTGATCTTGCCGTTCTGCTGATCCGGCTCACTTCCGAGATAACCTTCAATCATATCGATATCATGCGATACCATTAAGAAGGTCATATGATGATGCTGATGCATATGCGTGATCAGCTCGAAGAAGCTTGCCTGCGTCTCCGCATCAATACCTACTGTAGGTTCATCAAGAATGAGCAAATCTGGACGGTTAATGAGCGCCCGGGCCAAAAAAGTACGCTGCTGTTGACCGCCAGACAATTGGCCAATTCTCTTATCAGCCAAATCCTGAATCCGCATGACTTCAAGCGCATCATCGCATTGCTGCTTATGCTTCTGACTCAATCTGCGGAATATGTTTTTGTTGTTGTACAGCCCAGACTGTACGACTTCTCTTACTGTAGCCGGAAACAGTGGATTAAAGGCATTTTTTTGCGGTACATATCCAATTCGTTCCCAGTCCTTAAATTTGGCGATCGGTGTACCAAACATCCGAATATCACCGGATCCTTGGGGCAGCAGTCCAACAAGCATTCGCATCAGCGTCGTTTTTCCCGCTCCATTCGAACCAATCACTCCTACGAAATCTCGTTCTTTCACGGTAAGATTCAGATCCTTAATTACCTGTTGTTCACCGTAAGAAAAACATAGATTGTTAAGCTCAAGGACTGGATCATGGCATAGTGCTGTAGCTGGTTGCATCGACGTTCCATCCTTTATTTCAAGTTCAATCTATTATCATCCTAGCATTATCTTCGCTTATTTTAAAGCGGTGATTAAATTTTGTAAATTTTTCTCCATTTGAGTAAAATAAGTTTCTCCGTTCTGCAGCTGCTCTTCAGTCAATCCTTCAACCGGATTGAGTACCATCGTTTGTACACCCGCTTCTGAAGCAAGTGTCTTGGCCAGCTTATCCGATACCAGCTCTTCAAAAAAGATATATTTAATTCCTTCTTCTTCAACGAGATTAGCTAGCTTCACAATGTCCTGTCCCGTTGGCTCTGCATCAGGAGATAACCCCATGATCGAATGCTGAGTCAGTCCGTAATCTCGTGCAAGATAACCAAATGCTTGATGAGATACTACAATCTCTTTATTGGGTACTTTTGCGAGCTCCTCTGTAAATTTGGCATCCAGATCCTCTAGCTCCTGTTTAAGACCCTCATAGCGTTCTTCATAACCTGCTTGGTGCTCAGGATCTGCTTCAACTAGGCTGTCCTTAATATTTTCTGCCATGATCAGAGCTGATTTGGGGCTTATCCAAGTATGAGGATCGGTGGAACCATGATTATGACCATCATCTGAAGCTGGAGCTTCTTCTTCATGAGCGTGCTCCTCTTCATGAGATTCTTCACCTTCATGTGCATGCTCTTCTTCATGAGCGTGCTCCTCGCCTTCATGGGCATGCTCATCAGCAGCTTCCTCTGCTGCATGATCATGGGTATGACCTTCTGAATCGATCAGCTCGATCCCTTCGCTTACTTCTACAGATTTCACATTAGAATCGCTGTCGAGTCCCTTCAAGAAGTTGGGTACCCATCCTTCAAGTCCTGCACCATTGTACAGAAACAGTCCTGCATTGGATGTATTGACGATATCCTGACTGCGTGGAGTCCAGCTATGAGGATCTACTCCTGCTGGCTGCAAATTGATTACATTCGCATCTTCCCCGCCTATCGTCTTAGCAAATTCATATATTGGATAAAAACTCGTAACGACGTTGAACTTATCTTCCTCAATCTGCCCTTGAGAGCTGCCGTTTGAATCATTGCCACAAGCGGCTGTAAATAACATGATAGCGCTAAGTAATACTCCCCCGGCCATATTCCGCACTTTTTTTCCAGTCAAACTATATTTCATAATGACCTCCGCATCTATTTAATCGTAATCGTAATGATTACTAGCAAATAGTAGTATAGCATCCCTCCCAAGATTGTCAATACTATTTACTGAAAAAAAGAGCGTTCCCTAAAAGGAACGCTCTTCATTGTATAAGCTTAAAATCCTCTTTTTAAGATTATGTGCAGGATGCACCCATTTCATAACTCATTAAAAAGGGGGTTACTTCACGATTGCCCCGTTCGGCATATTTTCAGGCACCGTAGCCAGAGTCAATTGATCTCCATGAGAGGCAGCGAGAATCATCCCTTGAGACAATTCGCCGCGCAGCTTCACCGGCTTCAGATTCGTCACACAAATGACTTTCTTGCCTACCATTTCTTCCGGCGTATAGAACTTCGCAATACCCGATACTACTTGACGCTGCTCATAACCGAGATCAAGCTGCAGCTTCAGCAGCTTATCTGCCTTTTTCACCGGCTCGCACGCGGTAACCTGAGCAACACGCAGCTCTACTTTGGCAAAGTCCTCAATTCCGATCTCCGGCAGTCCTTCCGTTGCTTCTGCTGCGGCTTCTACCGCTTTGGCTGGCTCTGCTTTGGTTCCGCCTGACATAGCACCCGCAATATAGGCAACCTCCTGCTCTACATCAAGTCTCGGGAAGATCGGCTCACCCTTGCGAAGCTCATTTCCTGCTGGAACCAATCCTGCCTGCTTGGTGCTGTCCCAGCTTGTAAGCTCTCCCTCCTGAATGTTAAGCTGCTCCCAAATTTTGCGCGGAGCCTGAGTTAAGAACGGCTGCAGCAAGATGGATGCTACACGCAAGCTCTCCACCAGATGGGCCATAACGGAAGCAAGCTCCTCGCGTTTTGCCTCATCCTTAGCAAGCACCCATGGCTGAGTTTCATCAATATATTTGTTGCACCGGCTGATGAATTGACCAATCAGTGTCAGTGCTACAGAGAATTCCAGATTCTCCATCGCCTCTTCCACTTTCTCCACAGTACTCAGCGCAAGCTCTTCAATCGTGCTGTCAAATTCAGTTACTCTGGATAGGTATGCAGGCGTTTTGCCGTCAAAATACTTGTGCACCATCGCCACAGTACGGTTTAGCAGATTGCCGAGGTCATTCGCGAGATCCGAGTTAACACGCTCTACGAAGCTCTCCGGAGTAAACGTACCATCCGATCCAAAAGGTACCTCACGCAGCAGGTAGTAACGCAGGGAATCCAGTCCGTAGCGGTCAATCAGTGTCACGGGATCAACGACATTCCCTTTGGATTTGGACATTTTGCCATCCTTCATCAGCAGCCATCCGTGGGCAAATACCTTCTTCGGCAGCGGAAGATCCAGCGCCATCAGCATAATCGGCCAATATATCGTGTGGAAGCGGACGATTTCTTTACTCATCAGATGAACATCTGCCGGCCAGAATTTATCGTACAAGGAAGCATCCTCACTGCCATATCCCAGAGCGGTAATGTAGTTCAGCAGTGCATCAATCCATACGTAGACCACATGCTTAGGATCACTGGATACTTTAACTCCCCATTCATAGCTTGTACGGGATACAGCCAGATCCTCAAGACCCGGCTTGATGAAATTGTTAATCATTTCGTTCTTGCGGGATTTAGGCTGGATGAAATCCGGATTTTCCTCATAATATTGAAGCAGCCGGTCTGCATATTTGCTCATTTTGAAGAAATAGCTTTCCTCTTTGACGAGCTCGACGGGATGACCGCTGTCCGGACTTTTTCCGCCAATAATTTTGCCATTCGCATCCTTCTCGGTATCCACCAGCTGTGTTTCCGTGTAATAGGTTTCATCAGGTATACTGTACCAGCCTTCGTATTCCCCTTTATAAATGTCGCCCTGCTGCACCAGTCGCTCAAACACGTCCTGAACGACGGATGTATGCCTCGGCTCTGTCGTCCGAATGAAATCATCGTTTGTGATATCAAGCTTTTTCCACAAATCCTGAATTCCTGCGACAATATGGTCAACAAATTCCTGCGGTGTTTTGCCTGCTGCCTTCGCTTTTTGCTCGATTTTTTGACCATGCTCATCTGTACCTGTCAGGTAACGTACCTCATAGCCTCTTAGGCGCTTATATCTTGAGATCGCATCTCCCGCTACTGTAGTGTAAGCATGACCGATGTGCAGCTTGTCGCTTGGATAGTAAATCGGTGTTGTAATGTAGAATGTTTTTTTGTCTGTCACTTTTGTATGCCTCCTAATGATTAATATGTAATCAAGGGATTGCGGTACCATGTAAAAACAACACAAAAAGACCCTCATCCCATATGGGACGAGAGTCTGTTACACTCACGTGGTACCACCCAAATTCCCTGATCACTTCACACTCAAGTAAGAAATCAGGCTCATACCAGTCAAGCTCATTGCTTAACTGTGCCCGCTAACGCTGGCATGCGCCGCTCCCTTACCTTCCATCTACTAGGACGGATATGGCTCGAAAGCAGTTCCTCCAGGACCATTTTCCGAACTCTGCTTCAGACCGGCTTGCAGCTCCCCCGGCTCTCTGTACTAAAGCATGCATGATCGTACTTATCCCTTCATAGGAAAAATATGCGTACATCTATAATATTGAGCTTATTCAGAAAAATCATACAAAACGGCAGCATCAATGTCAAGGTTCCGCAGCCTATGAAGGCGTATTTCCTTCACTGCCCTTCTTGGGAGGGACGAGGTCCACTCCCCCCGGGTGTAAAGGATGACACTTCGCTATCCGTTTCGCCGCAAGGAGTGATCCCTTCACTGCACCGTGCACCTCAATGGCTTCGAGTGCATAAGCAGAACAGGTCGGATAAAAACGACAGCTGGGCGGCGTCAGCGGTGAGATGAATTTGCGATAGAACTGAACCGGAGCCTTCGCGATGAATCTAGCAGGCTTCATTATTAATGACCTTTGGAAGCAGGCTTCTTCGTACTCTTATAGCCTTTGCCTTCAGTCTGACATTCTCTGCAATATCCAAAAATTTCAAACTTGTGTTCAACAACTTGAAATTGATCCGGCGTGTCTGTAAGATTCATCGGGCAAAACTCGATCGGCAGTGTCTTCTGGCAGTTCAGACATATCAAATGATGATGGTGATGACCGCTGCTGCATGAAGCTTTGAATTTAACCCCGTCTTCAAAAATAACCTGCTCCAGTACGCCGAGCTCCTGCATGACTCTCAAGTTGCGATAGACCGTATCAAAGCTTAGTCCGCTGTATGATTTGCCCATATATTCATAAACGTCTTTTGGTGACAAATAACCTTCTGATTCGGCAAAAAGCCTTGCCAGCGTCTTGCGCTGATCTGTAATTCGAAGTCCTTGACCGGACATAGCTTCAATAATTTGATCCGTGGACAGCATGACTCTTAACCCTCCTGTCATACCTATTTGTGTCATACCCTTATAATGCCTGAAATCAAGAGTCACGTCAACGAACACGTATAGTACATTGATTCGTATTCGACACAAACGTAACAAAAAAAGAACTCTGATGTAGAGCTCTTTTCTTGTATGAATGAATTCTTACTCCTCTATTTGCGGCAATGCCGTAAACAACAGATTGATTGGAAGACTGCTTGCCGGCGCAGCAGTGAACCAGATTTCGACCTTTTGCTCATAGCTGCCTGTTCGGTATAATACAACCTGCTCATTCGGAGCACTTACTCCTCCACTCTTCGCCAGAGGTATGAGCATTCCATTCACCATCGCATAGCCCGAATAGGTTCCTCCGCGAGGATTAAAGGAGATCAGTGTATTAGGAGCTACGGAGTCCAGTGTGATCTTGTACAGGACACCGAAGTTACCCGAGTTGGAGGCTGTTACCCCTACCATCGGATCCACGCCGGCCACGTTCGGGTCATCCTTGTTATCCCCAATCACAAGCCGCTGTGACTTCTCGCCAATTGTCTCGCTGTATCTGATGATGCGAGTTGGATTATCATAAGTTCCGCGGTTATGAACACCATCCCGATCAAGAACCGGCAGCTTCTTCACTGCAGACAGCGGATCCAGCTTCTCATCAATCATAATGACTTTGTAGTCAATTGGATAATTGCTGTAAACATCAGAATACAGTGAAATAATTTGACTCTGGCCAAGACTCGACATGCTCAGATCGGTAAGGATCAGCTTGCTCTCTCCCGGCTTCAGCTGAGTAGTCGACCACTTTGAACCATCCTGCATCGTTTCAAAATATCTTTGCACCGCTTTTTTGCCTGCAGCCTGTGCAATGTTGGTCGGACCTGCGAAGCCTAGATTCTCTGTGCGAAGTGTAGCTGTAGCCGAGTTGTTGTTCGTTGCGACCACGTACATCTTCACTTTTTTGCCGGTGTTATTGAGATGGTGAAGCAAAAATCTCGTGTTGCCGACGGCACGATCCTGATATAGAATCCCTTCACGGGTTACCGTTTCAGGACTATTGCTTCGTATCAGTGTGCCTGGTTGATCCGTGTACGTATAACTCACTTTATCCCAGGTCGGGACAATCGAACCGTCAAAGGCAAATTCCTCCCCAACCGGTGTAAAGAGACGATTAAACTCATTGAGCGTGTACAACGTTTCGTTTGTGATAATAATCGTTTTTTCGTAAGTCCGGCTTGCCCCTTTATTATCAGTAACCGTTAATCGAATCGTCTTGGGTCCAGGTGTGAAAAACGCTGCTGCATTATTGTCCCACTGTGTATCTACTATATACTCGTCATCTGTACTCTCGTCCTTGTACGTAATCAGCTCGCCCATCTTATATTCTTCTTTATCTGTTGTAAACATCGGAATCGGCGGCTGATTCGGCCGTTCTACATTAATGGTAACGGTATAGGCATCACTCCATGTACCGCTTGAATCCTGAACATAATAGCTGACCGTATAGTTCCCTTCTGATTCAAATACATCCTGTCTGCCTTCCCAGCGTTCATTAATGATCGCAAGACCTTTCGGAGAATAAGGAGCTGTTACATAAGTTACCTGATCTCCTGCGTACACCTTGCTCGGCTGAATGCTGAATTTAGCAAGCGGCTTACTCGACAGGTTCAGAATAATCCGTTTATTGATGTTATCCACACTGTAGGTTATGCCAAGTGCTTGGGTAATGGATGTCAGCGGTACCATAAATGTATTGTTCGTCTGATAGGAAGCGCCCTTCATGCTCTTCGAAACGCCGTTAACCGTATAGCTGCTGCTGTTCGTTTTGAAGCGAAGTTCGTTGCTGCCCTGGATGATCAGCGTTTCCTTGGTGCTGTAATTGTATGATACCTTGTATCCGACTCGATCAACCAATGCGCGAATAGGCACATAGGAAACACCGCTCTTCACAACCATCGGCTGTGGAGCGTAGTAAGTAACACCGTCCTGAATCATCTTGCTGCTATTATAAAATAAGATCAGCTGGCTCGCGCTGACAGCTGTATTCGCTGCTGTATTTGCCTTGACCGAGCTTGTCTCCTGAGCAGTTTGCTGTGAAACCGGCTGCTGCTCTACAGCATCCGACTCTATAGAATCCTCTTCGGGAAGTGAAGCCTGGTCTTTCTCAGAGGATTCATCACTTTGAGAATCATCTGGAAGCTCTGCTTCATCAGATATGTCCTGAGCTCCGCTTACGGATCCTTCTGCGGCTTCTGTGTCCTGCTTCACTTCGTTATTGGTGTGTGAAGTACTCTCGTCATTCTTAACATCTTGGGACAGGGTTTCTTGCACACTTGCTGCTTGTTGATCAAGTGCTTGTCCCTGCTGAACTTCTGCTGTGTCTGATTGTGCACTCACTGGAAAAGCCATCAGTACCTGTGAAACGGCAAAGACGGTGAGAATAGATAATTTCTTGAAATTCATTCCTCGACTCCTTCTAATCACTTAGTTGTATCACGATGCATGTCTCATTATTAGACGCAGTTATACTGAAAAAGTTGCTCTACACATTCTAAAAAATGACAAAAAGCAACATCCCCTAAGTCGGAAACGCTGCTCTTATGTCGCCATTTACTTATGATTTGGAAGAGTTCAGTTTGTCTTGGCTGCCATCTCACGAAATTCAGAAGGCTTCATTCCATAATACTTATGAAATACTTTTGAGAAATATCTCCGTTCCCGATACCCCACGGCAGCTCCAATCGAAGCGATGCTCCGATCTGTTCCGGTGAGCATGGCTTTCGCAGACTCCATCCTTTCTCTCGTTACATATTCAACAAAAGTGACACCAAAATGGCTCTTGAATAGCTGGCAGAAGTAGCTTGAACAGATCCCAAGCTGGTCTGCCATCTCTTCAATACCCAGATCTTTATCCAGCCTTGCCGCGATATAATCCCTTGCGGTAGCCACCAGCTCTCCTGCCGTGCGCCTCGGCAGCTCGCTTGCACAAGCTTCTGCCAAGGTAAGTGACAGCTCAAAATATTCCCGGAGTGTAAGCGTTTGTAACATCACATTCCAGATCCGTTCTTCTGCTTCTGTCTTCAGCAGCTTCATTTCGTGCATATCACGGAGCATGAGAACAACAATGTAATGGAAATACTTGATGGCCTTGCCGTTGTTACTCCCTTTGTCGGTGCACATCAAGCTGTAAATTTGCTTCAGCACCGATGTAACCTCATTTTTATTTTTTTGCCTCACCGCCAGGGTCAACCGATCCGACCATACACGAGACATCCATTCAAGCTCTTCGCCTGACTCCTGCTCATCAATATTTGCAATCCTTGTGCCTGAATGCTCAGACATCATCAGCGCCCGCTGGGCATCTCTATATTCTTCGGCCAGCATGTAATCAAAGACCTTCTTGCCGGAAGCATACAATTCTGCAGCCATGCCAGATGCATCTGTAAACCTACGTTCCAGCTCTTCGAGTAAGTCAGGATCAGGGACACGGGAAGTAGACTCAGACAAGGAGGAATCATGTTCAATAACAATACACCATTCTCCATCCCGCGTCTGGATTACTTCTCCTGCTGGCGTTGAAGCCGCCAAATGATCGTCGATTACTGCACCAACCAACTCATGCCAATGCTTACGCTCTTCTTCTGACCATAACAAGGAATTGAGGAAATAATCCTGTGCAACGAGCAAGATGAGTGTATAACGACTTCCACCTGCGGTTGACTTCACATCTTCACATGGATTGGGACTATGGGATTCACCAAGCAATACTTCCTGCAGCCATTTTCGACGAATCCACTTGCTCATATACAGCTCTCGCACCGTGCCCTGCTGCTCCTGCTGCTTCTTATTGCGGATACGGACTGCAAGTGCGCCAATGGTTGACTCCAGCTCAAAATAATCGATCGGCTTGCATATGTATTCACGAACGCCTTGCTGCAATGCAAGTCTCGCATATTCAAACTCCTGGTAGCCGGTAAGCAGCAGAATCTCTGCTTTCCCGCCTCTTATCCGATACTGTTCAATGAATGTTAGTCCGTCCATGACAGGCATTCGAATATCACATAATATGAGATCAGGCTGAACATGGGTACTCAGCTCTAACGCTTCATTTCCGGTACGGGCAGCTCCAGCCACCTTGATTCCGAGCGATTCCCAATCAATAAACTCCTTCAAGTTATCAAGTATAGGCTGTTCATCATCAATTAGCAGCGCACTCAATTCCAAGACGAATCCCCCCAATCGTTTTTGGGCAGCACACACCGGATTGTCGTTCCTGCCCCACTCGCAGAACAGATAAATATACCGTAATGTTCTCCATATTGAATGCGAATTCGGTCGGCTACACTCCGCACTCCAAGACCACGACGTTCAGACATGGCCGGTGATATCGGTTCATCCTCCATTTCCGTCGTCTTCGCCATGTATTCGAACCGTTCAAGGACGGTGTTAGCCATCCCGATTCCATTATCCTGCACTTCAAGCACAACTCTTCCCATATCTTCCCATGCTGTTACCCGGATGAATCCAACGTAATCAATTCCTTCAAACCCATGCTGAATGCTATTCTCGACAAGGGGCTGCAGGGTAAGCTTAAGAATAGGAAAGGATTCAAGCTTCTCAGGAATATCAATCTCATATTCAAACAGCTCAGCAAACCTGTATTGTTGAATCGCCAAGTAGTTCTCGAGATGCTTCACTTCCTCCTTGATCGGAATTTCTTCCACATCCTGAATGCTGATACGTAAAATGCTAGCCAGCCTGTTCACCATCTCGCTGACCTTCCTTCGTTCCCCGCGAAGCGCAAGTCCATTAATGGACTCTAGTGTATTGAACAAGAAGTGCGGCTTGATCTGGGCCTGCAGCACCCGGAGCTCGGCTCTTGTCTTCTGCATCTGCTCGGCCTTGACTCTGCGGAACAAGCTGCTGATTTTGTCCATAAGATCATTGATGCCTTGTGCCAGCAGCTGGAGCTCGTCGTAGCCTTTGCCCTCAATCCTTGCACTCAAATCCCCATCTTCAACTCTGCGCATAAAGCGTACAAGGACTGCAATCGTTCCGGTAATCCGATTCATAAAAAAGACATTGAACATAAGGGCGGCAAATAGACAGCATATAATAATAATCACATACCAGCTGACCAGCTGATTCGTTTCTTTCGCCAAGGAGTTCCATTCAGTTACAGAGACAAGCTGCCATGGATATCCCTTCATCTGGTATTGAGACAGGATGCTCTCTGTTCCATCGAAATTCAGCCTGCTGCTGCGATATCCGTCCCCGCCTGCAAAGGTCTCGCTCATCAGCTCCGACATGTATCGTCCAATATAAAAACCGGAAGGGTCATATACAACGAGCCCGTCTTGGTTCACCATCATGAATTCCGTATCCTGATTCCCGCTCATGCTGAGATTACGGAAGATCCGGTCAATTTCCCAATTCTTGATCTGCACGACCAGAACACCAATGTTCTGGAAAAAACTCAGCTCTTTTACAAGCCTGATTTGAGTAAATACAGGCTCATAGCCCGTGAATTCCGGATGCTCCAGCGGAGCAATCCACAGAGGCACACCATTTAACTCTTTCACTTGATTGTAGAGCGGATGGTTGGTAAACTCCCCGAAAGGCAGTGCCTTGAAGTCTTCCTTCGTAAAAATAGAGACAATCCTCTCCCTGGCGGAATACTCCAAATTATAGAGAAATGCATAGCTGATTGCGGGATAATTATAGAGCATGCTGCGAAAATTCCGCTGACTCGCATTCAGATAGAGCTGATCGCTCTCCCCAAGGTTCACGGGCTTCTCGGATTCAAGCGCCATCTGAAACACAGACGTAGCAATTCCATTGTCTGTTACATTGTTCATTTCCTGAAACACGCTTTCGATGCTGTAGCTGATCGACTTCAGCGCATACTCAGCCTGCTCGCTGTATTTTTTCTCAATTGTACTCGATGTCACGAGAAAGGTTCCGAAGCCCATGACACACATCGGGATGATGATCAATGCCAGAAACGCCACGACAAGTTTGCTACGCAAGTTCAAGAACGCATTTCTCCCCGGTCGAAGAGCATAAGCGTAAGTCTCGTCACCCTTTGACGCTACCTGCGGTTACACCTTCAATGATCTGCTCTTGCAAAATGGAATAAATAATGATAACCGGCACGACACTGTAGACAATTCCCGCTGACATCTGGGCGTAGTTCATCTGGTACTGATCTCTGAACTGCACCATTCCTACAGGCAGGGTACGAAGTGTGTCCGTGGATAAAAAGTAGTTGGCTAGAAGAAATTCATTCCAGTTGCCAAGAAAGTTAACGATAAATACCGTAACGATCGCTGGAATGGTTAGAGGTAACACTATTCTAGCAAATATCCCCTGTGCCCTCAACCCGTCCATAACGGCAGCTTCCTCGATTTCACTTGGGAGCGAACGCATAAAAGCAGCCAGTATAATAATCGTAAACGGAAGCGCATTTGCAATATAAGGAATGATGAGCGCGAGATGCGTATCCAGGATACCCAGCTTGCGGACAAGCAGATAGATGGGCAGCATCAGGGAGTTGTTCGGAATGAGCATGCCGACCAGGATCAGGCTGAAGAAGGCAGCGTTCCATTTTCCATGCTTCATTCTTGTTACCGCAAAGGCAAACATCGCGCCAAGCAAGATGGATACCACCGAGGCTAGGATTGAAATATATAAGCTGTTAAAGAAGTACGTTCCGATCTTGGCATTAACCCAGGCTTCTACATAATTTTCAAATGCAAACTCTTGCGGGATGCCAAACGGATTAAGCGCAATCGCATTGTTATCCTTCTTGACGGATGAGAAGATGACAAATAGAAATGGAAATAGAATTACAAGCAAGTAGCTGAGCAGAAATACATGGGGGATTGATTTACTCAAGGTTCGCATCATTAGTATTCAATCCTTTCACTTCGGCGGGCGATCATGACTTGATAGAGAGCCGTCAGAATGAGTGTAAATACAAAGATAAGGACAGCGATGGTATTTCCATAGCCGTATTTAAAATTCGTGATCGCATATTTGATCATGTAGGTTGCTAGCACGTCTGTGGACCCGGCTGGACCGCCTTTTGTCATGACAATGACGATATCTGCTGCCTTCATTGCACCTGCAATCGACAGCATAATGACAACAGAAATGATAGGCTTGATGAGCGGCAGTGTTATGGATAATGCTCTTTGCAGCCGGTTTGCTCCATCAATCTCAGCTGCTTCATCCAGATCACGCGGAATGGCGAGAATCGCTGCGAGAACCATGATGATGTAGAAGCCAGTCCATTGCCAGGCATTTGTCAGCAGGATGGAGAACATCGCGTATTTCTCGTCTGACAGCCAGTAGATCGGCTCGATGCCAAACAACCCCAATATCTGATTGAACAAGCCGATATTCGGTTCATAGATGAAGCCCCACAGAATCCCTATAACTGCTGTAGACATAATGGAGGGAAGGAACACCGCCGTTTTGTAAAGGCCTTTAAGCCGCTTCACATTCGCAATGAGAAGAGAGAAGAGCACAATCAGCGGAACCTGAATACCGCACGAAAAAAGAATAAACCATCCGTTATTCAATGCCGACTCCCAGAATCTCTCATCTCCAAATGCTTTTATATAATTTTCGAACCCAATAAATTTCGGATTCTCAGATACGCCATTCCAGCTGGTAAAGCTGTAGTATATCGAATTCAAGATCGGATAAATAAAAAACAATATAAACAATATCAAGGCAGGTAATATAAACATGGAGTATACCCAAGGGTTCTTGAGTGATTTGTTCATGTGCCAACAGCCTCCCATGGAAGAGCCAATAATGTACAGTCTCATACCATATTAGTGTGTAAAAAAACCCCGGACGCTGATCCGGGGTAAGCAGTCCTGTTATTTTATCGTTTTATGCTGATCACGATTATGAATGGTAACGGTGCTTAAGCCTCTTTATTCCACTGCTGCGTTTGCTTCTTCTTGAACTTTCTGCAGATCCTCTGCCATTTGCTCAGGGGTCGTTTGGCCGCCAATCAGCTTCTGAATCTGAATATTACTGATCTCAGTCGTTACATCCGCTTGAACAAGCGAGTCAAATGCAGGGAAAGAAGTAGCGGAAGCATTAAGGACAGCAACGATCTCCTTCATCAAATCATCGGTAATACTTTCGGTTAGTACAGCTTCATCGAATTTCATAGCCGGCAGTACACCGTCTTCAACCAGACCTCTAATTTGCATTTCTTCATTAAACATATTCTTGATGAAGGATTTCACTGCTGCGAGCTTCTGTGGATCGTCCGCAACCGAAGCTGCAAAGCCATATCCGTTATTCACATCGCGCATGAGAGAGGTTTGGTCTCCGACTCCTCCATCAACAGGAGGCAAGTTGAAGAATCCAACCTTTCCGATCAAGCCTTCACCAGACTGCCCTTCCTTGAATACGGAGGATTTCCATGTACCGTCATACATCAGGATAGCTTCACCGCTCGTGAACTGCGTCGTATATTCCGCATACTCAAATCCAAGCTCGCCCTTCTTGAAGTACTCTTTATCAACCCATTCCTGATGCTTAGCAAAGGCCTTGACAACACCCGGATCGGTCCAAGCCGCTTCGCCGGTAACAAACTTGTTTGTAATATCAGAGCCTGCGTATCGCGACCAGAGATGGTTCGTCAGCATAAGAGGTACCCAGCCTGCCTTCGAAGCTCCAGCCAGCGGCACTTTGCCATCTGCCTTAATATCAGCCAGCTGCTGCTCAAATTCGGCAAAGGTAGCCGGCGGCTGCCATCCCTTCGACTCATAATATTCCTTGTTGTAGAAAAACCCTTCGCCAGATCCTCCGACCGGCAGACCATATACATTGCCTTCATAAGTGAACGGCTCAAGTGAAGAGAATTTATCCTGAATTCCGAGCTCTTCAAGAATCGGTGTCAGATTGAGAAGCATGCCTTCTTTGGCGTATACCTTCGCATCTGGGCTGCCGAACAGGTCGAAGATATCCGGCGGATTACCTGCAGCCATTTCGCCCCGCAGCTTTTCTTTGCGGTTAACGTCAGAATCAACTCCATCCAGGGTAAAAGATGCGCCTTCGACTTCCCCCTCCACCTTCTTAACCACGTCCTGCAGGATCGCAAGCCGGCGTTCCTTGTCCGCACCGACCTGCGTATGCCGAAGTGTCATTTCAAACGGCTCAGCCGAAGCTGCCGGCGGTGTTTCGCCAGACGTTCCAGGCTCCGCAGCAGGTGTTTCCGTATTAGTGCTGCCTCCACAGCCTGCCAGTGTCAGTGACACTGCCAGCATTAACGACATCATAGAACCAAACTTTTTCTTCAACATTCGTTTGCCCCCGCTTTCTATGAGCTTGTATTGTATGTAACTTACTTGCTTTACAATTTTCATTATAAAAACATTGCTGTGTGTCCGATAGGACTACAATTTAAAGATCGAGGGATAAAATCCTCGAAAAATACGTAAAAACTCCCTTCTCATGTTAGAAGGGAGTTCGTTATTACGACACGTTTATCAAATTTCGATCTTGCTTGCTTCCTTGCGTCCCGTCTCAATGAGACGATAAGCACGGTCTATTTCCGCTTGTTCAGGAGAGGGGACACCCTCAAGGGGATATTCTTTGCCTAGCAGCTTCCATTTATAAATTCCCATTTGATGATAGGGAAGAATCTCAAATTTTTCTACTCCATCCAGTGTTCCTATAAACCTGCCCAGATTAAGCAGATCCTTCTCATCATGATGAATGCCAGGAACATACACATGGCGGATCCACATCTGCTTGCCATGTTCCGATAACCAGCGTGCCGTCTCCAGCATTCTTACATTCGATTTGCCTGTCAGGCGCTCATGCTTCTCATTATCGATATGCTTCAGATCGAGCAGCACAAGATCCGTTACCTTAAGGAGCTCATCTATACGATCCATATCATTAAATCCGTTCGTATCCAGCGTCGTATGCAGATTCCAGCGATCCTTGACCTCGCGGAACAGCTGAGTAACAAAGGCCGCTTGAAGCGTAGGTTCACCGCCAGAGACAGTCAAGCCTCCACCAGAGCTCTTATAATAATGAATATAAGGCTCAATCTCAGCGATCACCTCTTCCAGTGACATTGCGTTCCCGCCATCCAGTGCCCAGGTGTCAGGGTTATGACAGTACTGGCATTTCAGCAGACATCCCTGCATGAACAGCACGAAGCGGATGCCGGGACCATCAACCGTACCAAATGTTTCTAGTGAATGTACATGACCTTTGACCATTTATACCATCCCTTTTCCTATCGCATCCGCTTTGTGCGTCTGTGCAGATTGTTGAGTAGCTAGCAGTTAGCTGTTACATATTGCCGTGGAATGTCCGGTTAATAACATCAAGCTGCTGCTCACGTGTCAGTTTGATAAAGTTAACCGCATAACCCGATACCCGTACGGTCAGCTGTGGATAATTCTCAGGGTGCTCCATTGCATCAATCAGCTGCTCTCGATTAAAGACATTGACATTCAAGTGATGGGCTCCACTTCCAAAATATCCGTCCATCATTGCTGTCAGGTTGGTCTTACGGGCTTCTTCCTCTTTGCCAAGTGCCTTCGGAATGATCGAGAAGGTGTTGGAAATACCATCCAGGCTGTGTTCGTAAGGCAGTTTGGCAACGGAACTGAGGGAAGCCAGTGCGCCTTTTTTATCGCGTCCGTGCATTGGATTCGCTCCTGGGGCAAAAGGCTCTCCTGCTTTACGTCCATCCGGTGTCGTACCCGTCTTCTTGCCGTACACAACATTCGATGTAATCGTCAGTACCGATTGTGTCGGCATCGCATTCCGATAGGCTTTGTGCTTGCGAATCATCGTCATGAAGGACTCGACGAGCTCCACTGCGATTTGGTCAACCTTGTCGTCGTTATTACCGTAGCAAGGATACTCGCCTTCTATAACGAAATCCACGGCAATTCCATTCTCGTTGCGGATGGGGCGAACCGTTGCATACTTGATGGCACTAAGCGAATCGGCTGCTACAGACAGTCCAGCGATACCGCAGGCCATCGTCCGCAGAATGTCACGATCATGCAGCGCCATTTCAATCCGTTCGTAGCTGTATTTATCATGCATATAGTGAATCACGTTCAGCGTGTTCATATACAGCTTCGCGAGCCACTCCATCATCGGCTTGAAGCGTTTCATAACCTCGTCATAGTTCAGTACTTCAGATGTAATTGGCGGATACTCTGGACCCACCTGGGCTCCTGATTTCTCGTCTTTACCGCCGTTAATTGCATACAGCAGCGCCTTAGCAAGGTTCGCACGTGCACCGAAGAATTGCATCTGCTTCCCGATCCGCATTGCAGATACGCAGCAGGCAATACCGTAATCGTCTCCATAGATCGGACGCATCAGATCGTCATTCTCATATTGAATGGAACTGGTTTCGATAGATACCTTGGCGCAGTACTTCTTGAACCCTTCTGGCAGCTGCTCTGACCATAGCACCGTCAAGTTTGGCTCTGGTGCGGGTCCGAGATTGTACAGCGTATGCAGGAAGCGGAAGCTGTTCTTCGTGACGCGTGTCTTGCCATCCATCCCCATGCCGCCAATGGATTCCGTGACCCATGTTGGATCTCCACTGAACAGCTCGTTATAATCCGGTGTACGCAGGAATTTTACAATTCTCAGCTTCATGACAAAATGATCCACCAGCTCTTGTGCTTCCTCTTCAGTCAGTGTTCCTTCTATAAGGTCTCTCTGGATATAGATATCCAGGAAGGAAGAGACACGTCCAAGTGACATCGCTGCACCATTTTGCTCTTTAATTGCTGCCAGATAAGCGAAGTAAACCCATTGGAAGGCTTCTTTGGCATTACGTGCAGGACCGGAAATATCGAATCCGTGCATTTCACCAAGCTGCTTCAGCTCTTTCAGCGCTCGTATCTGTTCAGACAATTCTTCACGAAGCCGGATGACATCTTCATCGATCACATCAACTTCCAGCTCAGCCTGCTCTCTCATCTTGTCCTTGATTAAAAAGTCAATTCCATACAGCGCTGCTCTTCGGTAGTCACCGATAATACGTCCGCGGCCGTAGGCATCTGGCAGGCCTGTGATGATGCCGGCTCGCCGCGCATTTCTCATTTCACTCGTATAGGCATCAAATACCCCTTGGTTATGTGTTTTTCTGATCGTGGTGAACATTTCAATAATCGGCTCAGGAAGCTTAAAGCCATAGGCTTCACAAGCATCGATCATCATCTTGATACCGCCAAACGGCTGAATGGAACGCTTAAATGGTGCATCCGTCTGAACGCCGACAATCTGCTCCTTCTCTTTATCCAAGTATCCAGGCTGATGGGATACAATTGTTGAAGGGGTGTTGACATCCACATCCAGTACTCCGCCGTTATCTCTCTCTTTCTTGGTTAGATCCATAACGATCTCCCACAGCGCTTTTGTATTGTCTGTCGCACCTGTCAAAAAGCTCTCGTCACCCTCATACGGAATGAGGTTTTTCTCTAAAAAGTTATTAACATTAACCTCTTTTGTCCATTTTCCGGACTTGAAGCTTCTCCAGCCGGATTGTACGTTTTGCATTTCTTTTTCGGTTACCGCCATGGTAATCCCTCCAATAGATTCGTGGTTACACTAGACAGATCATGAAGGCAGGTACGAAATTCCATCCCTGCTGTTACTCTTTCTCCCTCGGCTCTGTTATTGTGGTAAGGTTATTTGTGATTATTTTCACTAATCTGCCTGCTCACTCCCCTTCTCTCCACTCTTTATAGGGAAGTGAAATTGCCTTTTGGGTTCTATGAAATGGATTTCTTCTCTCTTACATTTCAAATTATATTATACAGATCACATTAATTATGTGATGAATATCACAAAGTTAAGCCTGTTACTCCATTTTATTTTTACTGTTGTAGTCATGCTTCCCATTCCTATATTGTGCGGAACAAGCATACGAAAAAAAAGCCGTGCTGAACGAAGGAAATTCCTTCTGCTCAGCACAGCTTCACCATTTACGATGAAGAACACGGTTATTTATCAAATCTTCCATAGAAAGCATTCCGGTACACATCTGCCAGCTCACTGACAAGTGGCAGCTTCGGATTCGCAGTAGTACACTGATCTTCAAATGCCCGGTCTGCCAAATAATCGACTCTCGCTTCAAAATCCTTCGGATCAAAGCCAAGCTCCTGGAACGAAGCCGGTATGCCCAGCTTTTTATTCAAATCGCGTATTGCCTGAATCAGGCTGTTAATCCCTTCTTCTGTCGTATTCGCCGGTAATCCCAGGATACGTGCAATTTCGGCATAACGAAGGTCTGCTGTGAAATGATCATATTTCGGGAAGGAAGCAAACTTCGTCGGTTTCTTCGCATTGTATCTGATGACATGCGGCATGAGAATGGCATTGGTCCGTCCATGTGCCGTGTGATACTGTCCGCCCCATTTGTGGGCAAGACTGTGATTGATGCCAAGGAACGCATTCGCAAAGGCCATTCCGGCAATCGTAGATGCGTTATGCATTTTCTCTCTTGCCAGCTTATCTCCCGTAAGAGCAGAAGCTTCGAGATATTCAAATACGAGCTGAATCGCTTTGATCGCGAGGCCATCTGTATAATCATTTGCCATGACAGATACGTAGGCTTCGATTGCGTGAGTCAGTACATCCATACCTGTATCTGCGACAGCTACCCTTGGCAGACTATATACGAAATCTGGATCTACAATAGCTACATCCGGTGTCAGCTCGTAATCGGCCAGCGGATACTTGGTATTGCCTTTATTCTTATCTGTAATCACTGCAAATGAGGTTACTTCTGAGCCTGTTCCCGAGGTTGTTGGAATTGCCACAAATTTAGCTTTCTGTCCCAGCTTAGGATATTTGTAAATCCGTTTACGGATATCCATAAATTTTTGTTTCATATGATCAAACTCTGCATCAGGATGCTCGTAGAACAGCCACATCGCCTTGGCCGCATCCATTGGTGAACCGCCGCCGAGGGCGATAATACAGTCCGGTTCAAAGCTGTTCATCAGCTTCGTACCATTTTCTACGGTCGTTGTTGAAGGATCAGGCTCCACATCGGAGAACACTTCAATGAACACAGGCTTCCGGCGCTGGCGCAGGTAATGCTCCACTTTATCAACGTAGCCCAGTTTCACCATCATGGGATCTGTAACAATGAGTACGCGAGAAATGTCAGGCATTTTCGCAAGATACTGGGTAGCGCCCTTCTCAAAATAAACCTTGCTTGGAACCTTAAACCATTGCATATTCACTGTACGTCTCGCCACTCTCTTCACGTTGATTAGATTCACTGCGGTTACATTCGAAGAGGTTGAATTCCGTCCGTATGAACCACAGCCCAGCGTCAATGATGGTAAGTTGGTATTGTAGATGTCCCCAATTGCACCGTGAGTTGAAGGAGAGTTTACAAGAATCCGGCAGGTCTTGAGATGATCTGCAAAACGGCTGATCACTTCATCATCATTTGAATGAATAACCGAAGAGTGTCCCATTCCTCCAAAAGAAACGATTTCTGCGGCACGTTCTATCCCCTGCTCTACCGTCTTAACCTTGTAGCAGGCCAGAATCGGACTCAGCTTCTCAGCGGACAATGGGAATTTTTCTCCAACACCGTCCAGCTCAGCAACCAGAATCTTGGTATTCTCTGGAACGACGATTCCGCTCATCTTCGCAATATCGACAGCCGACTGGCCGACGATCTTCGGATTAACAGCACATTTGTCAGCGGAGATAGCATAAGTCGTTAATTTCGCCGCTTCATCTTTGGTTACGAAGTAGCAGCCATCCGCCACCATTCTCTTCTTCACTTCATCGTAGACGGGTTCTTCTACAATGACCGCTTGCTCTGATGCACAGATCATTCCGTTATCGAAGGATTTGGATAAGATCAAATCTGTCACTGCTTGATTAAGATTCGCCGTCTTCTCTATAAAGCAAGGAACATTTCCTGGTCCAACGCCAAGTGCCGGTTTACCGCAGCTGTAAGCTGCCTTAACCATCGCTCCACCACCGGTAGCCAAAATGAGTGCAACATCCGGATGATTCATCAGCTCGTTTGTCTTCTCCATCGACGGGGCGTCAATCCACTGAATACAATCAGCTGGTGCGCCTTCTTTGATCGCTGCATCTCTTAGAATGCGTGCTGCTTCCCGGCTTGAGTTCTGTGCCGATGGATGGAAACCGAATATGATAGGGTTTCGTGTCTTTATGGCAATCAGTGCCTTAAACATCGTTGTAGAGGTAGGATTGGTTACAGGGGTAATCCCCATAATTACGCCTACCGGCTCCGCTATTTTTTGATAGTTCTCAAACTCATTATCTTCGATGACGCCGACCGTTTTGTCATATTTAATATTGTTGTAGACATATTCTGTAGCAAAAATATTCTTGATAATCTTGTCTTCATAAATTCCGCGGCCTGTTTCCGTCACAGCCAGCTTGGCTAGATTCATGTGCTTATCAAGACCAGCCAGTGCCATCGCCTGAACAATACGGTCAACCGCCTCTTGATCTAATTGCATAAATGCTTCCAGCGCCTTCTTGCCCTTGGTTACCAGCTCATTAATATATTCCGCCGCAGTAACTTCTTTGGATACAGCCTCGTTCTTAACAGCCATCTCCTATCATCCTCCTACCCAAATTCTGAGTTTTTTGTCTCTCTATTGGATTACGAAGTCATCATATCATGCATGATTCTCTTTGTTTGTGAATTTATTCACAATGTATAAAAACTTCGGATTCGATAGTGAAATGAATCACAATGTTGGAATTTTGCCATACTTTGCTTCTCCCGCCCTCTTAACGAAGGTATATACTGAACTTGTAAATCGAACAGTGCAAGGGGGAATCGCATATGACTCACTTAGCATTACTTGAACAAAAAGAAGGCAATATCCGCTGCTTCACATCAGAGAACAAACAGCTCTTACTCAACTTATTGAAGTATCGATCATTACCAAAAGGCTCTCATCTGTTCTGGGAGGGGGATCCTGCCGACAAGCTGTTTTTTATTAAGCACGGGCGCATCAAGATTACGAAATTCACAGATGAAGGAAAAGAATTAATCATGTATATTCATCAGGACGGGGATTTGATCGGTCATGCCGACCCCTTCTTCTCTTCTAGGCACAGCTATTCTGCTGAAGTATTGGAAGAGAGCGAGATTGGATATGCAGAAACCTCAGAGCTTCAGCTGCTCATTGAGATCAACGGCGGATTTGCACTTGATTTTATGAAATGGATGGGTATATACCATCGAATTACACAGACGAAATTCCGCGATCTTATGATGTACGGCAAGCAGGGAGCTCTCTGCTCAACACTAATCCGGCTCGGAAATACTTATGGAGAAGTGGATGGCAAGGATATTCGGATTAACAAAAAGATGACACATACGGATCTGTCGAATATGATTGGTGCAACCCGGGAAAGTGTCAATCGAATGCTCGCTGAGCTGCGCAAGAAAGGCGCTCTGGCATATGATGATGGCTGCATCGTGATCAAGGAATTAAGCGTTCTTCAACAGATTTGCCGCTGCGAGCAATGCCCGGTAGAAATCTGCAGGATTTAACAAGACAAAAAGCCGACCTTCTGATTTAGAGAAAGATCGGCTTCTTTTTTTATATGAAGATGGAAATAGACCACCCATTTTAAGCAAGCACAATATACAATTTGCTCTTCATGATATGCACCCTATAAGCTGGCACCTTGGTTATATTACTAGCTTCCCTTGTGACATCTCCCGTTTCCAGATCAACCTTCCAATCGTCGGAAGGATCATACACCGTATGTCCAGACACAATGCCCTCCGTGAGCCTGATTCCCTCTGGATTTATTCTTACATTATCGAGAGCAAACAGACCACCGTCACTTGTCCTGAACACGCCAATTTCGCGATTCTGTAGAGTAACCATACGTCCGATCAATGAATAGAAATCCCGCTCGTCTCCTACTGGATAAGCCTTGGCCTTTATAACTTCTGATACATTAACAGGCACCTGCTGTTCCTTCATTCTCCCCTTGATTACACCCATAGGTTAACCCTTCTTTCCAAGATACGGTAATGTCTTTGTCTCAAAGTGATTGATTCATCTTTTATTATTTTAAATTAAAGATTCTGAAATGAAAATCATATTTTGGCGAATATTTCAAAATGATACCATGGTAGGATATTTGAATGTGTGAATATTCCCAATACAGATGCATTAGGTCTTGTTATCGACAAAAAAAGCCTGCCACCGACTACTGTCGTTCAGCAAGCTCTAATCTTATTTCGTCTCTCGGACTAAGCACCATATCCAGTCCATTATCCATCAACTCTTTATTGTTCACTTCAATTTTCCATCTTTCCGTAATTAACGGAACATAACCATCAATCGAATGAACGTATCGTTTGTTATCCGTCAGTTGAATCCGCTCATTCTTCTCCAAAATATCTCTTACGGTCAAATTAGGAAAATAAAGACTAGCAATGGAGCCCCGCAAATCCGGCTGACTTACCCCGCCATAAATCGTTAAGGTTACAGCCGATGGCTCCATATTCTCAATCTTGGCAATAGGTTGAATGTATAGAATTAGTGAATCTTTACTATCTAAAGAATTTCCCCATGCATCGGAGCCAATATCCTCATCATTTAATTTTAATCTCCACTCAAGAGACTCATCTAATACATACGAGCCAACGGAAGCAATGGCATTCGATCCTTCATTAAATTCAGCAACACGATCGATTGCATCATGTACTGTAAGTCCTTCATTAATTCTAATCTGTACAGGTTGAGTCAATGCCGGTATGTAGCTGCCACCTTCTACACGGAGTTCAACAGTTCCCGGCGTTTGATCCTCCGCCAGGCTTGTCCCTTTATCTACCGAACTGCAGCCCGTAAATATGAACAAGAGTAGAATTATTGCTGAAATTGTAAATGAGTACCGCACTTTCATGCAATCACCGCCTTACTTTTTTTTGCATTATTCTACAATCTATTTATATAGCATACTATTATCTTGTGTTTAACTTCAACTCCAATAGAAAAAAGCCCAAGATTGGGCTCTTCTGATATGACCAGTATGATGTTACTACTGAACTGCTGCCTGCATATATATTCGGTTACCGCTCATATTTTTTAAATAAGGACCAAGTCCCTTAAATTGCAGACCTGACACATAAACTCCTGTCATAAGCTTACCTTCCATCGTTCCCCACTCTGAATCAAATACGACAGACGGAGCTGGTACATCCTCTTGGAAGATCGTAACTCCGTAATCTCTTCTTCGATACTGGATTCCACTCTCATACAGCGGTCTCTCCGTCAAATAAGTCGGCACAAAGTAAGCAGCAATGACATCCATCTCTTCTCCCGTATAAAAGGATTCATCTCCCAGAAACGGATGAAACAATTGAATCTCTTCATACTGAGACCATATGAATGCCTGTAGAATTAAGCTCGCAAAAGTTCCGCCACGTTTGGTCGATACAGCTGTAGACTCGCCCATGCTTGTATCCGTTTTCAGATCAGCTAATGGGGGACGGGCTTCTGCTTGTTCATTCTGATATTCACTTCCAATGAATTTCCATCCTTTGCTCGTGTGTATCCACTTTTGAAAGTATGAGCGCTGGGACAGGACTGTTGCTTCAAGCTTCTCAGCAGCTGCTGGAGAAAAGTACTGTTTCACCATTCTGGCTGCCTTCTCATAGATCGACTGAACGCGGAGGGATGCTTGCTCAAGCTCGGCAACATCTTGTTGAAAGTAATTCACTTTACGAGATACGACGATTTTGTTCAAGTAGATCGCCCTCCTTTTAAGCCTTTTAGGACCTTTCTGCAATTATACTACGAAAAGCACTGACTTGTGCAAGGACGACAAATAAATACGAAGATCATACCTCAAGTGCTAATAAAAAAACCCTTTATCTTTCTTCAGAAAAATAAAGAGTTTGAAGTCATTACTTAAGTATATCGTGGTCAACATACCGTTCACCGTTAAGCTCACTGAGCACCTCAATGGCCACTCTTGCTCCGTCACCGGATGTCACGATGGTATGGACACTGACTCCAGCAATGACTCCAGCAGCCCAGACATTTGGCATACTTGTTCTGCCGAGACGATCCACCTCAATAACCGATTTTATTCTTGGCTCACGTCCTTCAATCATACGGATCCCACTATTTGCGGCCAGTTCAGGATTAGCACCGGTGGTCAGAATTACGTGCAGTGCCGTGTATTCTTTACCTGATTCTGTTGTAAGCCTGACCTGACCATCCTCGGAGGTGATCGAGGTCACCTTCTCATCGTAGAAAACAGCGCCAAACTTCTCTGCCTGCTTTCTGCCTGATGTTAACAGATCCGGACCTGATATGCCCTCTGTTCCATAATGGTTCTCCATCCAGGCGCGCTTTGTCATACTTGCACCGCTGTCAAGAACGATCGTTTCTTTGCCTGCCTTAGCCGCAAAAATAGCTGCACTGCCTCCTGCAGGACCTGCACCAACAACAATTATATCTGCCATGAGTTTCATCCTCTCCACACAAGATTCATGACGCCACGAGCCTAGCTTCGGCTATTCAACCCATTGCTCCGCCCACTGCTGAATTCCCTGCATTACAGGCTGGAGTGCTTTCCCTTTGTCGGTAAGCTCGTATTCAATTCTGACGGGTGTCTCCGGATATACGTGTCTTATTAAGATTCCTTCGCTCTCCAGATCCTTCATTCGCTCTGACAGCATTTTATCACTCATTTGAGGTATGAGATTCGAAATATCCTTAAATCGTTTAGGACCATCCATCAATGTTTGAATAATGAGACCATTCCATCGTTTGCCCAGGAATGAAAAGGCCGACTCAAATCTTGGACACATCTTCAGATGTTGACCTTCCATTATATTCACCTCTTTAAATATTTCCATCAACACAAACTTACAATTAGTTAGTACATATCATAATAGCACATTTCTTGGTGTATGGAAAGAAACTATACCATATCCCATGAAGTATACTATAACCATTAACCAAAAATGAAGCTAATGACCCAATTGTGAAATCAGTCAACCGCTTCAATTAAAAAAGACCATCCAAAGACAGTCCACACACTTTAGAAGGCTTTAAGATCAGGATTCATAAGCATTTCTATTATATCACGCTGATATTTGAATAACCAGTTCTTTGTACCTATATAATTTTAAAAATACCATGGACTCACTTAGATGTAAGTCCATGGTATTATTGTTGAAATTCGCTTATACAAGCACGTTACCTAATGCTCTGACCGGTTCGCTGTTACCAAATACCGGTTTGGTATGATGAAGAGGATAAGCCCATCGAATGGAATTGCTGATCACTCTTAGAATCTCCGGACGGTAGTACGTTGGATACGTTTCATGTCCTGGTCTGAAGTAGAAGATCTTACCTTCACCTCGTTTGAACGTACATCCGCTTCTAAACACTTCTCCGCCCTGAAAATTACTCAAGAATACAAGCTCATCCGGCGTTGGAATATCAAAGAATTCACCATACATTTCTTCATGTTCCAATATGATATGGCTGTCGATTCCTTCTGCAATCGGATGACTCGGATTTACAGTCCATATAATTTCTTGTTCCCCAGCTTCCCGCCACTTCAGGTCACAGGAAGTACCCATCAGCTCTTTGAACGGTTTGGAGAAATGTCCCGAATGAAGAACAACAAACCCCATACCATTTAATACTCTCTTCACAACCTTGCTTACGATTTCGTCGCTTACTCTGTCATGAGCCATATGACCCCACCAGATTAATACATCCGTCGTATTCAAGACCTCATCCGTTAAACCATGCTCCGGCTCATCTAGAGTAGCTGTACGAATCGCATATCCTTCTCCTGAAAGACCATCAGCAAGCGCTTTGTGAATGCCTTCCGGGTATACTTCTCTAACCTCATCATGAATTTTTTCGTGAACAAATTCATTCCAGATCGTGACGTTAATCATTCTTATTTCCCCCTGTTGATGTTAGACCCACCACATATCGCCAAGCGGTTCTTCAATAAGTACTTGCTTGAGATTGTGGACGGCTTTTGAGAAACCTTCCTCAACGGACATCAGTCCGTCTTCATGTTCAATACTTACAACATAATCATATCCGACAAGTCGCAGGGCACTGATAATATCTGCCCAGGTTTTGATATCATGACCAAATCCGACGGTGCGGAATTGCCATGCGCGGGTTTGCATATTTGTATAATCCTGCATATCCGTAAGACCATACATATTTACGTTAACAGGATCAATCGTTGTATCCTTGGCATGGAAATGGTGAATCGCTCCTTCACGACCCAAAATTTTGATGGATTCCACAGGATCAATACCTTGCCACCACATGTGAGAAGGATCTAGGTTTGCCCCGATCACTTCACCCGCTGCCTCGCGCAATTTAAGCAGTGTAGCTGGCGTATGAACCGAGAATCCGCCGTGCAGTTCAAGGCCGATTTTTACATTGTGATCAGAAGCGAACTTACCCCATTCCGTCCAGTATGGTATCAGTTTATTCTCCCATTGCCATTTCAATACTTCCTGGAAATCATTTGGCCACGGAGCGACAGGCCAGTTCGGATATTTCGCATCCTCATGATCACCAGGCAGGCCTGAGAACGTGTTAACAACAGGTACTTCGAGCTTCTCAGCAAGCTTCACTGTGTTAACAAAATCATCATGGAACTTCTTAGCAATCTCTTTTTGCGGATGTAGCGGGTTACCGTGACAGCTGAGCGCACTAATGATCAAACCACGAGATTCAACTGCCTTCTTGAATTCTTTCAATGCCGTTTCATTCTCCAGAAGCTCAGCCGGTTTGCAATGAGCATTGCCCGGATGCCCTCCTGTACCAATCTCTATCGCACCTAGACCTTTGGAAGCGATATAATCTAATGCATCCTCAAACTTACGACCACCGAATAGAACTGCAAATACGCCTAATTTCATAAACTAAATCCCTCCTGTATTGTAATGAGTACTTCAACTATATTTAAACTGCTGCTTCTAAATGAATAAGGAAGTTTTGCTTATTACTCGAAATATACCGCTTTTCCAGTACGTGCTGATTCATAGATCGCTTCAAGTATTTGAGTTACGACGTAAGCCTGCTCTGGTTTAACAAGAGGTTCCTTATCTTCAAGAATCGCCTCGATCCACATTCTAGCTTCCCGATCCGCGTCACTCTCACTCTCGCCTGCAAAAAAGGCAACACCGCCGGCATTAAGATCGATATTCTGTTCATACAGTCTGCTTAATTTCTCACCATTCAAACGAAGACCGTTCTTCATATCCGCTCCGCCTTCTGTCCCTGCAAGAAGAGTCTGTGCCTCGCCCGTCTCCACCACATTAAGAGCCCAGCTCGCTTCCACCTGAATGGTAGCCCCGTTCTCCATTGTCACAAAGCCAAAGGCTGAATCCTCCACATTAAACTCCTCCGGATTCCAAGGACCAAATGCATTGGCTGCATTTTCCCGTCCGCTAAGCTTATGGAATACAGAGCCCATTACACTCTTAGGTTTGTAGTTATCCATCAGCCATAAGGTTAGGTCAAGCGCATGGGTGCCGATATCAATCAAAGGTCCGCCGCCTTGCTTCTCTTCGTCAAGGAATACGCCCCAAGTAGGAACACCGCGGCGCCGAAGTGCAATCGCTTTGCCATAGTAGATATCCCCGAGTTCTCCGGTTTCTATAAGCTCCTTCAAATACAGACTGTCATTGCGGAAACGGTTCTGGTAAGCGATGGACAGTTTTTTGCCCGTCCGTTTTGCCGCCTCGATCATTTCCAGGGCCTGCTCCGAAGTTTTGGCCATCGGCTTCTCACACATGACATGCTTACCTGCTTCTAGAGCCGCCACAGTAATAACCGAGTGGGAATCGTTTGGCGTACACACATGGACGATATCAATGCTCTTATCCTTAAGGAGCTCTTGATAGTCTGTGTATACTTTAGCTCCCTCGGCACCAAATTTGCTTGCTGCTTCCTCTGCACGGGATTCAACAATGTCACAGAATGCAACCATTTCAGCATTCTTTTGTTTAGAAAGAGATGGCATATGTTTACCGTTTGCGATACCACCGCAGCCGATAATAGCTACTTTTAATGTTTGGGTCATGAACTTTACCTCCGCTTGCAGCTAGTTAATTTAGGTGTATGCTTAGTAAGTCTTAATCAGTTGTTGGAAACAAGCTCAGGTTTCTTGTAAACCTGCGTCGTGCTCTCCAGCAGTACATGTCTGCCTTC
Source organism: Paenibacillus urinalis (assembly GCF_028747985.1). Classification (NCBI taxonomy): domain Bacteria; kingdom Bacillati; phylum Bacillota; class Bacilli; order Caryophanales; family Paenibacillaceae; genus Paenibacillus; species Paenibacillus urinalis. Next base: position 3,811,046 of record NZ_CP118108.1, read on the forward strand.
AATTGAAGAGCGCTCAAACGCATGCATCGCTTCAAGCACATGGTATCCAAGCTTACCACTCGCTTCTGCCTCGCTTCCGCCACGGATCGCTTCTACCATCTGGTTCAAACCGAGACCACGCTCATTCTGCTCACTGGCCGTTACTGGCTGGATCACTTCCCAAGCATCTGATCCAATTCGCTTCACTTTAACATCGCCGTTAAAGAAGTTTGGATCGGGTACCTGCAGCGTGCCTTCTGTTCCATGAATTTCAATCAGCGGCAGTCCGGAACCTGCGCGAACATCAAAGCTTGCGATCATCGTCCCAATCACTCCATTGGCGAAATCCATGGTTCCGGCCAGATGGGTAGGCGTTTGTACCTGAAGTTTCTGCCCTTGCTTCGGACCGGATCCAACGACACGGTCTGGAATTTGAACTCCGGTTGAAGCGCTTACCCTGCGAATCGGTCCTAAGAGCTTAACGAGTGCTGTCAAATAATACGGTCCCATATCCAGCATTGGTCCTCCGCCGTAGGCATAGAAAAATTCCGGATCAGGATGCCAGGACTCAGGCCCGCCCCCCATGAAAAAGGCGGTTGCAGATACCGGTCTTCCAATGACTCCGTCTTGAATGGCTTTGATTGCAGTCTGAATACCCGATCCCAAGAAAGTATCTGGGGCGGTTCCAACATAAAGCCCTTTTTCTTCTGCCAGCTCAAGCACTCTGCGGCCATCCTCAAGAGAGATGGTGAATGGTTTCTCGCCGTATACGTGCTTACCTGCCTCTAGTGCAGCTATATTGGTTACGGCATGACTGCCGGGTACCGTCAAATTTAATACAAGCTCAATTTCATCATTCTGCAAAAGCTCGTCAACGGTGTAAGCGTTTGCTATACCGAACTCGGCTGCTCTCGCTTCGGCGCGTTCCATAATGATATCCGCTACCGCTACTACTTCAATTACAGGACTCTTTTTCAGGTTCGTGAGGTATATGCTGCTGATATTTCCGCACCCGATAATGCCTGCCTTCATTTTATCCACTGATCCTGTCACTCCTCTGGTGATTGACCTTTAAGGTAATTCTTAACTGGTACTATAGTATTCGATTCGTTTATAAATTAAAATGAAGTATATGATCAAAACATGAACAATCTGGTCAATATTTTTATTTCAAGGAGTCAGTAGTTATGTCAGTTGAACAATCCTGCCAAGTTCTTACAGCCGGCTTTTCTTTTCACCGGAAGCCTTACTATTTCTCACAGCCCGAAGGAGTCAAAAATTATCTGTTTCGTCTTCAGACCGATGGGAGGTGCAGAGCCCGGGTTGATGACCAAATGACCTTTATAGAATCAGGTGATCTGCTGCTATTTCATCCGACAGAACCGTATGAACTCAAGATTGACAATGAGGAGAATGGTGCCGGTAATTCCCTTGTGGAAAGTGGAGATTATCATATTTTTTTCACTGGAGATTGGGCGGATGAATGGTGGCACAGAAAAAAACGTCCGACGCGGATCAAGGTCGAGCTGACCGAAAGCCTACTTAGCCTATTTCGTCAAATCGTGCTTGAACAGCGCCGGATCGCAAATCCATTCCCGGAGATCCCAAGCTATTATATGCGCATATTATGCCTTGAAATTGATCGTTTACTCTCAGAGCATCCGATAACGACACAAACCAGCTATTTGGCTTATCAAATAAAAAATTACATTGTAGAGAATGCCTCTACACTGTTTAAACTGGAGGATGTAGCTTCCAGCATCGGCATCAGTGTCTCGAGAGCTGTTCATTTGTTTAAGGAGGCATTTGATACAAGTATTATGCAATATACGCTGGATATCCGGTTAAATATGGCGCGGGAGCGCATTATTTTTAGTCCGATGTCACTTGAACACGTCGCGGAGTCCTCCGGCTTTAACAGTTATACTTACTTCCATCGCGTGTTTAAGGCAAGATTCGGAATGTCGCCCAGGGAATTCCGTTCCATTCACCGAGAACAGATTCTCTAACGCTTGCGCTGCTGGATAACCTCAGCTACAACCATCGCAAGATCATCATTACCGTATAATGAGAGAACACCAAGGAGTGTATCGTCTGCAATGTCACCTGCTTCTTCCTTAGGAACGACGAGATTTAACACATGCTGAAGTCGTTCGTTGTTCTTTTGGTCAGGATATGCTTTACGATACAGCTCCTCAGGGTTCTGTTCATTGTTGACACACCACTGGGCGAAGACAAGAATCATCATATCCTCATCCTGTCTGTAGCTCTCAATGATTTGTTCTTCCATTTCTTTTTTATTCAAGGCTCATTTCTCCTGTCTTATATGATCTATCATTAAGTATTACGGCATCAGAAGCTCTTCACACAGCTCATGACTTGCAAGCACTCGGCCGGCATGAAGCTCACAGCCTTCCGGATCTTTGCCGAGAAAGCCCAGGAAATGCTGTACGCAGCCCGTAAATCCTCTGCGAGTGAGGATTGTTTCCCAGCTTCCCGGTGTTCGGATGATCCCCGGTGCACCTGCTGCATGAAGCTGCAGTGTTTCCATCTGGTGAACTGATGCTGTTCTGCCAGCTCCATGAAGCTCTATCGTTTCGGTGTCCGCCCCTGCAAAACGCACCATGCCAAACGAGCCCACTCCTTTATTTCCTGTCACAATACTGCCTGAAGCCTGGAGCAGCGCTCCCTGATCGTTCGTCTTCAGCTGATGCGATATGAGCTCGTGATCCTCACCGCTAAGCCATAACAGAGTATCTATCATATGAATGAGATCATCATAGACGGTAACACGGCTGGAGCGGCTGTCCAGCTTCATCCGATGCTTATGGCAGACGATGCTCTCAATCTCTCCGGATTGACTGATCCAATCTCGTGCCTCACGGTATAGTGGAGCAAACCTGCGATTGAATCCGACAGCAAGGAGTACACCCATGGATTCGGCAAAAGCCGCCATTTCTATGGATTCCTTAAGATTATAGGACAAGGGCTTATCTACGTATACCGCAATTCCCCGTTCGATACAGGCCATAACGATCTCATGGTGAGCTTCTGTTGAGGTATGTACAAATACGGCATCCGGCTTCCAGTCGAGCAGCTCGTCCAGTTTGGTTGTTCCCCGCTCAAGCCGATATAGTGAGGTAATCTCCTCCACTTTGGACAACGATCGATTCATTACCCCGGCAACTTCCACCTCAGGATGAGCCGTAAGCAGCGGCAGATATACTTTATTTGCGATGTCACCCAGTCCTGCGATCGCAATTCTTTTTCGATGTGTTGTTCTCATCTGATTCTTAACTTCCTCCTGTCTCCTTCTTAATCACCTGCTCTAGTGTAACAAGGGCCGGCCCAACTAGCAAAGTGCACGCAGGCTTCCTTATGTAAGTCTCGCACGCATCCGGTATAATGAAAGAATGACGAATTCATCGAGGATGATAACATGAAAAAATGGCTTCTCCTTACACTGCTTTATCTGCCAGCACTAATATTTCTTCTATTATATCGCAATGAAGTCATGGCTTGGGCACAGGAGCATGCAAATTACTTCAACTTAACGCTGATTGCCACCTTATTCGCTCTGTTTCCCGTGCTCCCTTATAAGCTTGTGATCGGGCTGCTGGGTTACTCCTTCGGTGCTGTTATGGGTGGTATCGTTACGTGGCTGGGGACTACGATTGCCTCTATCGCGGTGTACATGATGTTCAGATGGTTGTTTCAGGAGAAAGGTCGGTTATACTTGGAGCGAATTCCCGTTATTTCAAAGCTCTCTGCCCTGTTCAGCCAGCATACGTTCAGTACGATTCTTATTGCAAGAATGCTGCCTGTCATCCCGCAGATGGGAGTTAACATTTACGCTGGAACGGCCTCATTGCCCTTCTGGAGCTATCTGCTGGCAACCTCTGTTGGCAAAATCCCCAGTATTGCGCTGTATGCTTATGCAGGAGGGAACCTGTTTGAGCACCCGCTGCAAACTGCAGGTATAGCTCTGGTTTATGTTATTATGCTCGCCAGCGCGTTTGCCGCGTACAAAATAAGGTTAAAGCAAATAGAAGGACCGAGATAACCTCTTCATTTGTATAATATCGGTTTTTTAAGATATAATACTTCAAGGACAAGTTGATCTCATTATTCTTCATCGAATGGAGTGAATATAGGATGGAACCACTATTTACAGAAAAGGCTACATTTGCGGGAGGGTGCTTCTGGTGCATGGTCTCACCCTTTGAAGATCTTCCCGGCATTTTGAAGGTAAGATCAGGCTATACCGGAGGACATACGGAGAATCCGACCTATGAAGAGGTATGCTCTGAAACGACAGGTCATGTGGAGGCTGTTCAGATCACTTATGATCCGAAAGTATTCCCTTATGAGAAGCTGTTAGCCTTGTTCTGGCAGCAGATTGATCCGACCGATGCCGGAGGACAATTTCATGACCGCGGGACTTCATACCAAACTGCCATCTTTTATCATACGGAAGAGCAGAAGGTGAAGGCGGAAGTATCCAAACAAGCGCTTGAAGCAAGTGGCAGATTTGATAAACCAATCTTTACGCCTATTCTGCCTGCTCAGACATTCTATGAAGCAGAAGAGCACCACCAGGACTATCATAAGAAAAATCCAGCTCATTACAAACGTTATAGCAAAGGCTCAGGACGTGTGGATTTCATCGAAAACCATTGGTCCCGGCCTATGAGCAAGGAACAGCTGAAAGAGCAGCTGAGCCCGATGCAATACAATGTCACTCAGAATAATGGGACTGAGCCTCCTTTCCAGAATGAATTCTGGGATCATGAAGGAGAGGGAATCTATGTGGATATTGTATCCGGAGAACCTCTGTTCAGCTCACGTGACAAATACGATGCAGGCTGCGGCTGGCCCAGCTTTACGAGACCCCTTCGGGACTACAGTATTAAAGAAAAGACCGACTTGTCTCATTTCATGATTCGTACCGAGGTTAGAAGCCGTGAAGCTGATTCTCATCTGGGTCATGTATTTGACGATGGTCCTGGCGAGAACGGCCTTAGATACTGCATCAATTCTGCAGCACTAAGATTCGTTCCAAAAGAGGATCTAGAGAAAGAAGGCTACGCTGAGTACGTCCATTTATTTGAGAAAGAGAACAGCTGAGCATATTAGCCTCATTCAATAGAAACGCAGGAGCATTAGAAACGCAGGAGCTGAAAAGCCCTGCGTTTTTTTGCCGTTGAAATTGATGTTAGGATACTAATGCTGAGTCTAGCAGCTCTGGACTAGTTAAATGTCCTGCACTAACTAAATCCAGCCCACTACAAGACTAATCCACAGAGCGAAGGGTACTAGAAGCAGCTGGGCTAGCAGCGTGCCGGCAAGACGTGACATCAGCATGCAGCCATATACCCGGTTCATCTGCTCCAAACGAATCTCTCCCCTAAGTGATCGATCACTTAGAAGGGCGATTCGCGGGTCGATTAGCAGAGTCAGCAGAATCGTTGCCATACCGTTAATTAAGCCCGAAGATTGTGAAGCAGCCATCGCCTGTTCGGGGTTTAGATAGGCTGCATATAAAGTGGCAAGAACGCCAACCGTATAAATAGCCGTCACCGACATGTTGAGGACCATCAGCCTTCTCGGCAGATTCCCACCGAAGCACGTCTGAAGCATGGAGAACCTAGGCCAAGAAATGTAGTGGAGTGCATTTTTCATCTTATTCATGGAGCATAAAGAAGCAAACATTCCAGGAATGGATCCTGACTTCTCCAAATGAACCACCAGCCTTGAGGACCATCTTACCATGGTTGGAAACATGAGAATGGCAATGACCGTCCCCACTGCTGCCGCTCCTAATATTAAGTGAAGCTGAGTTTGCAGCATACTGCTGTCTACGCCATTCGCCTTATCCACCATTGAGCCAAGCAGCGGCCCTTGTGCCATATTCGAAGATCTTGAGACAAGGAGCAGCATGCCAGATAAAGACAAAGCAATCGTGATCCGCTTCGTTCTTAATCCGCCTAGCCTCAGCGCATAAGAAAGGCTGTCTGCAGCGTGAATGATCATCGTAAATATAAACGGCAGAGCCAGTTGAAGCAGCATGATCGATTCCCCTCCTCATGTTTTTGTCAATTTGTTATCGGGTAAATAGATAGGAGATATCTAGTGAAGGGAGAGAACCATTATGCCATGGAGCAAAAACGACTACCCTCCATCCATGAAAAATCTTGACCCCAGAATCCGTGAGAAAGCAGTGGAAATTGCCAATGCTTTACTTGAAGACGGATATGAGGAAGGCCGGGCGATTGCCATCGCTACCGCTCAAGCCAAGGAATGGGATGAGAATCATCCTGAAGGAAAGAACAGCTCTGGCGGCGGCAAAGACAGACCCGTTCATTCATCCGGTGATCACCAGAATCTTCATGTTGTACCCTACGAAGATGGCTGGGCGATCAAAAAAGAAGGCAAAGACAAACCAGAGGATACGTATCACTTAAAAAATGAAGCAGAGGATGCGGCCCAGAAAATCGCGTCAGGTAAAGATATGAGAGTCATTATCCATGATAAACAAGGTAAAATTATGACCTCCAAGATCTATCACTAAGCTTGTTACTGAGCAGCTAAGCTATGTAAGGATCAGCTTGGCTGCTCCTATAATCCCAGCTCTATTTCCTAATATGGCGGGCAGGATCGGAAGCGGCGGATGATCCGCAAATCCATCCATCGTGTACCTCTCTATATGTTTGCGTACCGGGCGGAGCAAGGCATCCCCCTGTTCTGAAATCGCACCGCCGATAATAATAGCGGGTGGATTATAGAGATGAATGAGATTTGTTAGACCGATGGCGATGAACTCGGCATAATCGTGGATAAGGATTTTTGCAGTTTCATTTCCCACCTCAGCTTGGGCAAACAATTGTCTGGGATCATCAGCCCAAGCAGGCTGTCCCGCTGCCAATGCCTGTCTTTTTAGGGCTGTAACTGAAGCATACTGCTCCCAGCAGCCTTTCGATCCACATGTACAGGGATTACCACCCCTATGGATAATCTGATGTCCGAAGGCACCTGCGTATCCACTTCTTCCCCGATAGGTATGGCCGTTTGTTATGATACTGCCGCCTACACCCGTTCCGAGACTAACACATAAAAAATCAGTCAAACCTCTGCCTGCGCCCTGCCACATTTCTCCAATGGCGAGTACGTTCACATCATTCTCCAGCTGTGCAGGGAGGTGGAGTCTTCGCTCCATTTCCGCTCTTAACGGAGTTCCTTTCCAATCTGGCAAATTCGCTGTTGCACTACCGATGGCCCCGTCTAACGTGATGAACCCTGCTGTTCCCATTCCGATTCCTGTTACTTCGATATTTGTATAATTCCGGGCCTGCTCCATGCAGCTTGCAGCCGCTTCGGCAATGGAGTCAAGCAGCTGATCCTTGCCCTTCTCTGCATTTGTCGGAGCCATCATATCGTACAGAATGACTCCATCCTCTCGTACAAGCCCGGCCTTTATATTCGTTCCTCCAATATCCAGTCCCACTGCAGCCTGAAGCATAACCGTCCTCTCCCTTCCTCGCATTCAGCCCAATAATCGTTTATATTTCGTTATGTCTGCCATCATTTGATTAACGTAATTCGTCGTTTGTTCTGTTTCGCCGTACTCCGCAAGAACGGCTGCTGCTCCCCTTACCAACCACAGGATCATATTTTCGAGAAGCAAGCTTTGTTCCAGTTTTACACCGCTCTGTTCATAACCTTTTTTAAAATCTGAAATAGAACTAGCAGCCTGTTGATCTGTCCATGCCTTACTGATTGACGAAGTTAATAGTGCAGCTGCATCAAAATGATAATCACCTGTTCTCACTTCTCCAAAATCAATAATATACACCGATGATGAATGAAAAATAACATTCCAGATGCCAAGATCGGCATGAATAATTTCTTCTCTTCGTTGCTGCGTCTCAAGACAAGCGGTTACATATTGTTCAAGAGACGTCTTTAAATTATCAGATATATTGTGAGATACCGTTGCAGTATTCCAGCTGCATTCCAGAGAAAATCGGTCTTCTTGCTCTTGAATTGTCGTATACCTCAATACGGTATGCAGGATGCCCATAGCATTGCCCATTTGCAGGAACTTGTCCTGAACAGAGACCTTATCCGGCTTTAAATATTGCTGAAGATTGTATATACTGCCTTGAACCTCTATATATCCATTTTCATTTCGACCAGGAAGCATGTATGGACTAATCTGATTCGCTGCAGTTCTATGAGATATTTCAAATTCGCAGGTCGCTTGATGTTTACTTCTTAGTCGTCTTATAACGAATTGTTGTCCTTGTGCGGTTTCTAAAAGGCGGGCATCAGATGTACGCCCAGTAGATATAGGAACAAGCCCTTTGACTTCTTCGAGCTCATAGTGTGCTTCTAAGCTTCTAAGCAGAGACCCTTCTGAAATATGCAATTTGTTTCTCCTTTTTAAAATTGTAAAGAATAACACCTTCCAGTCCCTCTATGTTATCCTTTAAAGTAAGAATATGTAAAGTGACTCCATAGGAAAAGCAAAAAGCCGCACATTAAATAATGTTACGGCTTGTGTGGAGATTTATAAGCATGCATTGCATTGTTCAGTTGATCTAATGCTTGCTGGTATTCCAGCTTGTCTTTCTCATAAACCGATAACTGTCTTCGCATGATTAAATCATCCTGCATTCGCTTGACCAGCTCTGCAATCTGATCGTTTGGCTTCGAGGTCGTCGGTTTAGGCAAAGAGTCCTTTCCTGTCTGTACGGTAAGCTCTCCTTGACTGTCTACCTGTCCTATAAATACCTCTTTCAGCGGCAGATCCAGTCTGCGGAGCTCTTTATGAACCCAATCTTCATTATGTCCCGAAGAGGATAACGAATCAGGTAAAATATGTCCGTCGATGATAATGGTTTTTGGCTCTTGCTCGGAAGACAGCTGATAGCCTAACAGATCGGCAGTAAGAGGTTGATGCTCTTTTTTGAGCAGCACGTTAATTTCTCCGCTCTGCTCCATCACTGCGAACTCCACATCAGCTACCCTGAACACATCTTTTTTACGCAGCTGTTCTAGAAATTCATCCACCGTGAGACGTTCTTTTTTCAAATTGTCTGCAAGCAAAGCCCCTTTCTCAACCAACACCGTTGCTTTGCCGTCTACGATATCCCTTAATTTTTTCTCTTCATCGTGGCATACTCAGCTACTGTAGATACGGCAACCCATACAAACAAAGCTACAAACCCTAAGTACCATGTATTATCAACGTCAAGCGAGATATAACCGACCAAGTTTCCGAGTGTAATACCTGTAATATATTCAAATAGTGATAATTGGGAAATCTGACGTTTACCTAATATTTTGGTGATCAGGAACAGGACGGTTACCGATGCCAATGTTCTGATCGAAACCTCCAGCCAATCAGGCATATTTGTTCGCCTCCCTAATGGATGGTTTGTATTTTGATGAATCCATATGTCCTCTGTAAAAGGCATACAAATCCCATTTGATGAATCCAGATACCTCATTACATGGGATATGAATTCCATTTTGATGAATCCATATCCCTCATTACAGGGGATATGAATTCCATTTTGATGAATTCAGATCCCTTAATACATGGGATATGAATTCATCATACCTCAACAATTTTGATCAAATTTGTCGTTCCCGATCTTCCGATCGGCACACCTGCGGACAACACTACCGTATCCCCTGGCTCCACAAACCCCTTCATCGCTGCGTTTCGTGTCACCGATTCAAACATCTCGTCTGTTGTTGTCACCTTCTCACCCAAGTACGGAAAAACGCCTGAGTACAAGCATAATTTAGGCAGCACCTCAGGGTTGGATGTGATTGCCAGGATAGGAGCCTTCGGACGATACTTCGATATCATTCTCGCAGTAAACCCGCTGCCTGTAGATGTAATAATTACCTTTGCTCCCAGCTCAAGTGATGCACTTACTGCACTTTGACTGATAACCTCGGTAATTTTAGTTGCATGCAGCTCTCTTTTCTTAAAGAATTCACTTCTATAATCAATAAGTGATTCAGCCTTCTTAGCTACAGCAGCCATCGTCCTCACAGATTCCACCGGGTACTTCCCGGCTGCTGATTCTCCCGACAGCATCACGACGTCGGCTCCCTGCAGAACTGCATTTGATACATCGCTGACTTCAGCACGGGTTGGGCGAGGATTCACCTGCATGGAATCCAGCATATGTGTAGCCACAATGACAGGCTTCCCTGCCAGATTGCATTTTTGGATAAGCTCGATCTGAACCATCGGAACATCCTCAATCGGCACCTCGACTCCCAAATCACCTCGAGCCACCATAATCCCGTCCGACGCTTCAATAATCTCATTGATCCGATCCACGCCCTCTTGATTCTCGATTTTGGCATAAATCTGGACATGCTCTGCCTTGTTTTGTTTAAGAATTGATCGGATCTCTTCGATATCTGCTCCTTTGCGCACAAAGGACGCGGCAATCATCTCCACATTGTTCTCGAGCCCAAAAGCTATATGCTTTTTATCTCGCTCGGTTACCCCTGGCAGTGTCGTTTTAATTCCCGGAAGATTCACACCTTTTCTAGGCTTTAGTACTCCACCATTCAGGATTTTGCAGTGTATATCCGGTCCAGTAACCTCCATCACTTCAAGTCCTATCAATCCGTCATCAATGAGTACGATGTTACCTGGTTTAACGACGAGATTCATCTCGGCATAATTCACACTGATACGTTTGGTGTCACCGAGTATTTCTTCTGTAGTTAATATGAGTTCTTCCCCCGTCATGAGCTGGACAGAGGCTTCTTTTAATTTTCCGATACGAATCTCAGGTCCTTTGATATCAATCATAATCGGTACAAATGTGTTCATTTCCTCTGCTGCCTGCCGTACTCTCTTCATCCGCTGAACATGGTCATCTGGTTCGCCATGTGCCATGTTCAAACGCGCCACGGTCATTCCTTGCTGAATCATTTGCTTTAACAGCTCAATGGAGTCGCATGCCGGCCCCATCGTACAGATTATTTTTGTTTTAAGCATTCTTTCTCCTCACTTGTCGATAAGATTTAACCGTCAGGATCTGCATTATTAATGCAGTCTCCTCCCGTAACAAAATGGTTCCTCTGTGAAGTATGTGTTCTCTCTAAAAAAATCATGTATAGGGCGTTCCATTTTTGGCTCCCTCTCTCCGGTTGCTTCGCAAAAGTTGTTCAGGTTCCAAGAATTCCACTCGAAGGAGGAGAACCGAGTTCGTTTTCTCGGCGGGCGTTCCATTTTTGGCTCCTTCTCTCCGGTTGCTTCGCAAAAGTCGTTCAGGTTCCAAAAATTCCACTCGGTAGGGGAGAACGAGTTCGTTTTCTCGGCGGGCGTTTCATTTTTGGCTCCTCTCTCCGGTTGCTTCGCAAAAGTCGTTCAGGTTCCAGAAGTTCCACTCGGGAGGAGAACCGAGTTCGTTTTCTCGGCGGGCGTTCCATTTTTGAAACAAACAAGCATACAAAGAACCGATACATTTACACCGCTGTATCGGTCTTTGTCATAAACGGTATTTAGATTACGTCTGTCAGTTGCTTTCTACTATGCTGATCAAGCGCTCTCCAATCGAGAATTTCGCAGCGCTTACCGTTTATATCCGTTAATATCAATCGTCCCTCGCCAGGGTACTGCACATGCTCGTGTAAATTACGCATGGCCATGCGTGTTGGGCCGAGTGTCGTCTGCAGCTCCCAGACCCAGAGCTCTGATTTTTCTTTGACACTATCTACTCGGGTTACTCTCGGCAGGAAATATCGAAATTGCAGTTCTCTCCCCAATTCCTCTGCACTTTCATCATCCAGCTGACTTATATCCTCAATAATTCCGAGTTCATCTCCCTTCGCATTACGAATGGAGATATATTGAGAAGTGTACTTGAAAGGAAAAGTTCGATAGACTAAAATTTCAGAATACAGTGCGCCTTCTATAACTCCCTGTAAAACACCTCCCGGCCCCCGGCTGAACATGACATCCGCTGGCTGAAGAAAGTGAATATCGTAAGGATCTCGTTCCATTAACCCTCGACCCCCTTGATCTTCGACAATTCTTGCTGTGCATCAACGAGTTTACGATAAGCTCCCTCTTCGATCGAGAACAATTCTTCATGGGTTCCCACTTCAACGATTCTTCCTTTATCAAGTACGACCAAACGATCCGCATTTCGCAGAGTTGACAGACGATGTGCAATAGCAAATGTTGTTCTCCCTTGTATAAGTCTTGAAATGGCTTCTTGAATCTGACGCTCGGTCTCTGTATCTACGGAAGCCGTTGCTTCATCCAATATCAAAATACGTGGGTCATGAATAATTGCCCGGGCAATAGCAACACGCTGCTTTTCTCCCCCAGACAGCCTATGCCCTCGTTCTCCGACACGCGTATCATAGCCATCCGGCAGACGAACAATGAAATCATGCGCATTAGCAATCTTAGCTGCCCGCATAATTTCAGCCGGAGAAGCATCCGGCTTGGAATAAGCAATGTTCTCCGCTATAGTTCCATCGAATAAGAATGTCTCTTGCAGCACAACCCCGATCTTATTCCGAAGATCAGTTTGACTAATCTCTGTTAGCGGAACTCCATCGATATAAAGGCTGCCTTCATCTGGATCATAGAAACGGCAAATCAGATTAATGAATGTCGATTTACCAGCTCCCGAATGTCCTACCAGCCCAATCATTTCTCCCGGCTGTACCTCAAGGTTCACCTTTTTCAATACAGGGTGATGCTTCTCATAGCCATAGGTTACTTCATTGAACTGGACATGTCCCTTCATGCTGCCAATATCACGCGGGTTCTGTGCATCAGGTACATCCGGTGTCGTATCAAGAATTTCGAATACTCGGTCCGCAGCAGCCAATGCATTACTGGACCAATTAATCATCTGACTGATCCATTGCAGCGGACCAAACAGCATACCAAGGTAGGATATCAATGCCATGAGTACACCAAGCTGAAGCTCCCCTTGTATAACCGATGCTCCGCCGTAATACCAGATGAGCAGTGTCCCAATCCCAGCGATCAAGGAAAATAACGGGAACATTCCCTGCCACAAGCCCTCGATACGAATATTATGCTTCACAAGCTGTTCATTCACTTCACTATATCGGGATATCTCTGCCTTCTCTTGTCCAAAAGCTTTTACTACTCGTATCCCTTGAAGCGAGTCACCCACAATAACGTTCAGTCGAAAAATGGATCTCCATTGCTGATACCAACGCCGTCCGATCTTAGGCCATAGAGATAAGGACACAAACACCATCACAGGCATAGGCAATAATGCAAAGAGCGTCAGCTTCCAGTCAAGTCCAAACATAATGGCGAAGATGGCAACCACTCGGAGAGATTCTCCAGTTACCCAGATAATACCGTCTGTCATGAATTGCCGCATTGCCTCCGAGTCACTGTTAACCCGGCCAATAAATTGCGAGGTTTGCCTCCGGTCAAAGAACGACAGGGACAGCTTCATTAATGCGTGGTATATATCCTTCCGAATGTCTCCCATTAGTTTGGAGCCGACCCATACGCCCAGCAATCCGCGAACCGTTTGCATTACCGATGTAACGAGCATGGTTGCTCCTAGTCCGATGACCAGCCACAGCAACGAAGCGGATAATGAATCCGGTTTCAAAACATCGTCTATCATAATCTTGGTTAAATAAGGCGGGATGAGTTCAACAAGCGTAGTTAATACAAGTAAAATTCCAGCCACAATCATTTGTCCCTTATATGGCTTTGCATACCGGAGCATGCGAAGAAGTACTTTTCCATTATCCTTACAGACAGGACATGTCTGAGTTCCTTCCGCCAGTGGATGCTCGCAATTCGGGCAATAACGCGGAAGTTCTTTTTCCGAAGCAGTCGGCAGCTCTTCCTGCTGAATTACTGCACACACAAGCTTAGCTGCGAAGCTATAGACCGCCGTAAGGGCGGCCGTATATCTCGCGATAACTACAGGACCTTTGGATGTATCCGCAATGAAGGAGCCGCCGCCTATTCCACTGACGGCTCGGGCTTCTGTCATTTGCTGTACTTCCAGCCTGCTTATATTGATTCCTTCCGGAGTCCAGACCGTGACCTCTTCCCTAGTGATCACGGTCCACTGTTCTCCGAAATGTCCATTGTGTAATAAATCTGTCCGTGCGCTGAATAACAATGGACCTTCAATTTGACTACTAATCGAGCTCGGAAGCCCTTGAACAATCGACAATGAAGGCACTCTCCCATCTAACCATCCTAATTACCTGGACTTTACTACAATTTTGCGAATACTCTCACTTGATAGATGATATTTCTGCTCCAGCTCCGAAACAGACCATCCTTTGGAATAATATAGTGAAATTTCTGCATTACGCTGAGCTAGCTGCTTGCGGGCTCCGCTCTTTTCTCCCCAGCGTGCACGCTCTTCGGTAGCTTTTGGGATGTAGATGAGATCTCCTTGTATATACTTTTGAATCTCTTTCAATAAGCTAGGGGGAAGCGCATCTCTTCCATTTTTGTACATCACGATAAATATCCTCCTCAAATACGGTTCTCTGGCCACTCACATCATCACTTACAAAGACATTTAAAATCATGTTCGCCTCTCCTTTCGTTCATTTTTGGTTGTTGTAACCTTCTCACGGAAACTATGCCCTTAAAAAAATAAAAAAACCCTGAACGTTTACAAATGTCCATAGGCAGTCCTCAAAATTATATTCATAGGCTAAAATTCACACAATACACAGTCCTTCTCACGATTCATTAAGAGTCCCTTGTCATGATCGCGTATCGGTATAGAGGTACCTTGGCTTGAGCATATTCAGTTGTTCCTGTTGTTGAAGTTTAAATGACGGCTGCATTGTACTTTCTCCTCTCTTCTTAAGATTAGATTCCGCCGGTTACTTAGCAAGTTAGCATGTGGCAAAATCTTCAATATGTAAAACTAAACTTATTATAATGAAACCATTGTTATATAGGCAAGAAATAGTTTTTAAAATTTACAAATTTTATCACACAGGGTCAAAAAGATACGGTATGGATGAATAATGAGAGGAGGCATCAGCCTCCTCCCATGCTAAACGCACAACTTTCGCACTTAAGCGAAAGTCACCTCGCGCTCATTGATCAATTGGATCATCTCCTTTCCTTGTATTTCGTCGGCCCCGACAACTACATTATATAACCTGTAATTCGCACCAGGGTAGAGAAAGAAAAGTTATAACTAATCTTTACCGTAATCACATCTTAAGCCCTGATTTCTCATTAGATCCTCAATTGCACACCGTAACACGACTGACAAGAAAGCGATTCCAATTAAACCAAGTCATATGCAATATTGTCATCCAACTATCCTGATCTCCAAGCGTATGCTATATATTTATCTGCTAAATTCAAGAAATTCAATTCGGTTGCCAAATGGATCATGAGTATAGAAGCGTGTGATGCCTTCTTCTGTACGTGCCTCATCATGGAGTATAGTTATATTTTCCTTCGTCAGATGCTCCTTTAAAGCTTCTATATTGTGAACATGAAATGCAGGGTGGGCTTTAGAGGCAGGTGTAAAATCCTTCTGCACTCCAATATGTACTTCATGAATCCCACATTTAAACCAAATACCACCGCGATTTTGTAATGGCTCCGGCTTAGGAATTTCGGTCCACCCTAGAATCTCTTTAAAGAAATGACGTGCTTCTGATTCACAGCCTTCCGGTGCAGCAAGCTGAACATGATCAAGACCAACAAACCTAAATGACATCGTCCTTTTCCTCCTCATGAACACTTTCTGGTTTCATTAGATGAAACTAAGTTTTAAATACTACCCTAAATACCATTTTACCTAATTTGGAAGGAAAGAGCTATCGTGTTTTTTTGTTCTGTAGTTATGTCTCTGAGTAAAGGGGAAATATTTCGGATTCCTTGTCGCTATAAGTTACTTTTTGTCTCCCCGGTCCCAGAGACTTGAATTCGAAATTCCTCAGCTCCGGCTTCAACTGAGAGTTTCGTCAAGATCATCATGAATCCGGCTATAACCAGCACTATGCCCATTAATTTTGAAAGCTGCATATTTGAACTCTTCACGAATATTCCCTCCATATGAATTCATCTAATAATAAAAAAACGTCTGGGATGACCCAAACGTTTCCATTCTTCTGTAATCTTTTATGAATAACATTGTATTGGCTGATCAGGTAGATGTGACATTTCCAACGTTGTTCCAGAGAGAAGTGATGGTGGAGGAGGCTTCAACAAAGCCAAAGTGCCGTTCTATATTGGTTAGACTCGGTTCGTAAGCGTCCGAATAAAGGCAGGCGGTAGCATCCTTTGCAAGTACAACATGGTATCCTATCAAATGAGCCTCCCTAAGTGTGGATTCGACACAAGTATTCGTATTGATCCCAGCAGCAATAAGCGTCTCTACTCCCATACCCTTTAATACTCTTTTTAGTTCCGTATCCACAAAGGCATTATAACGATGCTTCCACACCAATACATCCTCTGTGCGAATATCGAGCTCCTGAATAAAATCCGCCCCCCAGGTTCCAGTCCGGCAGCTCGGAGGATGGCTTCTACCTATACGCCGCCTTATCCAGGCATCCTGTCCGTCGTTCAGCTGGTTGTGAGACATCCCAACCCATATGATGGTAATATCAGCCTGCCTCGCTTCCTTCACTAATTGACTAATTACGGGGACGATCCCACTGTACATGCTTGTATCATAGCCATACTGAGCGAATACACCTTTTTCATGAATAAAATCATTCTGCATATCGATAATCATGAGAGCTGTCTTTTCTTTCAATACATTAGTTAAGCTATACTCTGTATATTCGCTCATCTCATACCTCCGTCAGAATACCTTGAGATTGAAAGACCTCCCGTATCTCCCGAACATGCTCAAAAAATTTCGGATGCGTTCTTGTCTCCATACTGCGCGGCCTTTCTAACTGAATTGAAATATCTTTTAAGATTGAGCCAGGTCTAGGTGACATCACGATGACCCGATCAGATAGGAAAACCGCCTCTTCAATGCTATGGGTAATAAAAATAATAGTACATTTATACTTCGTATAAATCTTTAACAGATCATACATCATCTGCTCACGAGTTAGTGCATCAAGCGCACCAAAAGGCTCGTCCATCATCAGTAACGATGGGTTCTGAATTAAAGCACGGCAGATCGATACTCTCTGCTTCATTCCTCCTGACAGCTCAAATGGATATTTGTCACCGAAACCATCAAGTCCAACCATGCTTAGCAGCTCGTTGGTTTTTCGTTTTTGCTCAGCCAGCTGTTTACGGTTTAATCTGTTCTCCAGTTCATAAGGCAGCAGGATGTTCCCCTGTACTGTCCTCCATTCCAGCAATAGATCCTTCTGAAAGACAACCGCATTCCCCGACTGCGGCCCATTCATCGTACTTCCATCCATCTCGATGGTGCCTCCTGTCGGTTGATCCAGACCTGCAAGTAGATTCATCAACGTGCTTTTTCCACAGCCACTCGGTCCCACAACAGAAACAAATGAAGATGCCTCAATATTTAAACTGACCTTGCTCAGCGCTTGAACGACACCTGTACGCGTCTCGAATTTTTTCTCTACATTTTGAATTGCGATTGTTTTTCCAGCCATCTTATTCTCCTCCTCTGGCAGCTCTGTACCAAGGTATCGCTGCTCTTTCGATCCATCCGACCAAATTGTAAAAAATGAGTCCGATGACTGCCAGCATGACAACCACACAAAACTGCATCGTAATATCAAGATTGGCACTGGCAGCAAGCTGAAGATAGCCTAGCCCTCTGTCTGAGGAGACAAATTCCGCTACAACGGCTCCGACAACAGCCAGCGTAATTCCTACTTTGAAGCCTCCAAAGATGCTAGGAAGTGCCTTTGGCAGCCGGAAGTGCATAAACACCTGGAACGTACTGGCTTTCATGGACTGTGCAAGCATCAGCATCTCTTTCTCCGATGAACGAAGACCTACTACACTATTGACAATGATCGGGAAGAACGCGATGAGAAAAGCGATAATGACCTTTGTGACCATCCCAAATCCAAGCCAAGTAATCAAAAGCGGGGTAAGTGATATCATAGGCACGCACTGTAGACCAATCATGATTGGAAAAAACGACCTGGAAAAATATTTCGAATATACGATGATGATAGCGAACGGAACACCAAACCCAACCGATAAGGCAAACCCAGCTAAAATTTCGACTATGGTTATCCCGCTGTGCCTAAGCAATACTTGCCAATCCTGAGCCATACGTTCAACGATATTAAGCGGAGTTGGCAGTAAGTATTCTGGAATACCGAACACCATGTAGCACAGCTGCCATAGAGCAAGAAGCGCAAATACAGTAAGCGATACGGACAGCAGAGACTTAAACTTCGCAGTATTACTCATTAGTCTTCTCCCCCTGCTTCCGCAGATTGGTCAGGAAGGTACTGATTCGTATAATACGTATCTACTTTCTCTCTATTCTTAATAAGGCCAGTCTCTTGCATAAGCAGTGTCATCTGCTCTAAATGCTCTGCATTGACATATCCATACGGCTTTCCATCAGGACGTACAGCCAGCTCTCCTGTTCTTACAATTTGTTCAGCTGTAATTTGTTCATCAACCACATCCGGAAATAATCGTTTGGATATAGCTGCTGCTTCTTCAGGATGCTCCATAGAATAGGCAAAGGCTTCATCCACTGCAATCAGAAATCGTTTTAACGTATTAGGATTCTCTTCAGCAAACTTATTGTTAGTAATAAGTGAGAGTCCCGATAGGTCAAAACCATAATCCGCTAAATAAAGCGGTACTAGCTCTTGACCTAGATTCTTCTCGAACAATGGATACTCATTTGTTGAGAATACCGCTATCGCATCTGCCTCTCTGTTCTGGAACAGCGTATTTCGTGCACCGGTTTCCACCATCATGTGCTCTACTTTTTTATAATCGGTGCCATTATACTCCAGAAATTTCTCATACACGCTGGTGAAGGTTGATCCAGATGAGGAAGCCAATGACTTTCCTTCTAAGTCCTTCGGTGAGCGAACTGGGTTATCCGGATAGGACAGCAGAATGATGGGTGAGCGAGTCATATAAGATGCAATCATTTTCACTGGCATCCCTTTCTCTATCCCCTGAACGGGCTCTACAGCTGAAGTTACCCCAATTTCTTCTTTATTTTGGGCAATCACCTGCAATACCGACACTGATCCAGATCCCTCCAACACATTCACGTTAAGTCCATACTTTTCAAATATGCCTTTTTCCTTGGCTACAAAAAATGGAGCAAATTCACCTTTAAATTTCCAATTTAGACGTAGTGTGAGTTCACTTTGTTCAGCTGGAGGCAAGTCAGTTCCAAGACCTGTACTTGAGCTGGCGTTCGCAGCTGTACTGGCTGTTTCGCGGACACCTTGATTTTGATTAGCACATCCCAAAGCTGTCAGCATAACCGTTACAAGCATGACGATCCAAATCTTTTTCATTTTTTCCACTCCCTCTCTTTTGTGTCAGGTTTATTGACATTGTTCTTTTACTTGATAAACACATGATAGCGAGATATACGATGCAAGCCTATGTCCTCAGTGCACAAGATCATGACTATGAACTTCAGCAGCACTTACAAAAATGGGGCATATATCTAGATGCGCTCTATTTGATAGGGCATAATGGTTAAAAACTCTATTGTTCAGGTCCGTTTTTACCTAGATTGAATTCATGACGTCATAAAATCTTACATTGGAGGAATGAAAATGGCACTAACACTGAAAAAAATTTTAAAGTTGCCGTTCTTCTACGGCGCTTCCGTTGTTGCCGGGGAGAACGGATTGGATTCAACCATTGAGTCCGTTAATGTCATGGTCAAACTTCCACATCAAGAGTCCGCTTCTCCTGACATTGCGACATGGCTGTGTAGAGGGCAGCTTCTATTCACCACAGAACATGTAATTTTAAGCAATCACCGTGTACTTACCGCATTCATTCATCAAATGTCCGAAGCTGGATGTGCAGGTATGATTATTAAAGCCAGTCACCACATCAGCCCACTTCCAAAAGCGATGCTCTCCGCTTCCTCAACCTTGCGAATGCCAATCGCTGTACTTCCTAATGAAAAGGGTCTCGGGGATATGATGAGTCAAGTCATGAGCATTTTACTGAATGAAAAGCAGGTTGAGCTTGAACGGACTTTTGAGATTCATCGTAAATTTTCCAAACTCTTCCTGAATGGTGCTACCATGTCAGACATCGCCCAGACACTGACAAGCGTAGTTCATCATCCAATTCTGATTACGAACAGCAAGCGGACCATGGTCGGATGGTCGGCTTCTGCTCGCTCCTGGGCAGTATCTGAGGAGTTTCGCGAAGAACTACTTCAATTCATTGTGAATCAGAGCCCTACTGAAAACAGCCTATCGTACTATAAAACAACAAGCGGAGAACGGCTCGGAGTGTATCCCATTCATTCTTCTGGAAATTTAAAGGGCTACATTATTGTCATGCATACGGATGAAACGTTAAAAACATTGCTGATGCCTCTGGAACAAGCTGCTCAGGTCATTGCTCTTGAGAGCGTCAAGCAAGCTGCTCTAATGGAGGGGTCAAACCGGCTTAGAGAAGAATTCTTCAGTGAGTTATTAGATAACGGTTATACATCAGTACAGGAGATTATGAAACGCGGCGAGAAATATGGATTACAATCAAAAGGCACCTATTGGGTCGCTGTTTGCCAAGTTGACTCTTCATTGGACGGACGGATTTCCTTTCCTTTTAATAGCAGGGGTTATGAGTACCTGCAGGAGCAGATTCAAGCCTACCTTGATGCTAAACACATGAATGCCATAACAACCGTCAAAGGAGATCATATTGTCATCATTCTGACTTCTAATGATCTGTCGGTTTCACAGCAAGAGGGACGATTGATTCAATTGCTGCAGAGTGCACTCTCCCATCTTCGAAAAAGCAATGACCATCACCTCTTCTCCATTGGACTCAGCAATCATGCCGATCAGCTTGACCGATTGGCCAGGGCTTATCAGGAAGCTGTCCTGGCATTAAAACATGCAAATGACAGTCATAGCTCCACTTCAGTACATGCTTACCGAGTTCAGCAGGTTCCTGATCTGATTCGGATGCTGCCTTATCATAAATTAAGGGAGTTTTGCGGCAGTATTCTCAAATCGATTGCTTTTCCGAAATCAGATGAAAATATAGAACTATTGCAGACACTCGATGTGTACTTACAGCAAAACTGCAATGTCAAAGAGACGGCAAGGGTGCTCTTCCTGCACCGCAATACCGTCTTCTATCGATTAAATAAATGTGAATCCCTTCTTCAGCTTTCATTTAAAGATCCTGTGGACCTCCTCAAGCTGCAAATGGCCGTCATGATTCATCACATTCTTAAATCTCATGAAATTCAAGCTGAACATACTTTGTCCTGAACAATTTGAGGGAGAGGCACGTGGGATAATAACTCGCGTGCCTCCTGTGTTTCAAATACGACGGATACATTAAGCTCATGATGCGAAGAAGCCGATAGCAGATCAGCCGGGCCTCTTCGAATCATATCTAATAGAGCAAGCTGTTCCTCAGGCTCATAAAACCGCTGCACGTAAGCCAGAAGCTGCGCATAGCCGAGCATGTTGCCTCCTCCAAGTGGATTGAATAGATCTCCCATATTGTCACTTCCAAGTCCTACTGGAATTCCTGCTTTCAAGAGCTCTTTCGTTCTTGTAATAGGTCTTGTTGCTACTGCTGTAGGACACACTGTAACATGAAGCTTGGCATTTGCCATAAGCTCTATCGTTTTTGCCGCTTTAATATCGGGTACAGTCGCCAGAGAATTGCAATGAATGGCATAGATCTTATCTCCACATTCCTGCTCTAAGGCTTGCTCTGCAAGAAAGGGCAGAAGAAAGTCCTCCGGCTTCCCACTCTCATCTGTATGGAATTCTAACCAGGGAACATCAAATTGCTCAGCCATCGCCATCATTTTTCTAATGTGTAATTTACCATCTACATCAACTAGCGTATGTCCGCCAAGTCCCATCCTCCCCATAGTGAGTGCTTCCTGCAACAGTTTCTCTGTCTCTGGGTAGCGATCAAAGCCTTCCTGATTAAAAGCTGTAATGTCAATAACGATGTGCTTGGCAAATGCTTGTTGCAGCTCAAGCATAGCCTCTATTCCTTTCAAGCCGACAACCGGATCTACATCTACATGTGTTCTTACATAAGTCGTTCCATAACGAATCATCTGAAGAAGCGCCTTCTCAGCGCGGTCATATATATCCATTTTAGTAAACTCAGCTTTTTTCTCCCTCGTCCATCCGCCACGAATGCTCGCGGGAGCATCCACATAGACTACCTCGGGAACGAGCATCCCCTTATCCAGATGTGTATGCGCATTAGCAAATCCTTTACATTTCCAGATCTCACTCATCATTCCTCATCCCCTCTGGCTTCAGCGATAACTGCGATTAGATTAGCTCCACGCGGGCCCTGATGCTCTGAACCGGCTGAGCACAATATGGCTGCATCATTAACAACGCTTGCCACAACCGCATGAGCCACTGATTTGGCAACGACTCCTGCATGCATGCTTAGTGCATCGGTGTGAATGGTGTGACGCTGTCCTCTAATATGAGGCAAAGCATCCGCACCGGCATTTACAAATATTTGCCGAATCCTCCCCTGCTCCTTGGGTGATAGCAAAGGATCAACGGCCATATCCAGAGATGCGAAGACACGATAAAGTCCTCTGAGATCAAATCCGTCCTCCATCATGCCAGATGCGATTACAAGTGAACTGTCTGCCCCGTCTCTGTTACCCATCACAATTACACGAATGGCTGTCTGTTCTCCACCTGCGGAGACAGAGGTTTTGACTGTATATAAACGATGGTCCCCATTGATCGCTTCATCCGTAATCTTTTCCCGATCGACCTCCCCTAAAGCTACCGCAGAGCCGAGTGCAGAAGAAGCTTTGGATCGAACCCCTCCTTCCCCCCAGGGACACTTGATTTCAACACAGTGCACGTCACCAAGATCTGTGATTCCTGCGTCTCTGATTGCATCACGTACCGCTTCTGCTGCCAGATCCACTTGAACGCAAGTGCCGATTTCTTCCGGAAGAAGCGTTCGACTTGAAGCTACGCCGAATACCCATCGTTTGCTTCCCGCTCTTGAATCAGACAGATGATGATCGTTTCTCAAAAATACGGTATAATGCGGACTCATATAACCGCCAGTCTTACCAATCATCATCATCGGAATTTCTTCAAAAATAGCATCATGGGTTTTGCTTAAATATTTGGACAATAACACTTGGAAAGCAAGTGTACTATATCCTCTTGCATAATTATCTCCTTCTGTTTGAGCTATGATGGCTTTGATATGAGCGGCCTTGATTTGGCCGGACTCAAGTTGTTCCTCTAGTTCACTTACATCTCCTGGGTGCTTCATTGTAAATTTCATTAGTTCATAACTCATTTCTATCTTCCTTCCCTGCAAATTTTTTAAGCATCTGTCCGTTTGATTGTTCTTGAAACGAAATTTACGAGAGGCATAAAACCATCTATTCGACATTCGACATGATCACCCTCACGAATAATACAGGCTCCGGGAGTTCCCGTCATGATGATATCTCCGGGAAGAAGCGTCATGTGCTCGGAATGAAAAGATACTACATGTGCAGGTGTGTACCTCATTAGGCCAGCCTTTTTTCGTGCTTCAACCTGTCCATTTCTTATCGTCGCAATCTGGATCTCCGCAAACGGATCGACCTCATCCGGTGTTAGCAGCTCAGAACCCAGACTGAAGAAAGTATCGAAGCTTTTGGAGCGAGTTAAGAATCGGGGGTTTTTTTGATGTATATCATCTGCACCAATATCAAGCACGGCAACATAGCCTGCAATACAGCCAGCCGCGATCTCTTCGGACACATGACTGCAAGCTTTGCCAATAACGATCGCAAGCTCTGCCTCTGCGATGACTCGCTCAGATTGCTCTGGAAGCCGAATATCGTCCGCGGGACCAATTAAGCTGGTGCTTGGTTTGAAAAATCCTACAGGTTCCTCACGTTCTTTTTGATTCCTGAACGCAGTAAGTTCTTCATAACTGGAGGTATAGTTAAAGCCTATTCCATATATTTTTCCAGGATTACGATACAAGGGAGCAAAATAAATCTCATCCGGGGAAGCCATTTCGAGACCTGGTAATTCATTAATAAAAGATCTGCTTATGATCCAGCTATTCAGCTCATCAAGCCTTTCTTCTCTCAGCAAGGACATCATATCTGTAGGCCAATCCGTCTTGTAGATTCGATTCATCATCTCTATTGAAATGACACCTTGCTGAGCTTGAATGCCAGCCTGCTCTTTTCCATTCTGAATAAAGCTCACATATTTCATCGAATGTGCTCCTTTCGGGGAACCAGCTTCAGCTCAGATTCGATATTAGCGATAAGCCGCAAGAGATCCATATCCCGGCCCGGTCCAGCAATAAATGATAAGCCGAAAGGATATCCCTGAGCCTCCATCCATGGAACGTTAACTTGGGGTAACCCGCCTATTCCAGCTACACAGCATAGCTGCATTGTGCTAATTCTTATCTGTTCTGCTTCCTTACCCGTGAGTCCAATTTGAGGGGCTATGCTCGGAGTTGTCGGCACAATTAGCACCGTATTCTTTTGCAGCTTCTCATGAAGAAATGCTCGGACTTGCTTGACATCTTCTCGTGCCAACTCGGCATCTTCAGCTTGTATTCCTTCGGCCCATTTAAAACGCTCGCGAACAGCAGCTCCAAATCGCGGGATTACTTCCTCGATCCAAGGTCCGTGTGTTCTCCATATCTCATATCCTTGTAAAGTACGAAAGGCTCGAACCCAATCCATTAGCTCGAATTGCATCCCTTCGGTTATCGCTTCTTCATCACAATTCAGTGCCGAGCGTAGTTGCCCAAATCTCACACCCAATTCTTCTTGTACTTGCTCGTCTACCAGATCCCACATATCCGTTGCCCATACAAACCTAAGCTCGTCTCGATCATTTTCTCGAGCATCACCTTTAAATAACGTCTTTCCCACTTTCAGCATGGTCTCTATTTCGTTTGCCATCCAGCCCGGCGTATCAAAACTAGGGGCTAGAGGGACGACTCCAGTCAATGACAGGCATCCCCATGTAGGCCGAATACCGTATACTCCGCAATAGCTGGAAGGAACTCGAACAGATCCCGCTGTATCTGTTCCTAACGCAAAATGAACCATTTCAGCAGCAACCGACACAGCAGACCCGCTTGACGACCCTCCTGGAATACGGCCTTGTGCCTTAGGATTAACCGGAGTACCCCAATGTTCATTCTCGCCGTTCAGTCCGAACATGAGCTCGTCCGTATGTGTTGCACCTACGAATTGAGCTCCCTCTTCCAATATTCGTAACAGGATGGGTGCATAATTCTTGGCTGGATGATGTGTACGTTGAAAGTCAGGATTTCCAGCACTGCTCACATGATTTTGAATATCATAGACGTCCTTCACTGCAAATCGAAGACCTTTTAGACTTCCCCCTATTTCATGAACCGAAATGTCTCCCATACTTTTCACGAATGCTCCCCAACGATCCATCCATTTGTACTCCTCTCTCCTTAGATTTACTTTATTTTAGAAGAGCTGCGCTGTATTCACATTGGCACCTGTGACTAAATTTGATATGCGATTTTTAGGAACAGCGACTATTGTGAAGACAACGCAAAAAAGGACCTGCAAGCATGCAGATCCTTCTTGTTCTTATCATCAATGTTCAACTGTATGATCAATACCAAAATATCGTCTATCCTCCGGCAGCACTTGACTTCTTGACTACCGTGGTGGATACGTGATGCTTGGTATCCTTCGTTCTAATAGGTAAATACGAAACAGACGCAGTTACAGCTGCAGGCTTCGGTAATGGTAATCGTGTAACATCGGTCTTGACCGGCTTCGGCTGTAAGATCTCGCTCTCAATCTCGGGCCGCTGCTTCTTAGCTGCTGTTTGAGTAATCAAGGTAATGAACTTACTTGCAATCCACACGGCAAGCACCGTATACAGCGTTTCTTTGAGCGGCATAAAGAGTAGTGACAATAGAAGTACAATCCCGTCAAATATAAAGAACACCGATCCAATCTTCATTCGGCTCCACTTGCTGACGAGCACGGCCAGAATGTCATCTCCGCCCGTCGCGCTTCCACTCGCAATAACGATCCCTGCTCCGACTCCGGTAAGAATACCAGATATAAGGGCCGCTGCCAGCAGACTTCCCTGGAGATCAATGACGAGAGGTGAATACCGTTCGCACCATTCATAAAATAAGGAGAAAGATAAAGCTCCCAGCATGGCTTTGAGCATATACTTCCGGCCCATGAAATACCATGCAATCAGAATAACGGGAATATCCAGCAGCAAGCTGGTGAGTGCAGGAGACCAACCGGCCACGTAACTGCCAAGCAGGGCTAATCCTACAAATCCGCCTTCCGACAAATGATTCACATAGTTGATGTGATAAAAAGCAAACGCCATCAGCATCGTCCCAAAAAGCATCAATCCGATACTTTTGAGCTCATTCAAATTAAACATTGATCGTACGGCCTCACTTACAGCCGTCCTTTTTCTGTTTTCGAATGAAACAGGTTGTTCTTGTGATGTTACAGCCGTCTTATTCCAAAACAGAAGTTTTTGCTTTGTCCTCATACAGATTCCCTCGCATTGTTTGTAGTTTGGTCAGAAACAGACCGAAACTAATGCGTAAGGAAAGCTGAGAGGAGTTCATCCTTCGAATATTCATTTGGCTTACCTCTCCCTACGCATAGTTGGTCATTTAACTAGTGACTTTTACTAATCGCGTAAGGGAAGCTACGTATACGAGGAATCGTTTCGTTTCCAAATTGTCCTTTGGGGCTTCATCCTTCGGGGACTCATGGTATCCAGATCCTTTCTGTTAGTAATCATATATTCGTGCATAGAGTCAGTTCTTTAATATATGATTAAACTAATTATAACATACCAGAAACGGTGCCTGCTTGGTAATTTATACTCACTTTATTACATGCATCATGTCCACTTCATGTAACGGCGAATAGACTATTAATAATCATAATATCGTCTTAAGTCTCATACTTCTAGTTCTTACGTCTCTTTCTTCAGAATGTGATGCTTTTCGGTTCGTCAAATTCGGGTAAATGGTATAATATAGAAAAAGATCTTAAAAAACATATCCCGTAAGCGAGGCGGAGCGGACTATGAAGACGATAAAGCCTAGAGCGTTCATCGGATGTTCCCTTGAAGCGAAGCCTATTGCCGCAGCTGTACATGAGAATTTAAGGTATGCTGCTGAAGTCACTCCATGGTATGCCGGCGTTTTTAACCCTAGCAGCTATACGATGGAGGATCTGGAGAAGCAGGTTCGAAGCAGTGATTTCGCCATTTTTATTTTCCACCCGGATGACATCACCAGTATTCGAGGAAAAATGTACGCCACGGTACGGGACAATACCCTGTTTGAAATGGGTCTTTTTATGAGCCGATTGGGAAGAGGACGCATATTCTTTATATTACCTGAGCATGTTAACGAGCTGGATAGCAGTAAGGATATCGAAGGCATGCGAATGCCCAGCGATCTTCTTGGTCTAGGTTCCCTGACTTATGAGATTCGTTCAGATAGCAACTGGGCACCCGCTGTATCGGTAGCCTGTCACAAAATTGCAGACATGATGGAAAGATTAGGCCCTTGGTCGGATATGTATTTAACAGAGAAAGTGAATAAAGTAAAGCAGGAGGAAGAGAATAAACGCATTCAGCTCCTGAAGCTGCTTCGTTTCTTTCGTGAACTGCTGCGTTCCCGCAAAATCGATGATCAAATGCTCCATCGTATGAGCGATACACTAAGAACAGCCTTTGTATCTCGGCCGCACTTTCTCGTACGCGGTACCACGGTGCACCGGGTGTCTCTATCCGGATATATTGAGCAGGTAGCCGGAAATGTCGGTGAGATCGGGAGGCGTTATCCTATGAATATCAATGATGGCAAAACGCCGGATGATCCCAGTCGAATTCTTGTCGTTGATGCGTACAAGGAGAACAAAATTAAGGTGAATCTGTACGATGATTATCTTGAGAAAGAGTATATGCTGTGCTATCCTGTAGCAAGTGGTTATGTATTTACCGTGCATCTTGTTGGACACCTCGAGGCAGGTGATGATCTATTCCAGCAAATTGACCGCGATAATCGTCAATTATTTAGTGCTATTCACGACCTGTTAGGAGGAGAGTTGGGATGAAACCAATCAGACAGAGGCTCACCAAAAAAAGAGGAGCCCCAAAGGTACGTCTGAGTGCCGCCCGCGAAACAACCGGATCTGTACCGGAAGGTGACAGCGGCAACAGTTTCAAGAAGCCCGAGGTGCCCATTGTCACGCTTGGCCCTTCCTTGAAAGGCAAGGAACGCCCGTACAAGGTCATATTAGAGAAGGACGCACTCTACGATAAACCGCAATATATGGCATAAAACCGATTAATCCAGGCAGCATTGATCATCATTGATCGATGCTGCCTTTCTCTTATCCATTGTCAATTAGCTGTATGTATTCTCCGATGGTGCTGTAAGCTCTACCTTAATTCGGTCAGGATCTTCAAAATATACAGCGTAATACTGCTCTCCTCCCGCATAAGGGTGAAGATTCTCGTACAAGATCGGAACTCCTCTATCCCTCATCTGACGGGTAAGCGAATCGACCTGCGCTCTTGATTCGGCGTGAAAAGCAAGATGATTAAGCCCTACTCTGCATCTGTGATACGGGACATCAAGAAATCGGTCCTCGGCCTGTACAAATACAAGATAAGCCGCTCCAAATCTCCAGCTTATTCCCTTCTCCCATTTCTGATACTGCTCATATCCCAGCTCCGTTAGAAGCCATCCCCAGAATTCAGTGCTTCTCTCCAAATCAGAGACATAGATCTCTAGATGATGAATCATCGCTTCATCAAACCCCTCTCCCCATCCGTATGTATGCAATTTCCACTTGTCAGACCGCATAAACAGATCTTATATTGAATATAATATTACAGGAACATATGTTCTGTAAATATAATTCAAAGAATAGTATGAAACGGATTCAACTACATATCAGTAAGGAAGTGAACGGGATGTCTACATCATCCACCGCCCCGGTCCCCAGTGAAGCAGATCATTTGCTGGTCAAAAAATATATGATGCACATTCTCATGCTGGATGTGCTTGAACAGGACATTCATACCATACAGCATGTTTCTTTGCATATGCCTCAGCTGTATGTCCATCATTTAACCCGCATCCAGATGGATGTAACCCGAAATTTGACGGATATCCGGATACAGATGCGTAGAGGCGGGATCCGCATTTACGAGGAGAACAAGCTGAGGGAAGGATTTGAAATGCGCTACCTGTGCCGGGGATATCACCGGCGCCTATATTTACTGTGGACCTTCTGCAAGACCGAAGTCATGAAGGAAATGAGCGAACGGCTGGGCATTGACCTGACGGAGCTGTCTTGACGGAGCTGTCTTGACGGAGCTGTCTTGACGGAGCTGTCTTGACGGAGCTGTCTTGACGGAGCTGTCTTGACGGAGCTGTCTTTCTGTTCGTATGATATTAGAAGATATATATTCCTACTGAAATAATAGGGTATTAACTAAAGGGGACTTTCACATGCATGATCAAAATCATTCTGCCGTGCCGAAATCAGGCAAGCGCCTCGTTGTAAACAATGTAACCGAATTGATCGGTAACACTCCGGTCGTCAGGCTGAATCGTCTACCGAAAGCCGATCATGCTGATGTATACGTCAAGCTCGAATACTTCAATCCCAGCGGCAGTGTGAAGGACCGTGCGGCAGCCAATCTGATCAGACAGGCGGAACTCCGCGGCCTTCTTCAGCCTGGCGCAACCATTATAGAGCCTACCAGCGGAAACACAGGCATCGGTCTGGCTATGAACGCCGCAGCCAAAGGGTATAAAGCAATTCTAGTCATGCCTGATAACATGAGCAAAGAACGAATTAACATACTCAAGGCGTACGGCGCAGAGGTTGTACTCACTCCTGCTGCCGAGCGTATGCCCGGAGCGATTCAAAAAGCGCTGGAGCTTAAAGAAGCCATACCGGGGAGCTTCATCCCGCAGCAATTTGAGAATCAAGCCAATCCGGATGCTCACCGAACGACAACAGCACTCGAAATCATGACCCAGATGGATGGGAAATTAGATGCTTTTGTAGCGACTTCGGGAACCGGCGGAACCATTACAGGAACCGGTGAAGAGCTCCGCCGTCAGATTTCAGACATTCGGATCTATGCAGTTGAACCTGCGGGGTCCCCCGTATTGTCCGGCGGTGAGCCTGGCCCTCATAAACTGGTCGGGACGAGCCCCGGGTTTATTCCTTCCATCGTCAACACCCATGTGTGGGATGAGATTATTCAAGTAACGGACGAGGATGCTCTAGATATCATGCGGCGACTGGCCGCTGAGGAAGGACTTCTGCTCGGTCCGTCTTCCGGCGCATCGGTGTGGGCCGGGCTGCAGATCGCCAAGCAGCTGGGAGCTGGTCACAAAGTGCTCTGTATCGCTCCGGATACAGGCGAACGCTACCTCAGCACAGGTTTTTTTGATAAGTAGGAAGCCTATACATCCTGTATAAAAAAGGTCAGTAACTGCTCCTTCGTGAAGTCTGCAAGAGACTTACAAGAATCAGATCACTGACCTTTATTTATTATCTATATTAATCGTTTCAATTTAAATCAAGCCAATGGTTTGTGGTTCAGCAGCTATATCTTCTCCACTCTGAGTACTGCTCCTTGAGGAAGCACAGCTTCCACCCGTTCTCTGACCTTCGAATCTGCGACAATCTCAGGATCAAGCACAGCGGCAATTCCCTGATCCGACGACGAACGAATCAATCGCCCGAGCCCTTGCCGCAGTCTAAGAAGCATATAAGGCATGTCCACTTCCTCATAGCTGGACTCTGCTGCCTCCCTCTTGGCCATAAATACCGGATCTTCCGGCGGATACGGAAGTGACCAGATCATGACGTTGGATAAGGAGGGTCCCGGTACGTCCAGTCCTTCCCACAAGCTCGTTGCACAGAGTACCGTTTCCTCATTGTTCTGGAAGTCTGCAATTAGGCTGCTGATCTCTCTGTCCCCTTCGAACAGCATCTTATAGGAAGCGAAATAAGGGTGCTGGGCTGCAGCCTGCTTGAATCTTCGCAGCTCTTCCATTGTAGTGAACAGAAGAAGGGCTCGTCCTTCGGAGTGTGCGAGCAGCTTGGCGGCACTCGCCAGCTTTTTGGCAAAGAGAACCTCACTTCGAAGCTCTCCCGCCTCGCAGAGCTCTTCAGGTACAATCAGTCTCATCTGATCGGCATAATTATATGGTGAATTCACGGAGAACGATAAATAATCGGTAATACCAAGACTATCAGCGACATAATCAAAAGACTGTCCTACGGATAGTGTTGCAGAGGAGAATACGATCGGCATATTCAGCCCGAATACTCGCTGCTCCAGCACTTCTTTGACCTTTTGCGGCATAACAGCTAGCGTTACGTCGCCATCCTCGCTCTCTTCTGCCCAGCAAATATAGCTGCCAGGCTGTCTGAACAGCTGGAGAGCAGTTTGAATCATCTCAAGGTGCACCTCCACAATTCGAAGCTTATATTCATTGAGTGTGTGCAGGCCGCTTTCGAACACCAGCTCCTCGTCAATCGCCTCAAGCGTATCATTCCAGTGATTTAACTGTATGAGCAAAGCCTCATTAACACCCACTCTTTTTCGATCTGATCCCGGAATGGTAGTACTGAGCTCTTGAACCAAGCTGAATACCACTTTACTTTGGTCAATGGCATCCTCTACCCGCTCAGCGAGCGTTTCACGTATTTCTCCATCCAGAAGCCTTGTAATCATCTCTTCAAAAGCGGTGTGCTTCAGCTTATAGCTGAGCGCATGCTGTGCAGCAGATTCCAGCAGATGGCCTTCGTCAAACACGACAGAGCTGTGCTCAGGAAGCAGCGGAAGCTGACCTTCCCTCTTTCTCCCTTCATACGTCCAGACATGCTCCATATAATAATCGTGAGAACAAATGATGAGATCGGTGGACTTACGGTAATGATCTCTCGAGAGGGTCATCCCGCAGCGATGCCTTTTGTCGCACACAAAACAATCCTGGAAAGAATCCCAGCTGATCTTGTCCCACTGCTCATCGTTTAGATGGGGATATTCCTTCCTGTCCCCATAGGGCGAGAAGGTCTGCAGCGTTCCAGGCGAATGGACGAAGTCCGGCAGACTGTCATATACCTCTTCAATTACACCGGCATCCTCATCCTTAAGGCGGGCGCCGTCCATCTTTTTAAGACAAATATATTGATCCGGGGATTTCCCCAGTCTTGCGTCAATGTTCAATCCCAAGTAGCGTGCAAGCTTGGCAATATCGCCTTCCGGCTTGACGAGCTGCTCAATTAACGATTCGTCCGCACAAGCAATTACAGCTGGTTTACGGGTATAACGGGCATAGTTCACCGCATACAGCAAATACACGAGCGTCTTCCCCGTACCGACACCTGCTTCTGCAAATATCGTCTTCTTGTCGGCATAGGCTCTTTCCAGCTGATACGCCATATAAATCTGTTCATCCCGCACTTCAAAACCATGCTCGGGCAACATATCATAAAATACATCCGCCACCCAATCGCCCACTTGCTTCACGAAAGGCTCGGTCGGATTATAGGAGAAAGGATATCGCTCCACGGTTACTCCCCCACATTAACATTTTTCTTATAAGGTAAATCCACGCCATGATATCTAAATACCAATTCAGGCAAACATCAATTATCTCATAAATCCAAGATGATAGCAATTCTTTTTTATTGTTGATTAGATGCATTAAAATGAAGCAGCTTGCTTAAGCTATGCTCAAAAAGTAACCAGGTACGCATAGTATATAGAAATGGGGCGCTATGAACGAATGAATTGGACCATCCGCCAAGAGTATCCATCCGACTATTATGCCATTACAGAACTGCATGCTCTCACCTTCTCTTACAGCTACGGAATGGGTGAGGCCGTTCTTGTCAATATACTGCGAGCACGGAGCACTTTTGATCCGGAGCTGTCTCTCGTTTGCGAGCTGGATGGGCAGATTATCGGCCACATTTTATTCACCCCCCAGCCTATACGTATCCAGGGCAGCACCTACCAAGGTCTGATTCTGTCTCCACTAGCAGTTCATCCTAATTATCAAAAACAAGGTATCGGATCTGCATTAATCGAAGCGGGCCATCATCGTGCCTTACATAAAAACTTTGCCTTATCCGTTGTACTGGGTCATCCCCATTACTACGTTCGCTTCGGATATCAAGGAAAGGCATGGATGGACGAACAGGTCCACATTCCTTTGGAGAGCATCTATACCGATCGTATTGCCGTAGTAAGGGAACGCCGTATTGAGCTGGGAGATATTCCGTCTTTCTCACTGATGTGGGAGCATCTGCATGCCTCCTCTCCGCTGGCACTTATTCCAGGTTCATCTATTCAGGATTGGATCAGCCCCGGTGCAGGTACGATCAGCACTGCCTTATTAATTGATGAGAAACTTAGCGGATATATTAGATACTCCAGCACAGACCCGGAGAAAATCAGCTTCATTGTGGCACAGGACAGTCATTCCCTGCTCCTCATTGCAAATTACTTCAAACAAAAGTTAAACCCGCTTACGGCTTCTCACTTATCTTTGCCGTTACCAGCAACCTCCTATTTACTCGAACGGTTTGGTACAACCTTTGATGTTAACATCAGCACTTACGCCGAATATATGGTCAAAATATTAGAGGGTCCTCATCACTCCAAGCTGCATCATCATTTCACTGCCTTTGAGGAGGGTAGCATCCCTCGCGGCTCCATTATTTGGCCTGTTGAGTTTGATGTGTGCTGATAGAACAAGACATAACATCTGATGCAATGATTATGATGATGTGAGCTCTGTAACGATGGAGCCGCTCGTCTCCGATATAACCTCCATTCCTCATGAGCAGTGAAGATGATTATTCCTGTACCCCTCCATATCACGTATGATTCAGATTGCAACCGTTACCAAACCACGGGTGCCAATCTATATCAAATTTTAGGAGGAATCGTAGTGACGAAATTGAATCTGCTTGACTACAAAACAAAACGGAAGTCTGTCGCCTTCCGAACGCTTGTATCCGGAATCAGCCTGTCTCTTGCCCTTCCCTTACTTCCCCTAACGAGTTTATCTGCTGAGAGTACTTCTGCTGTAATGATTGCCGAGGCTGGACCTCAAAATACACAGGCTCTCACAGCTGCCGGGAATTTATATGTAGCTCCTAACGGTTCTGCAAGCAATCCCGGGACACTCCAAAGTCCGACAACCCTTGAACATGCACTCACGCAAATTGAAGCAGGCTACACAATTTATATGCGCGGCGGTACTTACAGCTATCCCTCTACCATTACAATTGATCGAAATAACAGCGGCAATTCTGCCACGGCAAGAAAAACACTGGCTGCCTACGGAAATGAGAAGCCTGTCCTTGACTTTTCAGCCCAATCCTTTGCCTCGACCAATCGCGGTTTGCAGCTGTTTGGCAGTTACTGGCTTGTGAAAGGTTTGGAAATTAAAGGCGCAGGTGATAACGGACTGTATATAGCCGGTAACTATAACCGTATTGAAAATATAGAAGCGCATCATAACCGAGATACTGGAATTCAGCTTGGCCGCTATGCGTCCACTGCAGGATACAGCGAATGGCCCGCTTATAATGAAGTTATTAATTCATATTCACATGACAATTACGACCCTGATAATGGCGAAGATGCTGACGGCTTTGCTGCTAAGCTTACGGTCGGCCCCGGCAACGTATTTGATGGATGTATAGCGGCTTATAATGTCGATGATGGCTGGGATCTCTATACGAAGGATGATACAGGCCCGATTGGGACGGTAACGATTCGCAACAGCATTGCCTACAAGAACGGTCAAACCTCGGACGGAACGTCTACTACGAGCAGTGACGGCAACGGATTTAAGCTGGGTGGAGAGGATATCGGGGTGAATCATACGGTGGTTAACAGCATTGCTTTCCAAAACAAGAAGCACGGCTTTACTTTTAACAGCAATCCCGGCTCCATTAACTTCAAGAACAATACATCCTGGAGCAACGGACAGAGTAATTTTGCATTTGATGAGGGTACGCATATCTTCACAAACAATTTATCCTTTGCCGGAGGAGCAAGCGATAAGACGAGCGGAACAGACGTAGCATCCAGCAACGTGTGGTGGAAAAACAAAAAAAGCGTCAATACGAAGGGGCTGCTCGCCAGCAGTGAAGATTTTCAGTCTCTTGTTCCCGCAGTTGCTCGTGACGCAAACGGAAATCCGGTATTGGGCAATTTCTTGAAACTGGCTTCAGGCAGTGATTTGATCGGAGCCGGGACACCAAGCGGTACAAATATTGGAGCACGTTAATTGTTACTACAAACATGCAAGAAGGAGCCGACAAGCGTTCGGCTCCTTCTTACATATATTCACAGATTTCAAGCCTCAAACAGCACTTCCCCTGTCCGGGATAGATTATATCCCGATATTGAACCCAGCTCCCGGATAAAGGACTCGGAACGCAATATATCCAGAACAGTTCGGATAAGCACTTCATTCTCGGGCTTGTTTATTAACACAAGGTCATATCTCTCTATCGTCAGCGGAATGAATTCCACCCCTTGCACAATCGTTGCCGCTTTCTCGATGCCTACTCCGACATCTGCCTGTTTGGAAGCGACCCTTCCGGCCACAGCCAAATGATTGGATTCCTCGTCATAATAGCCCATTAGCTCTCGGGCAGCGATCCCATGCATACGAAGCTGTTCCTCAAGCAGCACCCGTGCTCCTGCACCCCGCTCCCGGTTCACCATACGAATTCCCGGCTTGGCCAGATCCTTCCACTCATGCAGTTCATGAGGATTGCCAGGCTGAACGTATAGTCCTGCTCGTCTGCTCATCAAATTCACAACTTTATAAGAGCAGCCGATCAGCAATTTGCGAATATAAGGAATGTTGTATTCTCCGGTATCTCCGTCCAGTAGATGGGTGCTGACAATATCGGAATGTCCCTGATACATGGAAATTAAGCTGTCCAGGCTGCCTACGTAGGATCTAAGCGGCCTGATGCCAGGCGAGCGCTTCTCTATATGCCGCACCAAAATATCGAGGCTCATATCTTGTCCTGTAATCACCACTTGCCTTACTCCCTGAGTCGTCACCTGAACAGCTGGTGGATTCGCAGGAGCATCGATCACCGGAGTTAAAGATCTTGTCTCCTCACTAGAATATTGACCAACCCCTTTGGAGCGCTGCTTGTACGCCTCAAGATCAGAGTGGTCGACCCGCATCTGCTTACCTACACGATAGGCTGTAAGCTGCCCCTTCTTAATCAGATCGTACACCGTTAATTTTGATATTTTTAGTAGCTGGGCGATTTCCTCGGTTGTATAGGAAATATCAGTCACATCTACCACCCCTCTTGTCAGGTATGCAATAACAAATGATTAATGCTATTGATTGTACCATACTCTTTTCTTACCCTCGTATTGTAATTGTTCAAAGAACCAATATAATATATTTAATTATATCTAATTATAATCAAATATATCGATTGGATGGAGATTATGTTAAAACAAACGAAGCTTAGTATGATTTCTTTCTTCCTTCTAGCTCTGGTATTCATATCTGCCTGTGCATCACCCAATGCTTCTTCACCAAACCCTTCAGCAGACCATAACAATTCGGACAGCAGCGCATCCTCGACTCCTTCATCTGAACGCACAGAGCTGACGATCTCAGCGGCTGCAAGCTTAACTGATGTACTGGAGGAACTACAGCCTCGCTTTGAGACAGCTCATCCTGGTATAAAGCTCAGCTTCAACTTTGGCGGCTCCGGCTCTCTTCAGCAGCAGATTGAGCAAGGGGCACCGGCTGATCTGTTTTTGTCAGCAGCTGAGAAAAATATGCAGGCCCTTATAGATAAGGGGCTCATGGATACAGAAAATACGACTACGCTGTTAACCAACGAGATCGTACTGATTACATCCAGCAGCAACGAGCTGCCTATGTCCTCTGAGCAGGATCTCACTGCTGAAGATATCAAGATTGTTGCCCTCGGCATACCTGAAAGTGTACCTGCAGGAAGCTATGCACAAGAGGCGCTTACTTCGCTTGGCTTATATGAACAGCTCCAACCCAAAATAGTTCAGGCCAAGGATGTGCGGCAAGTATTACAGTATGTCGAAACCGGGAATGCCGATGCCGGATTTGTATACAAAACAGATGCACTTACTTCCAGCAAAGTGAAGATCGTGCACACTGTCGATCCCTCAAGCTACACAGCAATTACATACCCTGTAGGTGTGGTATTGGACAGTGCGCATCCCGAAGCGGCAAAAGCGGTTTATGACTTTTTACAGTCTTCTGAAGCCCAAGCTGTATTTACTAAATACGGGTTCTCGGTGCCTGAATGATGTCAGCTTCATTTGACTGGCATGACTTCTGGGCTCCTGTGCGCTTATCCTTACTGGTTGCCCTATTGTCCAGTGTTATCACGATTGTGATGGGCGGGCTTACTGCAAGATGGATGTCCAAGAGCAAGTTCAAAGGAAAGCTGCTGCTAGAAACAGCGTTTATGCTGCCAATGGTCCTTCCACCCACGGTTGTAGGCTTTCTGCTGCTCGTCCTGCTGGGGAGAAATAGCTGGATCGGAGCATGGATTGAGGCCATCTTTGCCGCACCTGTCGTATTCTCATGGACAGCCTGTGTCATCGCCGCCGTTGTCGTCTCGTTTCCACTGGTGTATCAGACGATGAAGGTCGGATTTACGTCCATTGATTCCGAGCTTGAAGCTTCCGGACGCTCGATCGGTGCGAATGAATGGCAGGTATTCCGGTATATTACACTTCCACTCATCTGGCCTTCTGTTATTTCTGCTTATATTCTCGGATTTGCACGAGCGCTTGGTGAGTTCGGCGCAACGCTGATGCTTGCAGGCAATATTCCAGGAAAAACTCAAACCGTCCCTACTGCCATATACATTGCTGTGGACAGCGGGAATACGGTCATGGCCTGGGCCTGGACGATTGCGATCGTACTTATGTCGTTCCTGCTGCTGCTTCTGACAGGACGCAGAAAAAAGAATTAGCATTGTATATATATATAAACAGAACCACTCCAATGCAGCGGCAGGAAATCAGTGAAATCAGTGTATGCAGCATAAATAATAGTTCAAACCAAACCCTTAGTTGATTTTAACGAAGGGTTTTTTGGTGCTCAATTTATTAATATATTTTCGTTTTTGGAATTATTACAATATATGGATATAAAATGGGTCCCGAAAACAATTTATTTAGTTACAATATTGTTACTTTAATGGATACCTGTTTCAAATCAATGACAATTTATTACCCGACTTAGCGGAAATTATTCGAAAAAATCCGGTTCTTTCTATGTTTTATTCCAGTAATTGGTGTACAAAAAGTAAAACAAAGGTAACATTTTTGATACTTTTTAACCTTAATTTATTATATATTAATTACAGTTAATTCATATTAAAAAAGTGTGCCGAATCTATCAGAATAGTACGGGGGACGATTTACAACATTTGGGGTGAATGCAGCAGTTAAGAAATGCTAGAGTACCTTCTACTCGAACCCGACAACTAACCTCGGAGGCAATTGGAGGAAATTTTCAGAATGAAGAAGTTTGGTAAATATATGTTGTTCTCATCCCTGCTCGCAGCTGGGTTAATCATGGGTAATGGACAAGCAGATGCATCCTCATCCAGTACCAATACGGTAAATATTCAAGTGAACAGTAATCTGATCGATTTCCCAGATGCGGAGCCATTCCTGGATCAGAATTACAGTACACAAGTGCCGGTCCGCATGCTTGCTGACGAAATGAACTATACGATTAAAGTATTTAAGAGCGGAAAAGAAACGGTGGTCAAGCTGTCCAAGGGCGGTACAACCATTCGTATTCAAACCAACCAGACGACTGCGATGGTCAATAGCAGCAAAGTAAGTCTTGGCACGCAAGTGTTCATCCGAAATGACCGTACATATGTACCCATTCGTTTTGTATCAGAAGCCATGGGCTATGACGTAACTTGGAAAAAGGATCTTATGCTGGCCATGATTAGCACAACCGGTAAAACATACAGCCCTGCACTTATTCCAAACGACCATGTCAAAGGCACCAGCATTGTAAATGAAGCGATGAATCACATCGGCGTTCCTTATGTTTACGGCGGTTCAACCACAAGCGGGTTCGACTGCTCTGGTCTGGTTAAATATGTATTCGATAAATACGGAGTATCCCTGCCGCGTACAGCAGCTACCCAATATAACCAAGGCTCATCTGTATCCAAAGGAAACCTGCAGCAAGGCGATCTGGTCTTCTTCAAGACAACAGGAAGCTCGATCTCTCATGTCGGTATCTATGTAGGAAACAATAATTTTATTTCAGCGACCAGTTCCTCCGGTGTAAAAATCGACAGCCTGGACAATACCTATTGGGGTCCTAAATACGTCGGTGCAAAAAGAGTTCTATAAAATGAAATGTATATAATTAAAACCCCTTTGCTGCTTGCCTGCAAAGGGGTTCATTATGTATGCTCTGTATTGATACCTATAGCAAAGAAGCTGCCACAGTAATTTTGTGGCAGCTTCTTTTTATATATGATATTGGATTAGTTCGTAAACAGATGATTACCGATCTGCTTGATCGCTGGACGTTCCTTGCTCCATTCGGAGGTTGCGATCTCAGGGTTATAGTAGTACAGAGCTCCACCTGACGGATCCCAGCCATTGAGCGCACTCTTTGCCGCCTTGATCGCAGTCTCATCAGGAGCCAAATTGTATTGGCCGTCATCTACGGCGGTAAACTGTCTTGGCTGCAGAATGACCTCTGTGATGGAGTCCGGGAATGCATCCGATTGAACCCGGTTTAAGATCACTGCTCCGACCGCTACTTGACCTTCAAAGGATTCTCCCCGGGCCTCGCCATGGATGGCCTTGGCTAGTTGATTCAGTGAGGTTTGGTTAATCGGTGCTTTTTTCTTAAGCACGCTGATCGTCTCTGGCCCTGCGATTCCGTCAATCTTGAGTCCAAATTGCTTTTGGAAGGAGCGAACGGCCTGCTCCGTTGCCTTACCGTAATATCCTGTTGACCCTGCATTCATAAATCCGATACTGCTTAGTCTTTCCTGCAAGTCCAGCACATCAGCACTCTGAATTCCCTGCTGCATTACCGCAGCACTTGCACCTGCCGGTGCAGCAACCGTTCCATACGCTCCCAGAAGCGCAGCACAGATCATTAGTCGTTTTGTCAGTTTTCTCATTGATGTCATTCCTCCAGTTGTGTTTGAATGTGTCGCCGAAGCAACACCTGTCATAGTTCTGCATTCAATTGAATGTATCTATAAATATAGATAAGTGTATATTTAGATATATTTGGATACAAATCGCCTCATATAGCGATGATGTCACTGCCTATATGTCAGTGCAGATATATTATGATTAATCCGCTGAAAGCTACCAATATCGAGTACTAATGATATCCTTCAGCGGATCATTCTTTTTCCAATTACAGTACAATCTCCATCTTTACAGTAAACTGTTGCATTTTATACAGAAGCGAATTGGATCCATCCGCTATTTCGTAAATACATGATTCCCAAGTGTTTGCGTCACAGGCCGGGATTTAATCCACGACGAGGATGCTGTCTTAGGGTTATAGAAATACAGAGCACCCTTGGAGGGATCATAGCCCGTCAGCGCCCTGCGGGCAGCCTCATAGGATGCAGCCGTTGGACTGCTGAGCTTACCGTCCATTGCCGGCGTAAATTGATTCTTCTGGAATATGACGTTGGTTATGGAGTCCGGAAAAGCATTGCTCTGAACCCGGTTCAGAATAACGGCACCCACCGCAATCTTACCTGTCAAGGATTCACCGCCAGCCTCATCCTGTATAATTCCTGCCAAATGCCGAAGCACCTTGTTATTGATTGGAGCAACAGCCTCAAGCTTGGACTTCGTATTAGGACCGACAACACCATCCACACTTAATCCGTAAGCTCGCTGGAATGACTTGACGGCAGCTTTCGTATGGTTACCATAGTAACCGCTGATTCCAGCCGTAAAATAATTTTTGCTATGCAGTCTTTCTTGTACTTCCACGACCTCTGCACTTTGACTGCCAAGGCGCAGTGTCGCCGCATCTGCTGATGCCGCTGAGCCCAGCACGGAAAGTGCACAGGCACATGTTATTAATAGAGTTGTTATTTTCTTCTTCATTAAGATCAGATATCCTCCAGTTTCATTCATGTTAGTCTGTATCATCAAGGACGACTGACTTCATTACTTGAAAAGGCGGAACACAAACGTTCACCTACGAACTACACTATATCACAGGTTACAAATTTGTCATATCTGACAATGGTCCTAATCTTCGAGCTCAAGCCCTTTAGTCTCTCGGCCAAGGATAAGAACCGCCGCTGCTCCTATTAGCACGGTAACGAAAAACAATACGAAGATGGATTCCACAGCGACCCCTTTTTGCACCAATAGTCCTACGAGCAGCGGTGCAAGGATCCCCCCGACCCGACCGATTGAGGCTGAAAGACCGACACCTGTAGAACGCGCCTTAAGGGGATACAGCTCCGGTGTATAGGCGTACATTCCTCCCCAGGCTCCAAGGTTAAAGAATGATAATGACATCCCTGCCAGAATCAGGCTGACTTCTGTTTCCGCATTACCGAACCACAGCGCACTTATCGCAGTCATTACCAAATATACA
This sequence comes from Paenibacillus urinalis, assembly GCF_028747985.1. Lineage (NCBI taxonomy): Bacteria > Bacillati > Bacillota > Bacilli > Caryophanales > Paenibacillaceae > Paenibacillus > Paenibacillus urinalis. Next base: position 3,852,945 of record NZ_CP118108.1, read on the forward strand.
ACGAGAACAAACTTGCGGCCGAACCTCTCGATGAAGTACGCTGCTGTGAAATATCCCGGAAGCTGGGCCAATGTCATAATCAGCACATACTGAAAGCTCTTGACCAGCTCAAAGCCCTTGATCTGCATAATGCTTGGCAGCCACAGGAACATCCCATAGTAAGAGAACACCACTGTAAACCATAGAATCCATAGCATCAGCGTCGTCTTGCGATGCTCAGTGGACCACACCGATGCAAATTTCTCGCGAAACGGAACTTTACGCAGCTCCTGCTTGTTCTCAAGCCGAGGTGAATCCTCGATGGCTCTTCGCAAGTAGAGTGCATATAGGGCAGGCAGCGCCCCGATCAGAAAAGCCACTTGCCATCCGTATTCGGGAATAACGAAAAAGGAGATCAGCGCAGATAGAATCCATCCCGCTGCCCAGAAGCTCTCCAGCAGCACAACGGCTCGTCCCCGCTCTTTGGCCGGTACAGACTCCGATACGAGCGTAGAGGCTACAGGAAGCTCTCCACCAAGTCCGACCCCGGCAATGAACCGGATAATGCATAGAAACACGTAACCTGTAGCCAGTGCCGAAATTCCGCTTGCTACAGAGAAAATAAGCAGTGTCCACATGAGGACCGCCTTACGTCCATACTTATCTGCCATCGTTCCTGCCAGCAATGCACCTACCGCCATGCCGATGGAGGTGGAGCTCGATACGAGTCCAACTTCACCCGGCGTAAGCAGCCACTCTTTGGCCAGTGCCGCAACGATAAAGGACATCATGCCGACTTCCATTGCATCGAACATCCAGCTGAGCCCTGCGCTGAACAGCAGCTTGCGCTGCTTCGGATTACGCAATACTTCTAAATTACTCATTGTAAGGTTCTGCTCCCTATCTATGTATTTGAATGAATCAACATCCACTTGAACTAAAGATCTTGCTTCGCCGGTCTTAGGATAGATTCTTCCCATCCTTCTCCAGTTTATATCTTCAGTTCATGCTAAATAACCCATCAAACTATTTATAATGGATTCTGCCAAACTGTCAACCTTTATTTAATATAAAAAGGAGAACAGTCAGCCTCATAGCTACTGTTCTCCTTGGCTACTCGTTTTTTTGTGCAAAGGTTAAATCCCCTGTTACCTTTTGGTACCATGCCTCATAATGATGGATCGCAAGTCCTGCGAAGGAACGATGGGTCGTGCCCAGCTTGCCGGCAATTTCGATCTCCGATTCCATGTTCGTTACCGGCTTACGGAAAAAGGTTAAATGCTCGCCTTCGTCGGTATGGCCGAGCTCTGCGCCGATCCACACCTTCTTATCCAGCTCGTCCGCCTCCGCAAGCTCCTCCTTGGACAGCTCATACATCTGCTCTCCGCTGTCCCTGTAAGCCATAATGGCGATGGCATCGAACCGGTCAATCACCCAGCGGCTGAACGTGCCGCTGCCATCAGGAGCTTCCCTGGAGTCAAGCCAGAACGGTACAGCAGCACTCATGTATAACCCGGCTTCTGCACCTTCCCGGCTCCATTCCTCCATGTTCTCGCTCCATTCGGCAATGACGGCTGCTTCCTCCCGTTCCCATCTTCTCAGCTGGTAGGGCTCAACATCGAATTGAACACCGTCGAACTTCTCTTCAGGGGCTGCATTCCCATTGTAGGTCTTCACCCATTCAATCCATGCCGTTCCTTCACTTCGCTTCTCCGCATAAGCCCAGTCTGCATGTCCGTTCAGCGCATGAACCGTAATATCAGCAGCATGCGCTGAACGGTTGAATGACCGATAAGCCTCATCACTTACTTCTTGCTGCGTCTGGAGGAAGACCGTGTCCACCTCCTGTTCTTTCAGGAATTGCACGATCTCCTCCGTATGCTGCTCAATAAGTGAGGCATCCCAGAGCCAGGTTGCTTTTTTCTCATCCATGACCGGTGACTTCAGCATGAAATACAGAATGAGTAAAACTACAACGATGACAATCATGAGGCTCCATTTTACCCATGCAGGATATGCATTCCATGCTTTTCCTCCTCTAATCATGGATGGTTTTATGCGAGTACCGCTTCTTCCTGCTGTGTCACCGGATGTTGTACGGAATGGCCAATTTTATAAATGTGAGGCAGCGGATAATCCTTGAACGCATTACGAGTATCCAGTACCGGCACGCCAAGGGATGCAATAACGTCATATTCCAGATTCTTATGGTTCGTAATCAGCACGATGCAGTCGTATGATTTGAACTTCTCCGGATCGTATTTCACGCTGTATACGGTAGAACCATGCTTGTCACGGAATGTGTCTGCATACGGATCGTAGTACTCAACATTCGCTCCTGCTTCCTTGAACAGCTCGTACACTTCAAGTCCAGGTGATTCGCGTAGATCGGCAATATTCGGCTTATAAGCCATACCGAGCAGCAAGATATTTGATTTGCGGACCGACTTGGCATACTCGTTCAAGATCGTCGCTGTCTTGTTCGTTACATAGTAAGGCATATTATCATTTGTATTTTGAGCAAGCTCAATGAATTGACTATAGAATCGGAAGCCCTTCGCTTTCCAGGACAGGTACATCGGATCAAGCGGAATGCAGTGGCCACCGATTCCAGGACCCGGGTAGAATGGCATAAATCCAAACGGCTTCGTTGCAGCCGCATCAATGACTTCCCAAATGTCGATGCCCATGCGGTCACACATCATCGCCATCTCGTTTACAAAAGCAATGTTTACACTGCGGAATGTATTTTCCAGCAGCTTGGACATTTCAGCTACCTTCGGATTGGAGACAGGAACTACGGTCTGTACATATTTGCTGTACAGGGCAACACCCAGCTTCAGACATTCCTCCGTTGTGCCGCCGATCACCTTAGGTGTGTTGAATGTCGTAAACCTTCCGTTGGACGGGTCGACGCGTTCCGGCGAGAAGCACAGGAAGTAGTCCTCACCTACTTTATGACCAATTGCCTCAAGCTCCTGCTCAATCAGCTCTTCGGTTGTACCTGGATAAGTTGTGCTCTCTAGTGTAATCAGCATGCCCTTCTTCATATGCTGCTTAATATTATCTACAACAGTCTCGATATAAGATGTATCCGGATCCTGATTCTCGCTAAGCGGCGTTGGGACACAAATGCTCAGTGCATCGATAACGCGAAGCATGCTGTAGTCTGTTGTTGGTTGAAAGCGTCCGCTTTGCATTACGGTCTTCAGATCCTCGGAAGTAATGTCATGGATGTAGGAATCCCCTTGATAAATTCGTTCCACTTTGGATGGGTCCAAATCAATACCGATAACGGTAAAACCCTGTTTTACCATTTCTACGGCCAGCGGCAGCCCAACATAACCTAATCCTACTACACCAAGCACCGCTTTCTTGTTCTCAATCGCATTCATTAAAGTATGGAATTGCTCTGTCACAGTACTTCACCCTCCAGATGGAATTTATAATCTATATGTTGAATCTGAGTTGCCTAATTAAGAAACTGCATTACTTTGGAAGCAGCGGCGAATGCGCGCATCCAGCTCAACCGGAGAGTACGGCTTGGTAACATAGTCGTCTACTCCTTTTTCGAAGCACTTGCTGATCGTGTCTTCAACCCGCTGATCTGTCAGCACGATGACCTTAGGCTGTATCTGCAGCTCGAGGCTCTGAATCTGATGGATAAACGACAGTCCGCTTACGCCGTACAAATTAAGCTCGGTCAAGATCAAATCCGGGTTAATCTTCTTAGCCAGTTCTATAGCGGAGAGACCGTCGACCGCTTCAAAGGTTTCATAGCCTTGCATAGACAGTCGTATTCTCAAAAACTCGCGTGTCGTCTCGTCATAATCAACGATCAGAATTTTCCCCGGTGCTGTCATCGTCTCATTCTTGGTATACAGCTGAATGTCAGTGCTTTGACTAAGCTTCGCTGACTCTGCCATATTTTTGAGCATATGCCTGCTTGGGCTGCCCATCTCAGGGAAGCCGGCCATCGTCAGCCGCGGATCCGCCTCACCGAGACGCTCCAAGAGCTCCTGCTTGATGAGCAGTGCCTGGTAATGCGTAGCGTTCAGTGTCAAGCCAGGAAGAAACACAGCGATTGTGCTCGTCTTGCTGTCCTTCCATAGCTGAAATTCTGTTTCGCAAGTACGCTCTAGAGCTTCATTCACTTCAGCCTCCGGCTGCTGCTCCATATTCTTGCAATGTACAAACACGACACCACTGGGCCTGCTCCCCATTCCTTTTAGCTGCTCCTCTAGAATGTCGTACACATTCACCGTCATTTGACGCTCAAGCGTGACCGTATTTGCCAAAGTTATTCCTCCCTTTCATCTGTTAATACTGAGATATTCACGCGGCCTCTTCCACTTTCGGCTCTTCCCAGCTCTGTCTTGTCATCGCGCCCCAGGAGTTGTTGTTCTGCATATATTGGATATGCCCTTGTACTCTCCACAGCACGCCAAGCTGGTGATATCCTACGAATTTCAAGGCCGAGAAGGTTAACATTTTTACAAGATCAGCTGGCTTCGGATAACGGCGGAAAGCAATCTCCTCTAGGATCAGCGCAGCTACACTGAGAAGATATCCGCTAAGGAAGTTCAGCAGCCCGAAGATAACAAGTACAGGCCAAGCTGTCATATCCAAGGCTACATAACCCGCTAGAGCAAGCAGCCCCGTAATACGGAAATAAGGATTCAACGCTTCAAAAAATATGTTATAAGGCATCGTCAGCAGACCCATGGTCTTATACTTTGGTCTAAACATCATATTGCCGTTCTCAATCATATTTTTTAAGTTACCGCGGCCCCAGCGCTTGCGCTGGTTGGAAATGATCTTGTACGTGTCAGGTGCTTGAGTCCAGCATACCGCTTCAGGGCAAAAAGCAACCCGATATTTAATCTTGTTCTCCAGCATGTAACGATGCAGCTTAATAATAATGTTCATGTCTTCCCCAGGATAACCCCCCCGGTATCCGCCGACAGCGATAACCGCCTCTTTGCTGAATAAACCGAAGGCTCCCGATACGATAATGAGTCCGTTTAACTGACTCCAGCCAATCCGTCCTCCAAGAAAAGCTTTTAAATACTCAATCGATTGAAACATCGGCCACATCTTCCTAGGCAGTGACACTTCCTTGACTGCACCGTTCTCGATCTTGCAGCCGTTCGCGATTCTTACATCGCCGCCGATGGCCACAGTCTCTTCCGGATTCTCCAGGTACATGCGGGCCATGCGAATCAGTGCATCCTTCTCCAGCAGGGAATCTGCATCAATGGAAGAAATCAGCGGATAATGCGAGAAGTTAATTCCGGCGTTAAGTGAATCCGCTTTGCCTCCGTTCTCTTTATCAATCAGGTACAGGAACGGATATTCCGGATTGTGATATACCCCGCGGATCGGCTCGACGTTAATGGTGCCGCGGAAGCTTGGATTTTTAATTTCTGTAAGACCAAACTCTTTGACAAGCACCTGAACGGTTCTGTCGCTAGATCCATCGTTGATGACGATAACTTCATAAGTAGGATAATTTAAGGTCATCAAGCATTTTACATTCTCGATAATGGTCAGCTCTTCATTGTAAGCCGGCACCAGCAGCGATACCGGAGGCACCACGTCTGATCCTGCAAGGCTCTTAAAGCTTGAAAACTCGGACCTGCGCCGGATGGACCATATATCCTTGTATGAGAAACAAAGAATACCAAAATACAAGACAGTAACAAACACGACGTAATATATAATGATTGTGCCGTAACCCAGCAAAATATCTCTAAGCAGTGAAATCTCCTCCAATCACGCCGGACATCCGGTTTGCATTTGCTTGCGGCGCGGTGCCGAAGTAACGATTGTAGATCAGCCTTTTCTTGTTGAAGGTCATCATCTTCTCGATCTCTTCATGCTCATTCGCCGCTTCTATGGCACGTTCTGCATATTCCAGTGCCGTATCCTTGGCGACTCCAGTTCCCTTCAAGGCTGTCTCGCACAGCGCCTCGAAGCCTTCCTCACCAAGCTGCATCAGGCTGTTCGCACTGTTATGTCTAACGAGCCAGTCCTCATCTCCAAGTGCATTTTTGAGGAGAGGAATGCTGCCGGCTTGATGGCCTGCCCCTAACGTCTTGGCCATTTCGGCTCTGACTTCTGCCACAGGATCTCCCATCCACTCTACGATATTCCGTTCCTTAAGCACGGGATTCGTACTGAGGTACAGCTTAACCGCTTCAGAACGGATATGCAGATCCTTGGAGCCAAACAGCTGTGTTACTGCCGGCATCACTTCCGGAATAGCATGTCCAGACATTGCGACAATACCAACTTTGACGAAATCCGGATCGTCAGATTCCAGTAATTCATATAACAGCTTGCTTGATTCAAGACTTGTCTCCATCAGAATATCTGCGGCCATGCGATGTATAGGCTTGCCTTTACTGAGCAGATAACCCAGCATTTCCTTCAGCTGCGCCGGACGCTCTGCACATCTTGCTGCCGCCCGGGCGTAGATAATAGCGTAGTTGACTTTCTTCTCTTCTTTTAACAGCTCTAGAATCGGCTCTGCCGCTTCGGTGCTTCGCATACCGCCCAGCCGGTAAGCAGCCTGTATAGCCGTACCTGTCCAAGAGCTGTTCAGCAGCTTCAATTGCTCATCTACGAAGCCGGTCTCCCGCGTAAGATCACGCAGCTTGTCTGCATGCTCTCCCTTCAGCTGGTCGATCCATGCAATACACTTGTCCATAATGACTTCCCTCTCAAGCTTGGTAAGCTTGCCAATCGGAAGCCGGATGGGTTCGCTGCCTGTCAGATTAGCTTGAACGTATACGAAGTAATCCTGATGCTTCTTTGCGTACAGTTCTTTTTTTCTAAGCTTTGAATTGTGTGAATTTTTTAACGCGAATAAAATGATGATACCTGCCACGATCAGTCCTGCGCACAGGTACAAGAACGCGTACGCTAGGGCTATGTTTGAAAACATGAGTATGTGTCCTCCTTTATCGTTCCTGCTCCGTAATATCCATGAATGCCTTCTGCATCGAGTAGTAGCTCTCTTTGAGGCGCTCACTGTACTGGACAGCTTCCCACGAATTCCATGTGTATGGAGTCATCGTCGTCAGATCAAGACTCTCCTCTGAGCCTCCCGGCCAGGATACTGCCCCTGTCTCTCTCTCTGTAAGCCAAGGGATAAATCTTATTCCTTCTGTAGTAACGGTCTTGAAGGCACGCTCCTCGCCTACCGGACTGTAATCAATCACCTGATGCGAGCTCGGATCACCAAACCCAAGCAGCATCCACGGAATGCGCAGTTCAATTTCTCGGCCTTCATACTGCCACAATGTAAGTGAATCAAAGTCCTCGGACGCAGGGTCCGAGCTTCCTCTATTCAGTTTACCTATCACTTCATCCATGTAAGGATGAGCAAATTTGGTATCCGGCGGTGACATCATCAGACTGATGGCTAGTTTCCATGGCACAAAGGAAGGCGTGTCCGCCGGCTGTTCCTCAAGCATCCAATATCCTTCAGGCCCGTACATCCGCTGATTGAAATCATAGCTTTTCGCGATGTTAACCGCTGATTCCTCATCCTTGCCGACAGTAATGACCGTTTCTAGATCTCCGCCTTCCATCTTTTTGCCAGGCAGCTCCTCAGCAGGCTGATTACCTCCTGCTAATGTGTCTGTTCCAATGCTGAGCTTTGTCTTATCCGGATCAAAAGCCTCATCCAGCGTAATTCCGATATATACGTAAGCTTCATCATGAGTCATCTTCATGCTTTCGATGCCCTCAACCTTTCCCTGCCACTGCTTGACCTCTCCTTCGGCAAGTGAGCTCCAATCGTCGAGGCTTCCATCCATAAATAACTGATTCTGCTTCCCGGCTTCCATTGCGAGCACGCCAAACATCTTCTCGTTTGTCAGCACGTTCAGCCAGAACGATCTTCGATCTGCAGGAATCTCAAGCGGCATCGTATTCCACGTTTTCTTAAACCATTCATCCTGCCACATGAAGAGGATCGCTCCTGCATATCCTTCGTCATATATGTCCTTGGTGAGGGATACATTGATCTCGCCCTGCTCCTGCTCATTGTGTCCTCCCTGATCCTTTCCGCCTAATCCATAGTGGGATATTCCCAAGGAAGCCGGAACACCGTATTCTGTAATCATTACAGGCATATCGGTATACTCGGATTTAAGCTTTTGCAAGTAGGCTTTGTAGGTGTTGTACTCCCCATTGTCATCCTTAATGGTCTGAAGTGTTTCATCGGTACGGAAGAAATCAGGGTAGTACGGGTACACATGGTATGCTGCAAAATATCCACCCTGCCAATCCAGCGGCTCAATGTGTCTGGCATCCACACTAACCAGATCCTCTTCGAACAGCGGCTCACCTGGATGAGAAAGCACGTCGGTTGTCACCCAGTTCGTAAAGGTCATCGGATGCTCCCAGCCATATTGCTGTTCTTCGCTCGCTACATGATCAAGCAGCTCCGCAAGCCAGTTCTCAAACGGCGTTGCATCCTCTGTACCGGCAAAATAATTCCCGACATAACGAGGATGATCCTTATACTGCTTATTGGTGTTATCCACCATATGCGGGTCCCACTCGGTGCCTAAATGCCATGCCATCAAATATTGTCCAACATTGGCCGTATACTTTCCGCTCGACTCTCCTTGTACTGGAGGGATATCGGCATCACCGTATACTGCTGCAACGGCCTTCTCAATCTCTGACTTGAACTTCTCCTGAATGCCTTCCGCAAATGCATCCTGCTGCTCGATAAGCTGTTCCTCAGGTGACCAAATGCCTTGGATGAAATATAGCGGATGCTCTTTCCCCCTGTTGTATTCAACAAGTGCGGAATAAAATACAGGCTGATGAACGGTATACACACGAATGACGTTTGCACCCATTTCCTCAATCTGTTCGAACCACTTTAAGTAGTCCTCTTTGTCCAGCGGAAATTCCCCCGGATAGTACCCCGGCTTGGTAGAGCCCAGATTAACTCCCTTGACGAACATCTCCTCCCACACGCCCTCTTGGGTGTACTGCAGGAAACGATCGCCCTCCGTCCGGAATTTCATGCTCGTCCCATCTTCAGCAGCATAGGTGAGCTGAGCTGGTTTAAGCAGAAAATAGCCAAGCCCTCCTCCCCCGCCGATTAGCAGGACGCCTGCCAAAATCCATAGGGCAAGACGTTTTCTTTTTCGTTTGCTCATGGCTTTTGTTTCGCTCCATCTCTCTAAAATGTTGATTTCTCCGTATCAAAACATGAATCTCATGCTGATCGTTCAACTGCCTTAAAATTTTTTGCTTACTTTTTAAGATAAGCGCTCGAATGCGTTTCTCTTAAATCCAGCCCGTGACACCTGCACGGTTCATAAATAACTATATCGTCATGGTTTCACTTTTGTAACTAGGCTAATGGAAGGAAAGATGGAGATGGATACTATTGCCCATTTTGCTTGCTGTCTGCCTAAGACCTTGCCTTTTCCTCCTTGTACTTCCCTCTCTACCTGCACCCCAGCCTATGTCCCAGCCTATTTATGAGCCCTGCCCCTTTGCTGTCCGCAGTGAAGAATCCTCTGAACGCCTGTGGTTACTACGCCGATCGGCTCCATCTCACTACTGCAAAAGAGTGATTTCAGGAATCGGTTTGCGCTGTCCTCCTATAGTTTAACGCATATCCCTACCCAAAGTTACTTATGTTTTTACATTTTTACCCATAGTTATTACAAAATTGATACAATAGTCCGATAACAAAATAGCGAAAAAGCTTGATATAACAGCATTTTCGATTTTTTTCGTTTTTAGCAAAAAAGGACGTGAGTCCTGTATAGGCCTGGGTCGTATTTAATATTAATTTACATTCCCATTTTTGTATGCCTTTTCATAACTCAAAGGTCTCAAATAACTGACATGTTATGTAAAAATCCAAGTCTATTTTCCTAATTCGCTGTTCTTTTTGACAAACTTTTGAACTTTCATACGTTTTCAAAAAAATTCCGGTTGCTGTATGTATATTTCTCCGTTATCCTATTAAAATAAGAACATGTGTTCCGTTTAATCTCAACTCTGCTATAACCGTGACGTTCCTTGGTTCAATTTAATCCCAAATGGAGAGGAGGCCTGCGTTATGGAACGAATGAAACGCGTTATTATGCTGGCAGACTGCCAATCCTTTTATGCGAGCGTGGAGAAATCGGCCCATCCCGAGTATGCAAACCGGCCGCTTGTCGTAGCAGGTGACCCTGCCCGGCGTTCCGGCATTATACTGGCTGCCTGCCCTATTGCGAAGTCCTACGGAATTACAACGGCAGAACGCCTGTCCGATGCGCTTGCGAAATGTCCGGATGTTGTGGTGGTTCGGCCCCGGATGTCAGAATATATTCGTGTCTCTCTCCATATTACGGATATTCTCCAGTCCTATACCGATCTCGTTGAGCCCTATAGTATTGATGAGCAGTTCCTTGATGTTACCGGCAGCCTCGGCTTGTTCGGCAGTCCTGAGGACATTGCTCTCCGTATTCAGCAGCAGATCATGCAGGAAACCGGCGTATATGTACGACTAGGCATCAGCGATACTAAGGTTGTGAGCAAGATGGCCTGTGATCTTTTTGCCAAAAAAAATAAAAACGGCATCTATGTTCTTCCCAAAGAACAAATTGCAGATACGCTGTGGCCGATGCCCATTCGGGACATGTTTATGGTCGGCTCTCGGATGTCACGCCATTTTTACAAGATGGGGATTCATACGATCGGCGATTTAGCCCGAACCCCGCTGCCGAGACTCCGTGACCGCTGGGGAGTTAACGGAGAGGTGCTGTGGCGCATTGCAAACGGCGTGGATCAATCGCCCGTCATGCCCAGCACCTTCCACCAGCAGCAAAAAGGTATCGGACATCAAATGACGCTGCCAAGAGACTATACGACCTGGTCAGAAATTCAGGTTGTGCTGCTCGAACTATGTGAGCTTGTAGCCAGACGTTCCCGGGAGAAAAGTCTCATGGGAAGTGTTGTATCTGTAGGCTGCCGGGGCATCGATTTTGATAAACCGACCGGCTTCTCCCGCCAGATGAAGATTGAAGAGCCTACTCACATTACCGATGAGGTCTATGAAGCAGCCAAGACGCTCTTCCTGCGTCACTGGGATGGTGAGCCTGTACGGCGGATCGGCGTATCACTAACCGACCTTGTACCTGATACAGAATATCAGCTGACATGGTTTGATGAGCGTGAACAGAAGCGGGAGCTGGAGAAGGCAACTGATGAGATTAAACGAAGATTTGGAGACACCGCTATTATGCGTGCTTCCTCTCTGCAAAAGGCCGGGCAGGCACATGATCGTTCTCGTAAAATTGGAGGTCATTACCGATGAGTAAAAAGTTAGAACGCAATGGATTGTTTGAATCCTCACGTATGATGCTTCCTGAGCACCGGGAGGCCTATGTTACGCATCAGCAAAGACTCGCACCCAAGGCTCGCCCTCAGCTGGATTCTCAAGCAGCTGAAGAAATGTCGCGTTTGCTTGCTGAGTCTCTTATGCTGTATACAGAGATAACCCTTGTCCTGTTTGACGAGTGGGAAGATATACTGATGAGCGGCATCGTGGTCAAATTCGATCAGGCTTCACGCTCAATCCGCCTTCAGGATGAAGAAGGTACGCTTCATGACATTCGAATGCGGCATATTATCGAAGTTCGCTCTGGCCGTTAAATGCGTTATACTTTATTCGTAATCCCTTAGTCAGGATGCCTAGTCAGTGGATACCTAAGACCCTTTGACCAGGAGATAGGGACGATGGATAGACAGCGCTGGCTGCTTGAAAATAGAGGAGGGCTTCATGAATGTGCGGACGATTTACGCTTGGAATATCACTTGAAGAATTGATGCTCCGCTATATGCTGGAGGAGATTCCGGATTATATTGATTACAGGCCTCATTATAATATTGCGCCGACACAGCAAATTATGGCTGTCATTCATGATGGATCACAGCGACGTGCCGGAACACTGAGATGGGGACTCGTTCCTCATTGGGCCAAGGACCTCAGCATAGGGAGCCGAATGATTAATGCGCGCAGTGAAACCGTGCTGGATAAGCCTGCATTTCGGGAATCGTTTCTTCGCAAGCGATGCCTTATTCCCGCCGATGGCTTTTACGAGTGGCTGAAAGAGGAGGATGGAACCAAAACACCTTATCGCATCATCCCCCGGACGGGCTTGTTCAGCTTTGCCGGGCTGTATGATACATGGATGGATCCTGAAGGGCAGCGTGTCAGCACCTGTACGATTCTGACCACAAGCCCAAATACGCTTATGAGCCGTATACATGATCGGATGCCGGTCATTCTCTCTCCTGGCAAGGAGCAGCTGTGGCTGGATCGCACCGTGCAGCAGCCAGAAGAGCTCCTTCCGCTTCTGCGTCCTTATCCGGAGGAAGAGATGGAGGCTTATCCCGTATCACGTGCCGTGAATCGGGTCGCGAATGACAGTGTTGAATTAACACATCCTTTGGCGTAGGACCAGCACTATAGAACCAGGTAATTAATAATAAAAATCGTTCGTTTCGTTATACTCTCAATAAGCAAGGGACCTCGCAGACATCGCGAGGTCCCTTACTTTTAACGAAACATTCCCCACAGCTTGATGAGATGCAGGGTATTGTTCGGATCAATTTTTTGATCAATTACGAATTTAACGAGCTTATCTTCATCTGCGGAAGTAAATTTTTCATTCAGAATGGCTGCAGATGATTTGACCAACCGTCTGACTTTCGCACTATTTTGCAAATCGGCCTTGGTCACGCCGTCAATCAGCACTTTAACTTTTTCCTTCATCACCGGGTTCTTCATTTTGGTCTTCACCCGTTCCACCAGCTGTGGACTAATCCCATATTTTTGATAGCTCAACAGAACATCGCACCTCCCCGCCTATATCGTAGTCCTCCACTACTATATGCCGGGGCAGCTCGTCCACTTGACCTTATTTTTTATGCTAATCCATTACTTCGCCCTGGAAGATCTGCTCCCGCTGTAAATAATCGCGCAGCGGTGCATAGGCTGGCGAAGTCCAGAACGCCTCATTACCAACAAGCGAGGTTGCATCATCTCTGGCCATTTCAAGCACTTCAAAATCACTGACCATATCTGCCAGCTTGAAATCGGGCAGCCCGCTTTGCTTCGTACCGAAAAAGTCACCCGGACCACGAAGATCCAGGTCACGTCTGGACACTTCAAAACCGTCCTCCGTCTCGGTCATGACCTTCATTCGTTCTTGGCCTACCTCCGATTTCGGATCGGCAATCAGAATACAATAGGAGGCATGGGCGCCCCGACCGACCCGCCCACGAAGCTGGTGCAGCTGGGATAAGCCGAAGCGCTCTGCATCCATAATGATCATCAATGTGGCATTCGGAACATCGACGCCAACTTCCACAACCGTCGTGGATACCAGCAGCTGTGTTTCATTTTCATAAAACAGCTTCATCGCTTCGTCTTTCTCGGATGGAGTCATCCGGCCGTGCAGAAGACCCACCCTGTATTGGGGAAGCGCCTGCTGCATAGCCACATGCAAATCTATGGCATTCTGAACATCCAGCTTGTCCGATTCCTCAATAAGCGGGCAGATCAGATATGCCTGGCGTCCCAGATCCAGCTCCCGGGTAATAAAGCCGATGACCCGATCCATCATGTCATGCTTGACCCAATACGTCGAGATCGGAATCCGGCCCTTCGGCCGCTCGGAAATGGTAGAGACATCAATATCCCCAAACGCCGTAATAGCCAGCGTTCGCGGAATCGGGGTTGCCGTCATGGTCAGCACATCCGGGTTATAGCCTTTACGTCTGAGAACACTTCGCTGATTGACACCAAACCGGTGCTGCTCATCTGTAACGACAAGTCCGATATTTCTGAAGTACACATCCTCCTGAATCAAGGCATGGGTGCCAACGACAACATCAATCATTCCCATTTGCAGTCCAGACAGAATTTCTTTTCGCTTCTTCCCTGGTGTACTACCTGTCAGCAGAGCAACCTCGATCCCAAATGGAGTGAACAGCTTCTCCAGGGAGCGCATATGCTGCTCTGCCAAAATTTCGGTCGGCACCATCAAGGCACCCTGGAATCCGGAACGAACAGCCGCATACAGTGCAATAGCAGCAATGACAGTTTTGCCTGAGCCCACATCCCCTTGAAGCAGCCGGTTCATACAGTGAGGGGAGCGCATGTCCTGCAAAATTTCAAGCTCTACCCTCTTCTGGGCATCTGTCAGCTCAAAAGGCAGGCTGCGCACAAACTCGCGGATCGTTGCATTGGAAGCGGTATGTACGACTCCGTCCGTTTTCCCACGATTGATGGCCCGAAAAGCCTGCATCTTTAACTGAAACAAAAAAAGCTCCTCAAACACCATGCGACGACGAGCTTCTTGTCCCAGCTGAGGATCACCTGGCTGATGAATCAGGGCAATCGCCTTTTTCCGGGGCATCAGCTTGTACTTCCTCAGCAGCTCCTCCGGAAGCAGTTCAGGCACGATCTCTCCATACTGAAGCAGCGCCTGGTTAATCGTCTTGCGCATCCAGTTCTGCGTAATCTTCCCCCCCACAGAATAGACAGGCTGAACGGAGCCCGAGCGCACGGCCCCCTTATCAGGGAATTCTGACTCCGATACCGTCATTTGCATCCGCTTTTGATCCCATTTGCCGGTAAGCGTAATCTCCCGGTTCGGCGTCAGCTGGTCCTTCAAGAAATGCCGGTTAAACCAAGTCGCCGTAAACATAAAATCCTCTGCCATCATTCTGCAGGTCAATCTTGATTTCTTACCATATCGTTGAAGTACAGGCACACCCATAATTTTGGCTTGAACCGTCACCCGGTCCCCGTCCTTCACCTCAGTCAGTGATTTGAGACGGTAATCCTCATAACGAAAAGGAAAATATTCAAGCAAATCCTTGATCGTATAAATGCCAAAGGCGTGAAGCTCTCCTTCCTTAAGAGCACTCACGCCGCTGACCTGCTTCACCGATGTTTCTTCTAACAACATAAAGCATCCCTCATATCTTAAGCCGGCCACACAAAGATCGCGATAGTCCCGAAACCGACATGACTTCCAATGACCGCGCCGATGTTCGGATACACCACCTCGTTCAGCTCAAACCGTGTCTTCATCAGCTCCACGAAGGTTTCTGCCGATGACGGATTGCCGGTATGACCGACAGCTATATTGATTCGTTTCCCGGCAAAATCACTCTCGAACATTTGGACGATGCGTTCCATTGCCTTCTTCTGCCCTCTTACCTTCTCAACGGCATAAATCACGCCTTCTTCATCAATAGAGAGGACTGGCTTAATGTTCAGCAGTGTACCAAGAATCGCAGAGGCTTTGCCAATACGTCCGCCTTTTTGCAAATATTCCAGTGTATCAACTAGAAAATAGAGCTTGCGTTCCTTATGAAGCGTAAGGACCGCTTCAGTTATCTCCGCCGCGTTCTTCCCTTCAGAGGCAAGCCGGGCAGCATGCACCACAAGCAGCCCGTATCCATAGCTGGCCGACTTCGAGTCAATGACGGTAATATCCGCGTCACTCTCGTCTTCAAGCATGGATTTGCCAAGCACAGCGGACTGGTACGTACCGCTCATTCCTGAAGATAAATGTATAGAAACGATCTGACAGCCCGGATGGGCCTCATTCAGTTCCTTGTATACATTCATAAATTCAATCGGAGATGGCTGGGAAGTCGTTGGCAGAGCCTTAACTTCCCCAAGCTTCTCATAGAACTTGGATGCACTCAGTTCAATTCCGTCGAGATAGGACTCCTGTTCACTAAACACGACACGCAGGGGTACGATCTTAATTCCGTACTGATCCACCACCTGATCTGGAATATCAGCAGTACTATCCGTCACAATAAATACTTTGCTCATGAAGCGCTGGCCTCCTTATCTAATTTCAGGCTTCTACAGCGAACAGATAAGAGTAGACAGGCTGTCCTCCCTGATGCACTTCCACTTCCGCATTAGGATATTCAGCAGCAAGCCATGACGCGAGGCGGTCCGTTTCCGTCTCTTTCGCTTCTTCACCTGCAAGGATTGTGATAACTTCATCACCGCTTACAATCATCTTACGAAGCAGTTGCTCGCATGTATCCAGAAGTCCTTCTTCGGTAGCCACAATCTTGGAGTCATGAATCCCGATGAAATGGCCAGCTGTAATCTCAAGATCATCAAATGTAGTATCTCTCACTGCATAAGTCACTTGTCCCGAACGGACATGGGCAATGGCTTCAAGCATATTCGACTCGTTTACTTCTGCACTTTCATCCTCCTGGAACGCGAATGCAGCTGAAATCCCTTGCGGAATTGTCTTGCTCGGAACAACAGTTACCTCACGCTCGCCTTCCAGCAGATCTCGGGCCTGCTTGGCCGCCAGCACAATGTTCGAGTTGTTTGGAAGGATAAAGACGTGCTTCGCATCAATGGAATGAATCGCCTTTACAAAATCCTCTGTACTCGGATTCATCGTTTGTCCACCGGACAATACAATATCTATCCCGAGACTCTTGAACACTTCAGATATTCCCTCACCGGATGCAACCGAGATAAAACCAAATGGGGCAAGCTCATCCGCTGGAGGAATCGACGGCTCAGGTGCTGCCTCTTGTTCAGGCGGAATATCTGCAAACAATTCAGGTGCTGGCGCGATATCCATTCCGGCAGTCAGCAGATCACGATGCTGCTCACGCATGTTCAGAATATGGATCTGGGTAATTTCGCCATAGCGAAGTGCCAGATTCAGCACGTCTCCAGGCTGCTTCGAATGGACATGAACCTTGATGACTTCATCATCAGAAATGATAATAATCGAATCTCCATTTACTGACAGCGCTTTCCTGAAATCTTCCTCATCAAAATTTGTTCCGCCTGCATCTCCGAGCTGCCGATTGATAAAAAATTCCATATCATACAAGAATTCAATATCCTCTGTCTCAAGTCTTGCTTGTGCCGAAATCGGCATTTCAGGAGAAATCGGAGTCTTCGGTGCAGCAGGCGGCATTACAGGCGCTGGAGTCGCTTCCTTCACTGGTGTAGAAACGGTTTTCCCCTCTGTGTTCAGCAGGTACTCCATAAAGCCTTCATAAATATATACAAGACCTTTACCACCTGAATCTACAACACCAACCTGCTTAAGTACAGGCAGCATCTCAGGGGTCAAGGCAAGAGTTTCGTTTGCTTTTTTAAGCACTTCGCTCATGAGTTCCGTAATGTCATTGGTCCGTCTCGCATAATAACCGGCATGCTTCGCAGCTTCCTTTGCGACAGTAAGAATCGTACCTTCTACGGGTTTAACTACTGCCTTGTAAGCTGTATCCACACCGCTTTGCAGAGCAGCAGCAAACTGAAGAGTATTCAGCTCCTCATATGGGGCAGCGTAACGGCTAAAGCCCCGGAACAACTGCGATAGAATAACGCCGGAGTTTCCGCGTGCGCCCATAAGCAGGCCTTTCGATAAAATACCTGCACAGCTGCCAATGGAGCTTGCACTGTTTCTTTTTAATTCGGCCACACCGGCACTCATCGTCAAATTCATATTCGTTCCTGTATCACCGTCTGGGACAGGAAATACATTAAGGGAATTGACGTGTTCAGCATGCTTCTGCAATTGATCCGCACCGGCCAACACCATTGCGTTAAAATCTGTTCCATTTAAAGAACGTTTACTCAAGTGAGAATTCCCCTTCCTAGCATGATGCATAAGTACACTACCAGTACTAAAGACTAAGCATGCACTTAACATCCGTTGTTCCCGTCATCAGACGGGCAGCGGCTTTCTTCCGCAGTATTATGGACTATACATCATTGTACTATAATCAAGTATAGAAATAAATAAAGTTTTTGTTTTTATTGACTAAGCTTTTTCCTATATGATATTATATTTGAGTATTGTTTTATGCAGGTATATTGGATTGATTACAACCATTGACCTTGCGGATAACGGTTACTTTCAGAATAGGAGGTGTAATCTATGTCTCGCAAATGTTATGTGACAGGTAAGAAACCTGGTAGCGGTAACCACGTGTCTCACGCTAACAACCGTAACCGCCGTTCCTGGGGCGTAAACGTTCAAAAAGTCCGCATTCTGGTGGACGGTAAACCAAAACGCGTTTATGTTAGCACTCGTGCTCTGAAAGCCGGTAAAGTTACTCGCGTATAGTTGATTTTGAATACAAAGCAAAAAGCACCTTGCCATTATATGACATAGGTGCTTTTTTCATACCCGTATGTTCGCCTGCGATCCTTCAACTGCAGCCTTTTTTACGTTACTAGACGCTATGGAAACCCCTTTTTGAACCTGTTAGCTTTTCTGGAACGTGTTAAGGATCGCTTTTACAAAACCCCCCAAAAACTTTGGAAGCTTAAATGTGTAAAATTTCATAGTTCACCCTCCCATCATCCTCATGCGCTCCACCTTTTATCGTGCCAGAAGCCTTTCCTTCTACTCCGCTTATCCCTAACTGCAACGATGCAAACGAAAAAAAGGCTACATGAGAATCGCGCTCATGTAACCATGTTTATGCAGCATGTGTTCAGCCTATACCACTAAGACTAACTTAATCCTTCTGGAGGATTGGTCATAAAAATATAAGCAGATAAAATGAAGATAAAAAGGATGAAATAAAGCACAGTGAATATGATAAATGATATTCTCACTGACTTTTTATCAAACTTTTTAAAGAACCATATAACAAGGATAATACCGAGTAAGGATACCACTGCATTAATTGGAGAGGGCAGCAGTGTGAATGAGCCCAGCAGTATTCCTGTAACCATACTGGCAAGCGAAGTCCATAGCGCTTCTTTAAGTGTCATTGGTTCGTTATCCCCCAATACTATGCCGGATTTCTCTAATGGCCTCTGCACGGTCTGTACGGCCAAACACCGCGCTGCCTGCAACGAGGACGTCAGCACCTGCATCCACGACTAAAGGCGCTGTCTCCTTCGTAATGCCTCCATCTACTTCAATATGAACGTTTGAACGGCCCAATTCGTTAAGCTCATTCCGGATTTGTCTGATCTTCTGGATCGTTCTCGGAATGAAGGCTTGTCCCCCAAAGCCAGGATTGACTGTCATCACAAGCACCATATCAACATCTCCGAGCACTTCGCTGATCGCGCTGGCAGGTGTTCCTGGATTAATAGCTACCCCAGCCAGGATGCCGTGCTCTTTGATCAAATGAATGACTCTGTGCAGATGGACACAAGCCTCGGCATGAACTGTAATCATTCCTGCGCCTGCCTTAACGAAGTCGGCTATGTAGTTCTCAGGATTCTCAATCATCAAGTGGACATCCAGCAGCAAGCTGGTATGCGGCTTGAGGGACTGTACGATGGGTGCTCCCAGCGTAATGTTCGGAACGAAATGCCCATCCATGACATCAACATGGATCCAATCTGCGCCGGAAGCCTCTGCTTCGGCTACTTCTGCGCCCAGACGGGCGAAATCTGAGGACAGGATAGATGGTGCGATTAATACTGACATGTTTAGTACCTCCGTTTCTTATCTTTCATTTCCTCCAAGAACTGCACATAGTGTGTGTATCTGCTCTCGGCAATGTCGCCTTCTTCCTTGGCTCTGATCACTTGACAGCCTGGCTCATGCGTATGGGTACAGCCGCGAAATTTGCAGCCGCCGGCATATTCACGGAATTCTCTGAAGCAATCGCTCAGCTCCTCTACGCCAATCTCCAGAAAATCCAGTTGACTGAAGCCTGGTGTATCTGAAACAAACCCGCCATTATCCAGTGGAATGAGCTCTACGTGCCGGGTTGTATGCTTACCTCTGCCCAGCTTCATGCTTATAATACCTGTTTCAAGCTCCAGCCCTGGAAGCAGTGCATTCAGAAGCGAGGACTTGCCCACACCTGATTGACCTGAGAAGACGCTGATCTCTCCAGCCAGCCGCTGCTTCAAGCGATCCATTCCTGTGCCTTGACGAGAGCTGGTAATGATGACTTCATACCCTATAGACTCGTACAGACGGACAAGCTGCGCATAACGATCATCAGATTCGTCAGCAAGGTCCATTTTTGTAAGGCAGATCACTGCTTGAAGACCCGCCTGTTCAATATGAACCAGGAACTTGTCCAGCAGCTGAACATTCATATCCGGTTCCTTGAGCGAGAATACCAATACGGCGAGATGCGCATTGGCCACAGGAGGGCGGATCAGCTCGGTATCTCTCGGCAGAATTTCTTCAACCGTTCCTTCCCCGTTTTCGGTAAGCGTATATTTTACATAGTCACCTACAAGAGGAGTAATCCCTCTTTTCTTAAAAACGCCTCTAGCTCTGCATTGAACAGCAGATACATTCGTATCCGGTGTTCCGCGACCTGGAGCAGGTTTAACGTAATAATATCCGCTTAACGCTTTGATAATAACTCCCTCCAGCATAATTCACCGCCCTTTTAGGTTTGAAAAAAATTGAATTCTGATTCTTAATGAAGAACAGGCGCCCCTAAGGCGCCTAGAATGAGGAATGCAGCTGAATTTCAGTAGCCAGGTCACTCTTCACCGTCTTCATCTTCATTCTGATTGTCTCCACGGCCATTGCTGTTATTGCCGTTGTTATCGTTGTTTTCATTGCCCTCATCATTACCATTACCATTATTGCCATTATTACCTTCATTGCTCTCGTTACCCGGATCCTCTGGGTTCGGCTCTTCATCCGGACCCGACCCTTCTTCACCATCTCCCGAATTGTTGTCAGGAGTAACAGCTGGTCCAATCTCCGGTGTGGTAACCGTTCCGTTCTTCGCATCAAAATATCTCACTTCAAATGTATCCATCAGCTGTCCATCACGATAAACGGATACCACTCCATCCTTGTTCGGAGCCAGAACTAGCGGTACGGTCAGCGTTTCTGTCTTCTTGATCGTCTCCGTACCATGCTCTTGGTTCTCTCCTCTGGCATCGGTGAACGTGATACGGATCTTGCTGTTCTTGCCTTCTTCATGAGGAGCTACCGAAATATGATAATTGTACTCGATCGTCTCTGGTGAATACCCCGTGCTTACATAGATCGTAATTTCTTCACCCGGAACAACTGCAGCCCCAGCATCATAAGGCCATTGCTGGGTAACCCTGCCTTTCTCCACTTCAAAGCTTGGCTCTTCTTTAACCGGTGCAACAGTCAGTTTATTCTTTCGAATCAACTCTTCTGCCTCTGCGCGAGTTTTATTGATCAGATCAGGCATTTCGACCATTTCCTGGCCTTTACTTACCCTCAGGGTGATGGTATCTACCTCCGGGTCAAAAGGCTGGCCTTCGGTAACCGATTGTCCAATCACTTCATTAACGGACTCTTCACTGAATTCCTCCGTTTTCTTGATTCGATCTTCACTCATGCCAAGTGCCAGCAATTCCTGAACTGCATCTTCATAATTTCGACCTGTAAGCCCAGGCATGGTTTCCTTCGGCTTCTCCACACTTACAGTAAGGTCAATTAGCGAACCTTTCTTCACGACAGCTCCTTCAGGCCTGCTCTGCTCGTAGACAATTCCCGGATCGACACCTTCTTTATATTCCTGGAGAACCTGATTAACCTCTATCCCTTGCTCAGCAAGCAAGGCTCTGGCTTCTTCCTCGGTCTTATCAATAACGCTGGGCACGGTTACTTCAGGCACAACAAGCGCACTCTCGACATACCAGACAACACCGGCTAGTGCAATCAGGATGAACAGTGTCAACGAGACCCAAAACGCTGCCCGCTTCTTGGATTTTTTCTTCTTGGATTTGCCGTCTGTCACTGCTTCGTCTGGAGCCATTTCAGGTGCATCCGTATAGGATGGCCCGCGTGGTTCCGGCTTGATCGCAGGAATGATACGGGTCTGATCTGTATCGAACTCATCATCGAATACAAGCTTCTCCTCATTCAGGCGATCCGGCAGCAAACAGGTCTCCAGATCGGTCAACATTTCAAGCGCTGACTGATAACGCTCATTCGGATTTTTGCGCATTGATTTAAGAATAATATTCTCAACACTCTGTGGAATCAGCGGATTAACAGCACTCGGCTCCTCGAATTCCTCCTGCAGATGCTTCAGCGCTACACTGATCGGACTCTCTCCAAGAAACGGAAGCTGTCCGGTCAGCATTTGATAGATAACAATACCAAGTGAGTACAAGTCGGATTTCTCACCTGTTACAACACCCTTGGCGTGCTCGGGAGAAAAATAATGCACTGAGCCGACGACTGAGCCGGTCTGCGTAATCGTCGTCGAGGTCACTGCACGAGCGATTCCGAAATCTGTAACTTTGACCCTTCCATTTTTGCCAATCAAAATATTATGCGGCTTGATATCGCGGTGAATAATTTGATTATGATGGGCATGATCCAGTGCATCCGCAATCTGTGCAGCAATTCTGACAGCTTCATCGACTTGAAGCGGTGCACGTTCTTTTATAATTTCATTCAGGTTCTGACCTTCGATATACTCCATCACTATGTAATGGATGTCTTCTTCCTGACCTACATCATAGATACTAACTACATTCGGATGAGACAAGGATGCAGCCGATTGGGCTTCTCGTCTAAACCGACGAATAAACTCGTCATCATGAACGAATTGCTGACGAAGCACCTTGATAGCAACATTACGTCCGAGCAAAATATCGTGCGCTTTGTATACCAGGGCCATTCCGCCTCCGCCGACGCGCTCAATCACTTCATAACGTCCGCTCAGCTGATGTCCGATCATGATTCAACCCCCTCTTCAACAACACTTAAAGGGCCCGCTGGCATTTCAAATAAAGCAACCGTAATATTATCGTCCCCTCCGGCCAGGAGTGCGAGCTGCAGCAGCCTGTCTGCCCGTTCAGACAAAGGCAGATCCGATTGCCCGATCACGGTTGCCATCTGCACACTGCTGACCAGGTTGCTTAAGCCATCACTGCAGAGCATAATTACATCCCCGGCTTCCAGAATGACAGGGTACAGATCCACAGACACATCCTCATCCGTTCCAAGCGCTCGGGTAACGACATTTTTGAGCGGATGTACATGCGTCTCTTCTTCACTGATCTGACCATTCTTGTACAGCTCATTAACTAATGTATGATCATCTGTCAATTGGACGACCTTATCGCCTGTTATTTTGTAAGCACGGCTGTCGCCAATATGGCCAATAATGCCGGAAGCATTACTCATAAGGAGCGCAACGACGGTTGTTCCCATGTTGTGCAGCTTCTCATCCCCAGCCGCTGTACGATAGATGACTTCATTCGCGTGCAGAATGGCATCGCTCAGCGCAGCACTCAGCGATGCCTCTGACAAACCGGGCTCAAGCACCGAGAGGTCATCGGATACCGTTTCTACAGCCAGTCTGCTTGCTGTATCCCCGGCAAGATGTCCGCCCATACCGTCTGCGACAATACCTAATATATATCCCTGATCCAGATGCCTTATCCAGGCGGAATCTTCATTTACCGAACGAACTCGTCCTACGTGACTCACATGCACTGTATTCATCACAGTCATATCCTCACCTCAAGCTTCCTTGTGCTTCTCCATATGCTTCGCACGCAGCTGACCACAAGCGGCTGCGATATCATGACCCTGCTCTCTGCGGATTGTTACATTAACTCCATGATCAGCGAGGATACGCTGGAACTGGAATATATCCTTGCGAGCCGTTCTGATATATTTACGCTCCGGCACATAGTTTACCGGGATCAGATTGACATGGCACAGCATGTCCTTCAGAACACCCGCAAGCTCTTCGGCATGCTCCGGCTGATCGTTAACGCCGCCGATCAAGGCATATTCGAATGTAATACGTCGTCCTGTTTTGCCTTGGTAATAGCGAAGGGACTCCATTACATCATCAAATGGGAACCGGCGGTTAACAGGCATCAGCTTCGAACGCAGCTTATCATTCGGTGCATGGATGGAGATAGCCAGGTTAATCTGGGTGTCCTCATCAGCAAATTTATAAATATTTGGAACAATACCGCTTGTCGACACTGTGATATGACGCTGACCAATATTCAGACCTTTCTCGTGAATCATCGTTCTAAGGAACTTCATCGTCTCATCGTAGTTCTCAAATGGCTCACCCGTACCCATAATTACGATACTGCTCACACGTTCATTGCGTTCATCCAGTATTTGCTGGGAGCGCACGACTTGAGCAATAATCTCACCAGCAGTCAGGTTCCGCTTCAAACCGCCCAGTGTAGAGGCGCAAAAAGTACAGCCGACTCTGCAGCCGACCTGTGTCGTCACACATACACTGTTGCCATAGTTATGCTTCATAATGACCGTCTCAATTGCGTGGTCATCATGCAGTCCGAACAGAAACTTTACAGTACCGTCCTTGGACTCAAACTTCGTAATTTCCGAAAGCGTCACGAATTGAAACTGATCATCAAGCTTCTCGCGTAAAGCTTTCGAGAGATTTGTCATTTCTGAAAAATCATTCACTCTCTTTACATAAACCCAATCGTAGATTTGAGCAGCACGAAACTTCGGCTCCCCATTCTCGACTGCCCACTGCTCTAACTCTTCGAGCGTGTAATCATATATAAAAGGCTTTGTCATTTCATTCACACCTGTTCTTTCCAATTGATCTATAGACATATTATTTCTCATTCTACCCATTTTAGCACATAATTCAGTATTCATCTATGCAGGTCTTTATGCCGGCAACTGCAAAAAGCCGCCAATACCTGACGGTTACTGGCGGCAGTCTTGTTATTGATCCACTTTTTTACGATGTTTCTACCCTTGTCAATCTTGCAATGTAAAATCCGTCGCTATGAAACTGGTGAGGCAGAATTTGAATTCCGTACTCATCCAATATGGCAGAGTGCCGCAGCTCTTCTCTCAGCGACAGATGACCTGCAGGGGCAAATTGATCGTTCTCCTTCAAGAATCGTTCTACGACACCGCCATTCTCAGCATGCTCTGTCGTACAAGTACTGTACACAAGCGTTCCTCCAGGCTTCAACAGCTTGGATACACGGCTTAGCAGCTCATATTGCAGCGCACTGATGGCTTCAACATCCTCTGGGGATTTGGTCCACCTAAGGTCCGGCTTTCTGCGAATAACCCCAAATCCAGAGCAAGGTGCATCGAGCAATATGCGGTCAAACGAAGCTTCCTTGTAGTTGGAAGCCAGATCAAGCGCATCATGGCAGACGGTCTCAATACTGGCGAGCCCCAGCCTTTCCGCTTGTCTATGAATAAGCTCTACTTTGTGAGGATGAATGTCATTAGCAATAATACGGCCTTGATCTTCCATCTTCTCACCCATATGCGAGGTCTTGCCTCCGGGTGCAGCGCAGCAGTCCAGAACGGTCATGCCTGGCTTCGGATCCACCGCTCCGGCCACAAGCATGGAGCTCTCATCCTGTACAGAGAGCATCCCTTCCTTATACCAGTCGGTAAGAGCCATATTCCCCCCACTCTTGACGATAATCCCATCATCACTGAGAAGAGAAGGCTCCACGACAAGTCCTTCCTCCTGCATCTCTTGAATTAGCTTATTTCTCGAGATCATGGTCGTATTCACCCTTACACTGACCGGAGGTGCCTCGTTGTTAGCCCTGCACATCGCTTCAGCTTCCTGCTCTCCGTATTGTTCAATCCAGCGCTGCACAAGCCATTCAGGATGGGAGTGCATCAGTGCGATGCGTTCTGCGGCAGGAAGATCTTCTGGAATCGTCAGCTTGTCCCGGTTTCTCAGAATGTTGCGCAGCACACCGTTCACCATTCCGGATATACCCTGATGGCCTTTGCGCTTGGCGATATTTACCGCTTCACTTACCGCCGCATGATCCGGCACGCGGTCCAAATATAGAATTTGATACAGACTCAGCCGAAGCAGACTGCGAACCCAGGGCTGAAGCTTGGCAAGTCCTTTGGCTACATAGGATTCAAGATAGTAATCCAATGTCTTTTGACGAGCAATGGTGCCATATACCAGCTCCGTGGCTAGTCCCGTATCAGCAGGGGTGAGATTTGCCTGTTTCAGCACTTGATTCAGAAGCAGATTGCTGTAGGCTCCTTCCTGTTCAACCGCAGCCAAGACTTGAAGCGCCGCTTCTCTGCTGGATACCTTGCGCTTACTAGAAGCTGCCGACTGAGCACCGCTCTTCCCTCTACCCTTATTGGATGTATTGCCAAGACGCGGATTATTGTTGTCTCCTGACTTCACTTCAGCACCGTCCCTGCTGTGAGCGATCCGCCGCGGGCAAAATCACCGGCAGCCATCGCCTTCTTCCCGGCAGGCTGCACCTCTGACAGCCACAGAGAGCCGTCGCCTGTCTTCACTTCAATGCCAAGCTTGGACATCCCAAGCACCGTTCCGGGCTCTGCATTCTTGCTGGCATTTGATGCTTGAAGGTAAGGCTCTGGTAGCTTGGAAGGATTGATAGTGCCCCAGACTTTGAATACCTGCTCGTCCCATAATGTAAATCCTCCAGAGTATGGAGTAAGCCCCCGTACCTGGTCATAAATTTGACGTGATTGACGAGACCAGTCGATCTTCTCATCCTCTCGGGATAGGTTCTTCGCATAAGTTGCCTCATCCTCCTTCTGAGGAGTGGCCTGCACTTTTCCCTTAGTCAGATTGGGCATCTCGCGCATCAGCAGCTCTGCTCCAGCAAGGCTGAGCTTCTCAAACATCGTACCTGAAGTATCCTCATCCTCAATTGCGACCTCTACCCTAGAGATCATATCACCGGTATCTAGACCTTCAGCCATGTACATCAGCGTTACTCCCGTAACCTTCTCACCATTCATGATCGAACGCTGGATCGGTGCACCTCCCCGATATTTCGGCAGTAACGATCCATGAACGTTAACACATCCGTACTGAGGCATATCGAGCACGGATTTCGGCAAGATTTGTCCAAAGGCAGCAGTAACAATGAGATCCGGCTTCCATTTGGCAAGCTCTGCTACAGATTCTTCATTACGAAGCCTTGCCGGCTGAAACACGGGAATACCGTGCTTCAGCGCAGCTTCTTTGACCGGAGGCGGTGTCAGAACCTTTTTTCGTCCTTGAGGTTTATCCGGCTGAGTCACTACAAGGCTGATGTTGTATCCTTCCTCAAGCAATCTCTCAAGTGAAGGCACAGCAAAGGCCGGTGTTCCCATAAAAACGATGTTCATTTCCATACCTCCTTATTTACCGCGATTCGGTTCAGCTCCGATTTCATACACTTTTTCTGCGAGATCTGTAAACAAAACACCATTGAGATGATCGATCTCATGCTGGAACGCTCTCGCGAACAAACCACTGCCCGTAACCGTAAATTCTTTGCCATCGCGGTCAAGACCCTTTACTGTTACCGTTTCAGCTCTGCGGACATCTCCGTTGTAGCCTGGAATGCTCAGACAGCCCTCCGGTCCAAATTGCTCTCCTTCCGAGCTTACAATCTCAGGGTTGATCATTTTGATCAAACCGTGATCATCGCCAACATCGACTACGATCAGCCGCTTCAAGATGCCGACCTGCGGTGCAGCAAGACCTACACCATCCGCATCATACATTGTCTCCGCCATATCATCGAGCAATTTTTGGACATTAGGTGTGATCTTCGTTACTTCCTTGGCTACCTTGTGCAATACCTCATCCGGTTCTTTTACAATCAATCGAATTGACATGCTGCTAAACACCTTCCTATGAACGTAATCATTTCAGGATTGAATCATCCTGCGTCATGTTAAATTATATGGTCTAAAATCCCGATCCTGAACTACATCACTACATCAGCATCTGTGGATCGACATCAAGGCTTATAAGCAAATCCTTACCCTGAAAATCCTGTTCCATCTTCCTCGCCATATTTTTCACAAGGCCGATGGCATCAATTTCCCCACGCCATTTTATCATACATTGAAACCTGTATCTATTTTTTAATCGCGGCATGGGCGAGGCAACCGGACCCAGCACATCAAATGCATCAGAACTAAACCGATCCAGACTGCCGAGCAGCCCCATCTTCTGCGCCTGCTCCTTGAGAAGTCTCGTGTAATTCTCCGCTGCCCTTACAAGAACAGGAAGCTGCTCATGAGAGAACGTCACCAGGATCAGCCGGCAGTACGGCGGATACTGCAGAGCACGCCTGTGACCCAGTTCATCCTTGATAAATGAGAGATAATCATGGCTTCCTGCATGCACTATGGAATAATGATCCGGTGTGTAGGATTGTACGAACACCTCTCCTGGCAGCTGATGACGGCCCGCACGGCCTGCAACCTGAGTCAGCAGCTGAAATGTTTTCTCAGCCGCTCTAAAGTCAGGCAGATTCAGCGCTGAATCTGCGGTGATCACACCCACCAGCGTCACATCCGGAAAATCAAGCCCTTTGGCCACCATCTGTGTTCCAAGCAATATATCTGCCTTCTTCTCGCGAAAAGCTTTGAGCAGCTTCTCGTGGGAGCCTTTTTCAGTCGTGGTGTCCACATCCATCCGAATGACCCTCACGCCAGGAAACAGCTTCGCCAGCTCTTCCTCTACGCGCTGAGTCCCCGTGCCAAAATATCGGATATGCTCGCTGCCGCAATCCGGACAAATCTGGGGAGCCGTTTCCGCATAACCGCAGTAGTGACATCTCAAATTGTTGCTTCGCTGGTGATACGTAAGAGAAATATCGCACTCTGGACAGCTCGCCACATAGCCGCAGCTGCGGCACATCACAAAGGTTGAGTAACCCCGGCGATTCAAGAGAAGCACCGTCTGCTCTCCGCGTTCAATCCGCTCGGCAATTCCTTGGTGCAGAGCTCTGCTGAACATCGACCGATTCCCGTCTTTCAGCTCCTCCCTCATGTCAATGATCCGTACCTTTGGAAGCTCATTGCCCAAGGCACGATAGTTCATCTCCATGAGAACCGGAGCAAATTCATCACTAGCTTGAGACCTGGCAGCATAGTAGCTCTCAAGCGAGGGCGTGGCCGAGCCTAAAATAACGGCTGCTCCATGCTGCTTGGAGCGTTCCACCGCTACATCTCTTGCATGATATTTCGGCGTCTCCTCCTGCTTATAGGAGGTCTCATGCTCTTCATCAATGATGATCAGTCCCAGCTGATCGAAGGGAGCAAACACAGCAGATCGGGCACCGATCGCCACCTTGACCTTACCCTCACGGATTTTGCGCCATTCATCATATCGCTCTCCGCCCGATAACCTGCTGTGCATGACGGCAACCTGGTCACCAAAACGCCCCTTGAATCTTTCAACCATCTGCGGTGTAAGTGAAATCTCAGGAACCAGTACAATCGCCTGGCGATTCTGCTTAATACAGCGCTGAATGGCTTGCAGATATACTTCCGTCTTACCGCTGCCTGTTACACCATGCAGCAGAAATACACCCTGCTCACGTTCATCTAACTGTCTTGCAATCCGGTCATAGACGGCCTGCTGTTCCAATGTGAGAGGAAGCGGCTCAGTTGGCTTGAAATCACGTCCACGGTATGGATCGCGGAACACTTCCACTTCAGAGATCGAGATTAAGCCCTTGTCTTCAAGCCCTTTCACTGTGGCGGCAGATACTTGAAGTGCAGACAGCACGTCTTTAAGCGGCATGGGAAGAAGCTCCTTTGCTTCGAGCAAAAAAGACAAAACCTCTTTCTGCCGTTTCCCTTTAGCCGGGAAGTCAGCTAGCGCATCTTCAGCCTCTTGCTCACTTACAGCAAGATGGACCGCCTTCAGCATCTTCTTCTGCAGCTTGTCCTTGATCATCTGTTCCTCATGCAGAATGCCGCTGCGAATTAAACGCTTGATTTCCTTAGAATGATCCGGATACCGATCACTTAGATGATCAAGTGTCACTTGTTCCTTGCTCCGTACATATCGGATGATTTCATCCTGGATGGACACATTCTCCGGTGAATCCGGCATAGCAAATAATACAGGGCCGTCGCTCGAAGCCTGAGATTCTTGCACGGTCTGCTCCTCTAATGATTCAAACCCTTCCGAAACAGAAACATAACGCTTGGATTTGCCCTTCAGCGCAGTCGGAATCATGACCTGTAAGGCCATTATCGCACTGCAGGCGTAATGCCTGCTCATCCATCTTCCAAGCTCCACCAGATCTGGCGACAGGGGTGAAACCAGGTCCAAGAGTTCGGCAATTGGCTTCAGCTTAAAATCTGTGTTTACTGCCTCTTCCAGCCCGACGACAAAGCCCTGAACCGTTCGATGTCCAAAAGGCACCCCGACACGACTTCCTACCTCTACCCAGCCCTTAAGCGATTCCGGAATCAAGTAATCAAAAGTGCGGTCCACGTCTTTGGCAGGCACGTCTACTATCACTTTTGCTATATTCACAAGCTCACTTCCTCCCATCCATTCGGGAGGCTGCAATCAGCAGTACTTGCCGTGCTACTTCTTCTTTGGCCGTCACAGGTATTTCCTTGACCAAGCCCTGCTTGTCAAAAATCTTAACTGCATTCGTATCTGTCCCGAATCCAACACCCTCTTGAGTGACATCATTAGCAACGATCAGATCCGCATTTTTACGTTCGAGCTTAGATGCTGCATGCAGCTCCAGGTCATTGGTTTCCGCCGCAAACCCGATTAAGAATTGATGTGTTTTGGCTTTTCCCAGTGCTTCAAGAATGTCAACCGTCTTGACGAGCTCCAGTGTGAGCGTCTCGCCGCTCTTCTTAATCTTCTGCTTCGCCGCCTCCATCGGACGATAGTCAGCAACCGCAGCTGCCTTAACAACGATATCGCTCTGTTCCAAACGCTCAAATACTGCCTGATGCATATCATCTGCAGACTGAACTGGAACGACGGTTATTCCTTCTGGGTACTTGACCTGTATATTAGCTGCAATTAACGTGACCTCTGCGCCCATGTCCTTAGCTGTTTTGGCAAAAGCAACTCCCATCTTACCCGAGGAATCATTGGTAATGTATCTAACTGGGTCAATTCGTTCAATGGTACCGCCTGCAGTAACTACCATTTTTTTGCCTAAGAGGGGCTTGCCTGCTTCTTCCTCACCAAAAAAACGCTCGATTACATCCACAATGGTCTCAGGCTCTTCGAGCCGTCCTTTTCCGACATACCCACAGGCAAGCTGTCCTACACCCGGCTCGATAAAATGCACACCACGTGAATATAACGTATTCATGTTATGGATCACGGCAGGATGCTCATACATGTGTACATTCATGGCAGGCGCGACCATTACCGGCGCTGTCGTTGCCAGCAATGTCGTTGTCAGCATATCATCTGCAAGTCCATGAGCCATCTTGGCAATCACATTCGCTGTTGCGGGTGCAACAAGGACCAGATCTGCTGTATCCGCTAGGTTTATATGTGAGACAACGGATGCATCACGTTCATCAAAGGTATCTGTATATACCGGATTTCGTGATAATGACTGAAGGGTCAGCTCTGTAATGAACTCCTTGGCGGATGCCGTCATGATGACGTGTACCTCTGCTCCCTTCTGGACGAGCTTACTTGTCAGCGCAGCGGCCTTATAAGCTGCAATCCCTCCTGAAACACCGAGCACAATTTTTTTACCGTTCAGCATATGCGCTCCCCCTGTTCTGATTAAGATTTGGGACTTATGCGAATTACGCGTCTAAAGAAAAAAATAACAACCTTGCGGTTGTCACTTTTATCAGGGCTGTACCTTATTCGTATTTCGCGTATAGATTATGACTGGCTGTCTTGTTGTTCTGCTTCCTCTTCGTCATGACCTTTCTCCACACGCACAAAATCACCATAGATCTCTTCAAGTGCAATACCGACTTGCTTATGGGATTTCGGGTTTCTGAGTTCGGATTTCTCACCTTCACGCAGCTGTCTGGCGCGTCTCGAAGCTGCAACCACCAGAGAGTATTTACTGTCTACCTTGTTCATCATTTCATCAATAGATGGATATAGCATGGAGCACTCCTCATTTCGATTTACTATTTATTTTACAATGTTCGGCGATGATGATCGATTCTATTCGTTTGCAAGCCAAATCAATTTCGTCGTTGACGACTGCATAATCATATTGCTGCAGCAAACTGATCTCCTGCTCGGCTACAGACATGCGGTGATCAATGGTCGCCTGATTCTCGGTGCCTCTGCCTTGAATTCGATCCTTCAATTCATCAAGAGACGGAGGCAGCAGAAATACGAAAATTCCTTCTGGAAACTTCTCTTTAACTTTGAGAGCTCCTTGGACTTCAATCTCCAAAATGATATCTTTACCGGAATTAAGAGTCTCCTCTACGAAATCACGCGGGGTTCCATAATAGTTGCCTACATACTCCGCATGCTCCAGAAGCTGATCCTTCTCAATCATATCAAGAAACTGCTCTCGACTCTTGAAAAAATAATTGACTCCGTTCTCTTCACCAAGTCTTGGCTGACGAGTTGTCGCTGACACTGAATAGATGAGTTCAGGAACTCGTTTTCTTAGAGCAGTGCACACGGTTCCTTTTCCTACACCGGACGGTCCTGATAATACAATTAGTAATCCCTTAGACATATTACACTCCATTTTATTCGTCGTTGTCATCGTCTTTAGAAGATAAACGATGGGCAACCGTCTCCGGCTGCACTGCAGACAGGATCACATGATCACTGTCTGTAATTATTACCGCACGAGTTCTGCGTCCATATGTAGCGTCAATCAACATGTGACGATCCCGTGCTTCCTGTATAATTCTTTTGATTGGGGCGGATTCAGGACTAACAATAGAAATGATGCGATTCGCCGAAACGATATTGCCGAATCCTATATTTATGAGTTTAATTGCCATATTCAGGTTCGTCCCCCTATTACTGGTGTAATCTTTGCAAAACTGAATCAATTTCATAAAAATCATTAAAAAAGCAGCTAAAGGTATTATGAAATTGATTCAACTTAGTGTTCATTGCCTATTCTAAATTCGCAGCTTGTTCTCTGATCTTCTCCAGCTCGGCCTTCATCTCGACTACCAGATTAACCAGCCCCAGGTGGTGAGCTTTAGTGCCGATGGTGTTGACTTCACGATTCATCTCCTGGATCAAGAAATCAAGCTTGCGCCCTATAGGCTCACGCACGGTGAGCAGCTCTTCGCACTGAGCCATATGACTAGAGAGACGAGTCAGTTCCTCATCTATGTTGGATCGGTCGGCAAAAATCGCGATCTCCATACCAAATCTATGTTCATCGAATGGTGCATCAGAAATTTCGGTTAATCGCTGTCTCAGCTTGCTTCGGTACTCCGTCACTACAGCAGGCGCTAACTGAACCATCGCTGCATGATGAGCCTGCAGACTCAATATTCGCGACTTCAAATCAGCGGCAAGATGACTTCCTTCACGAGAGCGCATATCAAGCAGCTCATCAAGTGCAAGTGCTAGTCCTTCCTGCAGCGCAGTCTCCCAGTTCTCGTCCTCAAAGACTGTAAGATTGCTCATCTCCTCAGAACTCACTAACACACCAGGCAGCTGCAGCATCTCTGAAATGGTCAGGTTCCCCTTCATCCCGAAGCTGGACTCAAGCTCCCTTGAAGCCTCAAGATAGGAAGCAGCCATCTGCTTGTTCAGCACAGTACCTCTGCTGCTGTCATCCAATTCTCTCGTAATGAAAACATCAATTCTGCCTCGTGCAAGTTTACGCTGTACCATTCTGCGAAGCCCGTCTTCGAAACGACTCCATTCCCTTGGCATCCTAAAGACAACTTCACAGTATCTATGGTTGACAGATTTAACTTCAAGTTGTACCTTATACCCGCCATAGCTGAGCAAATATTGACCGTATCCGGTCATACTGAATGACATCGGCATCACATCCATTATACTATTGTATCGGATAATACAGGCTTAAACAAGTACGATAATCATGGGGGATTTGCCATTAATTCATACCATTATTGCCTAATTCAGGGCTTCCTATTAGAATCTGCATACATTATTTATTTGCACTTCAGGCACCGCCTTCCTAGTAACGCCCCATAAAAACTTAAACAGGAGAGCTGCTTAATGAAAACAGAACTGAACCTTATTGTTCGTCCCACCGAGATTGATGTTAACGGCCACGTAAATAATGCGAAATATCTAGAATATCTGGAATGGGCACGAGATGAATGGTATGAAGCGGGAGGGCTGTCATACAAAACACTGCTTGAGCTTGGCTGTCAGACGGTCACCGTTAATATCAATATCAACTATCGCAAGGAATGCTATCAGGGCCAGCTCCTTACGGTCACAACAGAACAGGACAGTGCCCGGAATTCAAGTTATGTGCTTAGACAAACGATATTAAATGAAGCCCAGGAGATCTGCGCAGACGCGCTCATTACAAGCGTGACCATCGACCCTTCCACTCGAAAAAGCAGACCGATACCGGAACAGCTCCGGAACCTTTTCTCATGATCAATCAATTGCTTAAACTTAACCATCATAGTATAGAGCAACAGCACAAAAGTCCGTACCTGCAGTATTCAGCACAGCAGGCACGGACTTTTTTTCGATTTCATTCGTGATACTCTATTTGGCCGGATTTTAGGTCTTAATTACACGGCCTGATTTCTCCCACACATAGTGAGTCAGCTCTTCACTCATTCCATAGAACATGAACGGAGTCATTATATAGATTCCATTAAAATGCTCCATCGCTACGTCCAGCAGCTCCTTCGCTATTGCCGTACCCACCTTGCGGCCCTCTTCGCCTTCGAGCCCCGCCATTCTTTCTCTGACTGCGTCCGATAATTGAATACCTGGCACCTCATTGTGCAAATATTCTGCATTTCGACCACTTGCGAGCGGCATAATTCCTACAAATATCGGAATATCCAAATGGCTCGTTGCTTCCTTGAGCTGTACAAACAGCTTAGGATCATAGATTGGCTGGGTCATAATATAGTCTGCACCTGCAGCAATCTTCTTCTCGAGACGCTGTACCGCCTTCTCCAAATATTTCACATTCGGATTGAATGCGGCACCTACAATGAAGTCGGCTTTTTGCTTAAGCGGTTTACCGGAGAACGCTATTCCACTGTTCAGCTGCTTGATCATTCGTATGATTTCAAATGATGTCAGATCATAGACAGAGCTTGAATCCGGAAGGTCTCCGAACCTTGCAGGGTCCCCGGTTACTGCCAGCACATGATCAATGCCCAGCGCATCAAAGCCCATGAGATGGGACTGGGTTCCGATCATATTGCGGTCCCGGCAGGCGATATGAATCAGCGGTCTCAGGCCGGTCTGCTCCTTCGCTAAATATCCAAGCGCCATATTGCTCATCCGGGTTACCGCGAGAGAATTATCAGCCAGTGTCAACGCATCAACTCCAGCCTTCTTCAGACTCTTCGCTCCGGTTAGAAATTTCTGAATATCAAGATCACGCGGAGGGTCAAGTTCAACGATGACGGTGTGGCGTTCTTTAACCAAGTCTACAATTGTAGGATCTGTTCGAATCGTGCCTGCTGCACTTCCATCGGCAAGCGTCTCGGATACGGAGTCCGGCACCGGCAGAAGCTCATCATCGACTACCGTTAATGGAGCTGCCTCATAAGTATCAAGAGCTGATACCATGGCTTTAATATGCTCCGGTGTCGTACCGCAGCATCCGCCGATAATCCGTGCATTCAAATCAGCGAACCGGACGGCGCTCTGACCGAAGTATTCAGCAGAAGCACCATACCGGTATTCCCCGTCAACGTATTCCGCCAGACCCGCATTCGGGAATACCGACATCGGAATTCCTAAATTCTGAACAGATTCCATTGCCCGCATAATACCATTAGGACCTGTCCGGCAATTAAATCCGATTACATCCGCGCCTTCTTTATGCAGAATCGAGAACGCTTCAGGCATTGTGAATCCATCGAACGTACGGCCGACATCATCAATAGCAAACTGGCAAATGATCGGCAGATCAGTCAACTTCTTAACCTGTCGAACAGCAATGACAAGCTCCTCCACATCATAGAAGGTTTCAAGCAATACCCCGTCAATTCCCTCTCCCACTAGAGCGGATATCTGCTGTTCGAAATAAAGATTCAGCTTGGCAGCGGAAATATCTGCTCTCTTACCGGCGCGAATGGCTCCGACTGCGCCAACCACAAACCCTTTATTCC
The DNA here is from genome assembly GCF_028747985.1 of Paenibacillus urinalis. Classification (NCBI taxonomy): domain Bacteria; kingdom Bacillati; phylum Bacillota; class Bacilli; order Caryophanales; family Paenibacillaceae; genus Paenibacillus; species Paenibacillus urinalis. The sequence goes on from NZ_CP118108.1 coordinate 3,888,971, forward strand.
CCATGGCTTCCCGCGCAACCCTCACACCCGCCCGGTTGATTGCCTCGACTTGATCTTCAAGTCCATATTTGGATAGGTTAACGTAATTCGCAGAAAATGTATTTGTTTCAATGAGCCTAGCTCCCGCTTCAATGTATCTGCGATGAACATCCTTGACCATCTCGGGGGATGTCAGGTTTAATTCCTCGTAAGAAACTCCGACCGGCACACCCATTTGATAGAGCTGTGTTCCCATAGCGCCATCGCCAATAATGACTTCATTCTTCAACACTTCACGTAAATCCGCCATCGTTCTCCTCCCGCCAATTCCAATTTATTCACACTAATGTAACACAAATGGGAGGATTGTTTAAGCAAAAAAAGCAGGCTGCTGCTGTCCCATTACTTAGATAATAGACAAATATCTGCTTGTCAGCATTTACTTTTTCCTGCCCCTTTTATTTATGGATGCAATCAGAGAGGGCACGCAGCTCGGCCGGATTGATCGGCTGTAGACCGGACTGATCGTAGCGGACGGCAGAGCCGAAGTGGATCTCTGTTACACCGGTTTGCTCAATAAAGTTCGTGATCATTTCTCTCTTCAAGCCACTGCCCGCTAGAATACAAAGGTGGCTTCCTGCTGCCTGTTCCACAAGTCTGCGAATTTGTGGAATCGACTGGGGGGCCGGCTTCGGACCACCGGAGGTGAGAACTCTCGTTACTGCATGATACTTCGCAAGAGTACTGAGACCCTCCAGCTGATCCTCCAGCTCATCAAAGGCACGATGAAACGTCACCTGCAGATCACCAGCTGACTTGAGCAGCAGCTCTAACGTTCTAACATCGATTTTGCCATCTGTTGTCAGCGCTCCAAGTACAACGCCTGCCGCACCTGTCTGCCGGATCGCCTCAATCTCGGCAGCCATCGTTTCCACATCGGTCTCACTATAAACGAAGGAACGGCTATGTGGACGCACCATGACATGCACGGGAATGCTAACAGACTTCACCACTTGGGAGACAAGACCGATTCCTGGAGTTAATCCGCCTTCAGTAATGGCCGTAATCAGCTCCAAGCGATTGGCACCGCACTTCTCTGCCGTAACGGCGTCGTCCACGGTCGTTGCTATAATCTCTAACAGCATAACTAATCACTCCTTACCCATTTGTCGGTATTCCGTATGATTCCATAAAAAAAGCACGCCCATCAACCAAAACAATGGTTAATGGGGATGCCTTCAGATTTATAACTTTATAATAGTATTCCGATTACATCAGTTCGTAGTTCCTGTATATACAATCTCGGCAGGTCCTGACATGTATACATGGTTATCTTCCTCACTCCACTCAATATACAGGTCACCGCCCTTTAGACTGATCCAGGCTTCACGATCCGTTACATCGTTCAGAACAGAGGATACCAAGGTAGCACAAGCCCCGGTTCCACAGGCGAGCGTCGGTCCTGCGCCGCGTTCCCACACCCGCATATCTACATGCCTGCGATCCTTCACCGTTGCAAACTCCACATTCGTTTTGTTAGGGAACAACGGATGCACTTCCATTTTAGGTCCCCATGCGGCCAGATCAAAGCTCACGGCATCATCAACATAAATTACACAGTGTGGATTACCCATAGATACTGCAGTGAACCGGAAGCCGCTGCCTCCCACCTCTATAGGTTCATTCACAACTGGATTTGCATCAATTGTCGTCGGCACCTTAAGACCGTCAAGCTGAGGTTCTCCCATATCAACACGCACCGTCTCCACTTTGCCGTCCTTTACAGTCAGCTGAACGGGCTGTACGCCTGCCCCAATCGTACGAATCGTAATCTCTTCCCGGTCAATATGTCCTTTATCGTACACATATTTGGCAACACAGCGAATTGCATTACCGCATTGTTCAGCCTCTGTACCATCCGAATTAATGATGCGCATTTGGAAATCCGCAGTATCGGAAGGCAAAATAAATACAAGCCCATCTGCACCGATCCCAAAGAATCGATCGCACCATTTTATCGCCAGCTCAGCCGCGTTAGCGGGAAGCTCTTGTTCTCCATATACGACAACAAAGTCGTTACCCAGTCCATGCATTTTCGTAAATTCCATGACGTAACTCCGCTCCTTTTGGCACTCCAGATCGAAAGAACCATTCATGATAGCTATCATAAATAAGCTCATTCTCTCCAGCCAAGCTGTTTATCTCAAGTATCCTACTAAAATATGATAAGCATTTGACTTTTTCAGGATAGCATACCTCAAGGAGCGAAGGAAATCTACTTTATGCTGAAAACTTTGTATTTTTTGGTGTGTAGCCTCCGGTTGTCAATCTCCTACGGTTACGGCGTCCTCCCCATACACTGCCGATTCCAAGAAGGAATGTAGGAATTCCGGCAGCAACGATAACAAGCGCCCACTCTCTTAGATCAAGCGGTACAGTTTTGAAGATCGGCTGCAGTTGAGGCGTGTACATTACGATAAGCATCAGAATGACAGATGACAGAACCGCAAGAACCAAATATTTATTCTGCAGCGGATTGCGATGGAATATAGATCTTGAGCTTCGGCAGTCAAATACATGGATGAGCTGCGCCATGACAAGGGTTGCAAAAGCTACGGACTGGGCTTTAACAAGCTGCCCTTCACTATCGGGTGCGGCCTGTAACGTTAACCAGAATGCCCCCAGCGTACATAATCCGATCAGCACACCACGGCTAATAATCTTCCAGCCCAGTCTTCTTGCAAAAATGTTTTCTTTCGCAGAACGCGGTTTATGCTCCATTAGATCTTTCTCCGGCTGGTCGACTCCTAATGCCATCGCTGGCAGCCCGTCGGTCACAAGATTGACCCATAGAATCTGAATCGGCAACAGTGGCAGTGGTAGACCTGCCATCATGGCGAAGAACATCGTTAATATCTCTCCGACATTGGAAGCCAGCAAATAACGAATAAACTTTCTTATGTTCTCATATATATTTCGCCCTTCCTCAATAGCCGAAACAATGGTAGAGAAATTGTCATCACTTAGTATGAGAGCAGAGGCTTCCTTGGTTACATCCGTACCTGTGATCCCCATCGCAATCCCGATATCTGCGGCTTTGATCGCAGGCGCGTCATTAACACCATCTCCTGTCATAGCAACCACGTGGCCTTTGCGCTGAAGTGATTTTACGATCCTCAGCTTATGCTCCGGAGATACTCTTGCATAAACATAAGTCTGCTCGACTTCATTGTCCAGTTCATCATCACTTAGTGCAGCAAGATGCTGACCTGTTAGTACCTTGCCATCCCGTGGCAATATGCCAAGCTGATGCGCAATCGCCTCTGCTGTCATGGAATGGTCACCTGTAATCATGACTGTCTTGATTCCGGCTCTTCTGCAGGTTGCAATCGCATCGCGGACCTCCTTGCGTGGAGGATCAATCATCCCGGCTAGACCAACAAAGATCAGCTGGCTTTCCGCCTTATGCTCACTATCTACATGTTCTTCCGCCTTCACGTCACGATAGGCCATGCCCAGCACCCTCAAAGCCGAGCTCGCCATTCTCTCTCCCGCTGCTGTAACCCTCTGTCTCAGCGTTCCGGTGAACGGCACTACCTTGCCTTCCCACATGATGTAGGTACATTCTTGGATTAATACGTCCGGCGCACCTTTAGTAAAGATCAGCCTTCCGCCTTGATGCCTCATCATCACTGACATCAGCTTCCGTTCCGAGTCGAATGGAAACTCCTGCACACGCTCATATAAGCCAGACAGGCTTTGCGGTGATACTCCGGCTTTGGAGGCAAGCGTAACCAGTGCGCCTTCTGTCGGGTCCCCCTTCAGTCTCCACTCCGTCTCCTCCAGCAGCTTCTTGCCGCTTCGCACATCTTCCGCCTGAACCTCTTCGATCTGCGCATTGTTGCAGAGTGCACTGATCTGGAACAGTCTGCGAAGAGATTGATCGCTCTTCAGGTCCACAAGCTGGTCTTGATACGTAATTTGTCCGGAAGGATTGTAGCCTTCCCCGGACACCTTCAGATGACGTCCGCCCTGCCAGACATCTGTTACCGTCATTTTGTTCTGCGTCAGCGTTCCCGTCTTATCCGAGCAAATAACCGAAGCCGAGCCAAGTGTTTCGACTGAAGGAAGCTTCCGGACAATGGCCTTCCGTTTAATCATCCGCTGTACACCAAGCGCAAGGGCGATCGTTACAATCGCAGGCAGTCCTTCAGGAATTGCCGCTACGGCAAGACTCACCCCTGCCAGGAACATCCCTACTGCCGGTTGACCATGCAGAATACCTGCCACAACAACTAGAACGGTTAACACTAGAGCAACAATAATTAATATTTTCCCTAGCTGTTCAAGTCTGCGCTGCAAAGGTGTCTCCTGCGCTTCGGTATTCTGAATTAGATCAGCAATTTTACCCATCTCGGTATCCATGCCGATGCGAATTACGATCCCCTTCGCTGTTCCTCTGGTCACCATCGTGCCCATGAACCCGATATTCTTCTGATCACCGAGTGGAATTTCCTCTTGCTGAATGATTCTGCTGTGCTTACTAACCGGCACAGATTCTCCCGTGAGCGCAGATTCTTCAACATCACAGTTGCTGGCTGCAACAAACCGAATATCGGCCGGAACGCGATCTCCGCTCTCCAGCATGATAATATCTCCCTGAACCAAATTTTTGGCCGGTATTTGCAGCACCTTGCCGCCCCGCAGCACCTTAGAAGTCGGAGCAGACAATTTCTTCAGCGCGCTGAGCGATCGTTCGGCACGAAACTCCTGTACAAACCCAAGGATTCCATTCAGCAGAATAATCGCGATAATGGTGATCGCATCCAGATATTCGCCCAGCAGCCCGGATACTAGTGTGGCCCCAACCAGGACAAGCACCATAAAATCCTTGAATTGATTCAGGAAAAGGGTGATCGGTGAGATTCCTTTCCCTTCGGACAGCTCGTTAGCTCCTGATTTTTTTTGTCTTTCTTCCGCTTCGGCTTCTGTCAGACCTATCTGCGGGTCCACATCCAGGCTGGCCCCAAGATCCTCTATGCTCATCTGATGCCAATTCTTATGCTCCATCACGTGCAGTTTCCCCTCCCGGTCTATAGTCCTGTGCCTGTCCAGTGTCATGACGTGCCCAAGTCAAAATAGGATTCAGGTTCTTCAGTAAGCACCGTCAATATTGCCGGACAAACTACTAACATTACTGTATTCGGACAAGGACTGAATTATCACATCTAAAGAGCTCTTAAGTTTTTGTCAAAACTATGGCATGATAGTAAGAAGTGAATCTAGCCGTACTCGGCTACGAATCAAAGCTTAAGATGGGAGAACACTAAAATTATGGCACTAGACGGAATCGTCGTCCGCGCTATTGTAGACGAGCTGCAAGCCTGTGTTGGCGGACGCATCAATAAAATACATCAACCTAATACGCATGATATCGTGATCAGCCTTCGAGCAGGCCGGGAGAATGCCAAGCTGCTGCTGTCAGCAAGCCCTACCTATCCGCGGGTTCATTTTACAGAGCAAACCTTCATTAATCCGACGGAAGCACCCATGTTCTGTATGCTGCTGCGCAAGCACTGTGAGAGCGGGATTATTGAGAAGATCAGTCAGGTCGGTATGGAAAGAATTATTCACATCGACGTAAGGCAGCGAGACGAGCTGGGGGATGTATCTGTAAAACGGATCATTATCGAGCTGATGGGACGACACAGCAATATTATTTTGCTGGATCCTTCAACAGGTACCATGATGGATGGTATTCATCACGTCACTCCGGCGATTAGCAGCTATCGGGTGATCATGCCCGGATTTTCTTATACCGAGCCGCCTCAGCAGAACAAGCATCATCCATTAATGGCCGACTCATCCGTATTTGAAGCCTATACAGCCTATGAAGGGACAGCTGCTAAGTGGCTCGTCGATACCTTCAGCGGTATAAGTCCGCTAATTGCTGAGGAAATCGTATATCGAGCCCAGCTTAGCGGAGAGCCGAAGTCTGAGGCAATGCCGAGGTTGATCCAGGCCTTCAATGAGGTGATGAGCCTTGTATCTTCGGATGAGTTCAGTCCTGTGATCGGTCAAAATCCGAAGGGGAAAATGGTGTTCTCAGCCATTCCTCTTACACATCTGAGCGAAGAGCTCACCCCATTCTCTTCCATCAGCAAATGCATGGAGGCGTATTACGGCGAGAAGGCTGAACGGGACGCAGTCAAACAGAAAGTAAGCGACCTGCTCCGCTTTTTGCAGAACGAGCGCAACAAAAATGTGAAGAAGCTGGACCACTTGCAGAAGGATCTTGCCGAAGCTGATGATGCAGATCAATATCGAATCTACGGAGAGCTTCTATTCGCATCGCTGTATGCGATCCAGAAGGGGGACAAGGAAGCTGTGCTTCCCAACTTCTATGATGAGGAGCAGAAGGAAGTAAGAATTCCGCTGGATCCGCTTCTTACACCATCGGACAACGCACAGCGCTACTTCAAGAAGTACAACAAATACAAGAACAGCCTGCAGATCATCGAGGATCAGCTGAAGAAGACTCGTGAAGAGATTGATTATATGGACAATCTGCTGCAGCAGCTGTCCATCGCCTCCATGAGCGATATTGAGGAAATTCGCGAGGAACTAGTGTCTCAGGGATACTTACGGGATCGCAGCAAAAAAGGCTCGAAGAAAAAGAAGAAAAATAATTTGCCGACCCTGCATGTGTTCACATCATCCGAAGGCATTGAAATCTGTGTGGGCAAAAACAATCTGCAAAACGAATATTTAACTAACCGTCTTGCAAGCTCAGGAGATACCTGGCTGCATACGAAGGATATTCCCGGCTCGCATGTTGTGATCCGGTCGAGTTCTTTTGGTGAGGAGACGCTTGAAGAAGCTGCGCAGCTGGCTGCCTATTACAGCCAAGCCAAGGAATCAAGCAGTGTCCCTGTAGACTACACCCTGGTCAGACATGTGAAGAAACCGAACGGCGCAAAGCCCGGTTTTGTTATTTATGACAACCAAAAGACGTTATTTGTTACCCCTGATGAGGAGCGTATCAAACAGCTCCCAAGTACGATCAAGAACGGATCCTGACCTAGAGCAGATCATGTGAAGAACTAATGATAGACAAAACACCTTCAGAAAATGCAGCCAATTCACAGGATGGCGGCACTTTTGAAGGTGTTTTTTAGATTAGGGATGGCTCAGACTGCTGCAGGTATTTTTGGTGCTTCCGTTTCATCTTACGCTGCAGTTTACTTTCCGTTTAACTGTTCCAGAACTTCTGCATCCACGGTCACACTGCCCAAATCTCCGTGAAAGACGACACCCTGTCTCTCCCCGTGAAAGTCTGATCCACCTGTCATGACAAGACTATATTTTTCAGCCATAGCTCTGTACCGTGCTTCTTCCGCCGGGCCATGATCGGAATGGTAGACCTCAATACCCTCGGGCTTGCCCTGCTCAATCATTCCCTTCACCAGCTCGTCGTCCCCATACAGACCTGGATGCGCCAGAACGGGCTTACCGCCGGCCTCTCTAATCCATTCCATCGCTTCAGCAGGTGATACACGAGGAACACTAACGAACCCCGGCTTCCCTTCAGCCAGATAGAGATCAAATGCTTCGCGCATGTTCTTAACATAACCTTTATGAACAAGTGCATCGGCAATGTGCGGACGTCCAATCGTCTCATCCTTGTCCAAAGGTCTGTTCATGACACGGATCACGTCATCCATCGTCACCGACAGCCCAAGCTCCTGCAGCTTCTCCAGAATACGCGTATTCCGCCCTTCCCGAGTACGTCTGAGAGATTCGAGCCGCTCTAGAAATTTAGCGTTGTGTATATCAACAAAATATCCAAGCACATGGATATCCTTACCTCCGGCCCGGGTGCTGATCTCGACACCTGGAACGACCTGGATGCCATATTGTTCCCCCGCCTTCACGGCTTCCTCCACACCCGAGACGGTGTCATGATCTGTAATCGCCACAGCCACAAGACCTCTAGCTGATGCAAGCCGGACATTGTCTGCAGGTGACTGCATACCGTCTGAAGCCAGCGTATGCGTATGCAAATCACAGCGGTTTATTCCGTTTTCCATAGACATAATTAGAGCACACCTTTCGTTATTCCACTTGTCAGAGCCATTTTAATCGAAGCTCTCGTCTAAAGACTGTGCCTGCTTCTTCAAGTAATTCAAGAAGGTCACCGCCGAAATAGGCAGCATCGATGATTTAGAATACACCTCATAAAATTCTCGTTTGAACTCAATATCCTTCAGCTCCAGTACCTTGAGAAGACCGAGTGTGACTTCATGCTTCACTGAGGAAGGAGATATTATTGTTATACCCACACCTGCCTCGACGGCGGATTTAATAGCTCCTGTGCTGCCCAGCTCCATCACTGTGTTCAGCTTTGCCGGGTCCACCCCATGCTCACGAATAGCATCCTCCATGACCTGCCTTGTTCCTGATCCCTTCTCACGCACAATAAATGGATACTCAAGCAGATCATGCAGCCCAATCTCTTCTTTATAGGTCAGCGGATGATTCCCTGGGACGATCAGCTTCAGCTCATCCCGCATGGCAGGCTGAACGATTAAATCCGGATGCGAGAGCGGCGCCTCAATCATTCCAAAATTCAGCTGATGCTTCATAATTCCTTCAATAATTTGAGTCGTGTTCATCACATTCATGACAATCGATATATCAGGATGCTTCTTGCCGAAGGGTCCAAGCAGACGGGGCAGGACATATTCACCAATGGTCAGGCTGGCGCCAATCAGCAGTCTCCCCTGAAGCTTGTCCGTAAAGGAGGACATCGCTTCGTCCGTTTCACGAAACAGCTCCATGCTGCGCAGGGCATAAGGGAGCAATGCTTCTCCAGCCTCCGATAACTCGATCCTCTTCGTAGAGCGATGTATCAGCTTCGTTCCGAAGTAATCCTCCAGTGATTGAATCTGCATCGTGACTGCCGGTTGTGTCATATGTAAAGCCTGAGCTGCTGCAGAGAAGCTCCCTTTGTCCGCAACGGTATAAAAAATGTGTAGCTGGTGAAAGTTCATCTTGGTCTACTCCCCCTTAAACTTTACTTATTGTAACCGATCCACAAAAAAAAGTGTGCATATATGCACACTTTTCGAACAAAGCGATTATTCCAAGGGAAGCTCTTCTCAAACAAAGCTACAAAGCTAGCTAGGCTCAGTGTTACTTTCTCTTACGGCTGTTCTTCACCAGCGTCATTCGTCTAGAATGCCGCAGCCAGGAATAGTAAGTCTTCAAATCACGCAGTTCAATCGTCTCTGACATCCGTCCAAGGAAAGTGACAATGATCATTTTGTGAAGCGGATTCCCTGTAATATCATATTCACCAGGCAACTCAGAGAATTCAGCAACCACGACCAGATCACCATCAATGAGATAAACATCTTGCTCATTCCGATAGTAGGGTGAAATCCTGTTCTGCTTGAGGCACTCCCAGAGCCATGCTGCAATGTTCTCAATATCGTTATTATCCTGTCTTACTCGGTCCGCATATCTTAGCTTAGCATGGTTCGTAATGACAACATCAGCTACTCTCTTATCACCTAGAGCCACATAAAAAGGTTCGTAAGTGCTCCAGCGCTGCATCAACTTGTCTCGCATGGGATATCACTCTCCACAAGATAGGTCTTTCTATCTACATATTTAACCAATATATTACAACATAAGTCCCGATAGCTCAAGGTAAAATTGCTTCCTGTGATAAGAAATTTGAGTTGTTAGTATGTTAATCAAAAAAATCATCCGACGGCAGCCCTATCTGATCGATGGAGGGATTCAAATTTATGAAAATAAAGAGCGGCCTATTGGGCCGCTCCGCCGGATTGTATATGAAATTCCTTCCCGATGTATTTACACCAGGTCAAATCCCGCCGTAAAAGCTGGTTTTGTCCGTAATGTCCTTACTGTACTCCGTTTTAATCTCATTTCGGTATGAACGTTCAATCTTGCGAACATAGGATAGTCTTTTGACATTCTTCATTGTATCCTCTGCGCGCTCTGCGTTCACATACATTACGACGTAATGCATTCTTCTTGAGATATAATGTACTGTGCCATATTTTTCTAGATTGCGAGCAGCTTTTAGATCACTGACCCATATGATATATCCTGTTCGCTGTGCAAACATACGAAATTCACCTCTTCTTCAGATTTTGCTATATCTGTCTATTGCAAAATCCTCCTTGTACCGGCATCGGCGTTCATGAAGAACAAATCAGCCGCCGCAACCGCAGCTTCCGCCCCCGCCGCAGCCGCCTTTTGGTGAAGGATCGTTGCTAGGAACTTTAATGGAACTAGAAACAGAGAAAGCGATCGTCTCAGACATCTGATGCAGCATATCGTCTAACTGTGCCTCAGCTTCCTTAAAACGTCTAACTTCTTCATAAGTTTCAAGCTGATCCTCTACAGCCTTAACTTCGTCTTTGGCACTATGATAATTGGGGTGGAAATGCCCAAAGCGCTCCGTTTCCGCGAATAGCTCCTTCTTGTCCGAAAGACGTCGGACCCATTCTTGAATCTCTGGATTCTGCTGAACCCGCTCTTTCCAATATAAATAATCTGTTACTAACGTAGATTGGTTAATCATATCGCCTAGTTCATAGGCGTATGACAGCACTTGGGCCATATCAACCGTATTTAGCTCAGATACGCTCATGAAAATTCATCCCGATCTATATCAAAGTTCCAATTCTTTTCGGAAAAGGACTATATCTATCATAACATATCAGCCTATACATAAGAAGAGTTTTTGTCTCCATCTTGCTGGCTAATTAACTTATTTTGGTAAAATAAGGGACATCTTTGTCCATTCTGAAGGTACAAGTGTACTCTTCTCGGATACGTACGCCGCTCTATCCGGCGCAAAATAGCCGTTCACTGACCAAGGCTCGCCTCTGCCAATCGACTCCGGGATAAATTCTCTTCGTATTCCTGCACATTCGATGCCGAGCCGAATCCGCCAGGAAATAGCCTGCTGAACCATTTGTTTAGCTGTTGAAGGATGATATTCCCGCCATTCCTCATACCAGGACTTCGGTATCGATTTGAAATCAGGCAGCAGACTGGAAATGTCGGGTGTATCTTCTACCTTTTCGTAATAGTGCAGATTGTTTCCGGTATATACGAAGCCTTGTCTGCCTGTTTCTGCACAGAACCTCACAGGGAGCTCCGCCTGCTCCTTCGTCAGCGGATAGACCCGGGTATCAGGACTAAGACCTTTAATGCCCTTTGCAGGAGAGAGGCCCATCGCAGTCAGGTGTTTCTGTATTTCATTTAGCTTGTCCTTGTTTACAATAAAATGGTTCGGGCCAATGCGCTCCATATCTGAGCGCCATATCGAATAAGAAGGATGAGCCTCAATCGCATCCGCATCCTTCAGATTGGCGCATCTTAGCAGAATAACCGCTTCAAAAGTCGTCTTCCCGAGCTCAGCTCCCCATTGCTTCAGTGTTAACCGGACTTGATCGGGTACACCGGTCTCGCTGTATTGATCAAGCCACTCCATGACCGTATCCGGCTCAAGTCCATGCTCAGCCGCAAGATGAAGCCTTTCCTTGGTCAATTTGTATATCGTCATTCGATCCCTAGCCTTAAGCTCTGCACAGCCCTCCAATATCCATGTTAGACGTTTGGAAGCGCTCTGCGGCACCATGACTTCAAAGTCGGGCTGGACAAAGATCCCCGATCGATCCTCATCTCGATCCTCGGCCCGATCCGCATCTTCATCAACAGGCTCCTCAAATCGAAAATAATAAGCTCCGTCCGTAGAGGAACCTAATTCTCCATAGCCAAAGGCAGCCAGCAGACGTGCCCAGCCTGTGGCAGCATCAGCAAGCTCAGTGGATGTTATCTGTGTTGCAAATCCATTATCCACTAAGCATGTGCAGAGCATATCCAGATTGAGCCATGACCGTCCGGCATCTCTTCTTCCACAGCAGGTCAGCAGACTACGAAAGTGCTGAGCTCCCGGGCTCGATGATCCATACCTCTCTACCGCAATCTGATAAATGTTCTGCCTCATCTGTTCATTTGACAGGTCCAGCCAACTGTTCAATACATCCTCAACAATCGTGATCAGACTTTCCTCTTTGCGAACCAGACCCAGGCTGAACAGCAGATCCATGATCACTGCGATATGCACCGGATAAACATCAGGATGAGCGTAAGATAGAGCAAGCCCTTCGAAATCGGAAGACTGGAGAACGGTCATTTCCCCCAGCCTGCCCAATGTCTTCTTATGTATCGTCCCTTTGGCAGTCAGAGGCATGCCATGAATCGCAATATAAGACAGGATATGAAGGACTTCCCCTGTAATATCCGATTTCGCTTCAAGCAGGACATGCTCCGCCTTGGAATCATGATTACCTGACAGTGACAACTTAGGCAGTAAGTTTAGTTCTGTCAGCCATACTAAATGCGCAGAAGGAATATAATAGATTTGTTCTCCCCACGTTTTCTTTACCGTCTTCAACAGTTGAAGACCTCTTAACCGAAGAACCGCAAGATCCAGCTCGAGTCCGCTTAGCTGACCCGACAGCTCCGCCCGAAGCGAGTCCAGCTGCAGCGGCGAGCTGCCGAACAGCCGAAAGGCTGTCAAATACAGCAGCCTCTCCTGCTGATTTAATTGCTCTACACTTTTCTCGAATGCCATTCGTTCTGGGTTCGCCATTTTATAGGGTGGCCTCCTTCTCAGCCGCTACATGATATTCATACCCCTGCTCAATAAGAAACATTTGTCTCTTTAACGCAAAATCCTGTTCTCTTGAATCCTTGGATACCAAGGTATAGAAATAAGCTTTATTGGCCCCTTCCTTGGGACGCAAAATTCTCCCAAGACGCTGTGCTTCTTCCTGTCGTGACCCATAGCTTCCCGATACCTCAATCGCAAGCGCAGCATCAGGTAGATCGACGGCAAAGTTAGCGACCTTCGAGACAATCAGCGTAGTAATCTTTTTCTTGCGAAAATCGGCAAACAGGCGGTTTCTTTCCTGCTGAGAGGTTGCACCTGTTATAATCGGCACCTGTAATTCTTCAGCAAGCAGCTTCAGCTGGCCTACGTATTGGCCAATAATGAGTGCCGGCAGATCCGGATGACTGTCAAGCAATCGCTTCACTACTGGGAGCTTAGCAGGATTCTCAGAGGCCAGTCTAAATTTCTGCCTTGGTTCGGCATACAAGTATTTTTGCTTCAGCTCCTCCTCCATAGGTACACGAATCTCTCTGCAGTCCACCTCAGCAATCCAGCCTTGCAGCTCCAGCTCTTTCCAGGGCATGTCATAACGTTTGGGGCCGATAAGTGAAAATACATCCTGCTCACAGCCGTCCTCACGGACCAAAGTGGCAGTGAGACCAAGTCTTCTCGTAGCCTGGATGTCAGCTGTAGCCCGAAATACAGGGGCAGGAAGTAAATGCACCTCATCATATATGATGAGCCCCCAGCTGCGCTCTCCGAACAATTTCATATGTGTAAATTCATCCTTTTGGTTTTTACGATGAGTCATAATTTGATAGGTTGCCACAGTAACGGGCCTTACTTCCTTCGTCTGCCCGGAGTATTCGCCTACAGAGGCTTCCGGAATTGTCGTCTTCTCATTAATCTCCCTGATCCACTGTCTAACAGAGGTCGTGTTGGAGGTCAGAATGAGCACCTCACATTGCAGTCGTTCCATCACAGCGATTCCGATAATCGTCTTGCCCGCGCCACAAGGGAGTACGAGTACTCCACTTCCTCCAAGTCCGTCTGATCCTTCAAAGGCGTTTGCCGCTTCCATCTGATAGTCCCGAAGTTGAAATTCCTGGGTCCCCTTGCCCTGCTCTATTGATTTCCACGAGAAGGCAAGTGGACTTCCATGCTTATACCCCGCCTGGTCCATAACAGGATATCCGATACGAATGAGCTGCTGTTTAATTAGCCCGCGATCCTTCGCAGGTATTAGAAGCTTCGTATCGGTTAATCGCTCAAAAGAATACGAGGATAGCGCCTTATGTGACTGAATTTGGTCAATCCATTTGGCCTCTTCGCTTACAAGTATGCATTCTCCAGTCTCATCATCCGATTGAAGCTTTAACTTCCCATACTTTTCTACAATTCCGCGAACATCCTGAATCAGTGACGCAGGAACATTCCACCTGGACACCATCACAAGGCTCTCAATAATATCGTCAGCACTGTACCCCATAGCTGCAGCACTCCACAGGGTGAGTGGGGTCATTTTATATGTATGAAAAGCAGGAGGACTCTTCACCAGTTCCGCATAGGGTGCAATTTGTTCTCTAGCGGTCTCATAGCTTGGATGGCCTGTTTCAAGTAATATCGTAAAATCCCGCTGCACAATACAAGCTTTGTCTGTGTTCATATCTCTTCTCCTTCCAAAGAAAGAAAAGTCCAATTTCGCATGGGCGAAAATGAACTTTTCTGGTACATTTCATGCAAGTGGATGCTGGATCAATGTAAATGCTCCGAAATTTGCGTCAATGCCTCCCCGGCATTATCAGCAAGCAGATGAGTGACCGCCAAATCACCCAAAGAGACGATCCCTATCAGCTGATCCCCTTCGATGACGGGAACTCTGCGAATCTGGTATTTAGCCATCAGCTCAGCTGCTTCATCTGCTGTGGTATCCTTCGTCACGGTATGAACCTTCTTCGTCATGACCTCTTCAACACCGGTTGACCCGGAATGCTTGCCCGCATACCCTCGGAGCACAAGATCGCGGTCTGTTACGACACCAACCAGCTTAGAGCTGCTCTCCGTTTCTACGATCGGAATAAAGCCTGTATCTTGATCCTTCATCCTCACGGCTACATCATAAATATGTTTATCTGCCGAAACCGTCGCTACTCCGGTAGACATCACTTCTGACACCAATTTCTTCGTCATCCGAAGACCTCCTAATCATGAAATTTAAGCCTTTCATTTCATCATTAGGTTAACCCGATTAGGCTAAAGGTATTATGAAATTGATTCACTTATTAAACATTATGCATGCACAGTTGATGTAATATACTCTTCAGCATAGCTTTTTGTCATTTGTATGAATAATAGCATGGCATCGAGCATGGCCTGCTCGTCAAAATCAAACTTGGGATGGTGATGCGGATAGATCGCTCCGGTATTATCATTGCCCGCACCTACAAACATGAAGCAGCCCGGAATCTCCTGCAAATAATAAGCAAAATCCTCAGCCGGCATCAGTTTTGGCGTTACACGCACTCGATCTGCACCAAATGCCTTCGTTGCTGTATCAAAAAAACGGGCCGCTTCCTTGTCATCATTAACGACAGGCGGGTATCCCATCACATAATTGATGTTATAGGCGGCTCCATATGCAGAAGCTACCTGCCCTGTAAGCTGATGAACACGTTCCTTCATTACATAACGTGTCTCCTCATCAAAAGTACGAACCGTACCGCTGATTGTAAAGTTCTCTGCAATTACATTCTGTGCAGAGCCGCCTTTAATTGTCCCTATTGTTAATACTGCAGGCTGAAGCGGATCTACGGATCGACTGACAACACTTTGCATCTGGAGCACAAGTGAAGCCCCGGCTACAATGCTGTCAATACTGGTATGGGGCATTCCGCCATGCCCGCCTTTACCTGTTAATTCTATATAAAAGTCGTCCGCCGCGGCCATCATTGCTCCAGGAGTGCTGGCATATTGGCCGAGTGGAATTGGTGTCCATAAATGAATACCGTAAATCACATCGACATCCGTTAAGGCTCCGTCCGCTATCACTTTTGCCGCTCCTCCAGGAAGAAGCTCCTCGGCAGGCTGGAACAAAAACCGCACTTCGCCAATAAAATCCTCTCTGTGCTCGCTCATATATCCTGCAGTAGCCAGCAGGGTTGCCATATGTCCATCATGACCGCAAGCATGCATTGCTCCGTCTACTTGGGACTTATAAGAAGTCTCTTTCTCATCCTGAATAGGGAGTGCATCCATATCTGCACGAAGCATAATGACAGGCCCTGGTTCATTCGTGTGCAGAATGCCGATTACACCGTGTCCACCCACATTTTTCACAACCTTAAGACCAAAGGATTCAAGCTGCTCGGCAATAAATCTTGACGTATTCACTTCATGAAAGGAAAGCTCTGGATTCTGGTGAAGATAACGTCTCCACACAATCATTTGGTCAAGCCACTCGTCTAAACTGCGCTCTCTCATAAAACGCTCTCCACCCCTTCTAATGTTTTCCTATCATTGTAACAGAAATTATGCTTAAACGATATGAAATGGCAGGTTATGGAAAGCTTGCACATGCTGAGGAAACATACTATCATGATATTTGTGAACACAAAGGAGCATTGTATAAGGAGGGTTCATCTTCTATGATATTTGAGAACACGGGCTTGGACGGTCTCAAAAGCGATCTTGCGTACTTAGATGAAAGCGCGGAAAAGGCTGGCTTTGTTCGTTGGCAATGGGAATACTACCGTGCTACATACGACTACAAAATTGAAGATAGCAAATCAAAAAATGAATATTTCTTACGTATTAACACGCGTGTAATCGAGGGCAAGCTGGAGAAACCAGACACCATTTTATCTGTAGAAGCTGTATATATCGGAAGGGCAACTTTTCCTCACGGACTGGAATACGAAAGTGAAATTCCTACGCCTGTGATGAACGTTGCTAACGAGAAGATTAAGCAGCTCAAGGAACTGCTTGAAGCGTAATCAGGAACAGCCTATGAAGACCAAAGAAACAAGGCCAGTGCGAAGAGGTATGCCTGACTTTCAGTTACTCATCCTCACCTTGTTATTAGTAGGCTTTGGATTGATCATGGTTTACAGCTCGAGCGCAAGCATAGCCCTCGTCTCAGAAGATTACAACAATGATGCTCTTTATTTCACCAAGCGACAAGTGGTCTTTGCGATCCTCGGAGTTATTGGCATGTTTGTTGCCATGAACATTCCTTTTGCAAAGTACAAGCAATTATATATACCATTGTTTCTGCTAACTATCATATTACTGTTAGCTGTGTTAGTTGTAGGTGTGGAAATTAACAATGCGAAGAGTTGGTTCTCTCTGGGCCCAATGAATCTTCAGCCTTCTGAAATCGCCAAGATTTCTCTCATTTTGTATCTCTCGGCGCTGATCACCAAGAAGGGGGAGCGGTTCCGCGATCTGCGAACCGGTTATATTCCGGTCATGATTATTGTCGGCTTTGTCGCCGGACTGATCATGCTGCAGCCTGACTTTGGTACAACCTTCATTCTAGTCGCTACCTGCGGCCTTATTATCTATGCAGGCGGCGCAAGTATGAAGCATATTATGGGTTCAATAGGACTCCTAGTTGTCGGAGCAGGCATTGTCATCGGGGCAAAATATCTTATCGACTTAATGACAGGCAGTACATCCGGCAATTCCGGCAGTTATCAGCTCGCCCGGTTTACATCATTCCTGAACCCGTTCTCTGATCCTACGAATTCATCCTACAACCTGCTTCACTCCTTGACTGCAATTGGACAAGGCGGGCTGACGGGGACTGGCATTGGTCAAGGCGTGATTAAGCTGCACTATTTACCGAATGCCTTTAATGACTTTATATTTGCCGTTATCGGAGAGGAATTAGGTCTGATCGGAACGATATTGTTCCTTGGGGTTTATGTCTACTTTATCTGGCGCGGCTTTATTATTGCACTTCGCTGCAAAGACTCCTTCGGGACTCTAGTCGGCGTCGGTATTATGGGGCTAATCGCCATCCAGGCCTTCATTAATATCGGCGGGGTAACACAGACTATCCCTGTAACTGGAGTTACCCTTCCATTCATCAGTTATGGAGGTACGTCGCTGCTGATTACGATGGCCAGCATTGGTATTATGCTTAGTATCTCCCGAGAGAATAATCTTGATCAGCCGCAGGAAAGGGTCAAGTCCGTTCGCACCATAACAGAGGAGCAGCGCACCTCGCCTGCTCTCGTTAATCGCAAAGCTCAGAAGAGAACAACATCGAAATAAGTGTTGTAATAACGACAAGAGGACAGTTTGGTCACATTGACCAAACTGTCCTCTTCTGTCATTATCCGATTCCATTGCAGAAGATCAGAAAGCTGCCATTTTCATTACTGTAACAGACTTACTGCTCATCTCCCTTGAATGACACGCCTTCGACTTTCACATTCACTTCAACTACCCGCAGCCCTGTCATACTCTCTACGGCTACACGTACGTTCTGCTGAAGCATCCGGGACACCTCGTGAATTGGTGTTTCATACAGGACGATAATTCTTAGATCAATTGCCGCCTCTGTGGATCCAACCTCCACGGTTACACCCTTCTGTACATTCTTACCGCTGAGGCGCTTGGCCCAGCCTTCGGACAACCCTCCGGACATTGCTGCAATTCCCGGAGTTTCGAGTGCCGCAAGACCAGCAATTTTAGCTACAACATCATTAGAGATACGTATGTTGCCTGTTTCGATTTCGAGCTGTTCTGCCATGCCGAATCCTCCTTTGGCTTCATTACCCATATTTTAAAGCCTTTCACCCCTAAAAAGCAAATCTATATATCTAATCACTTACATAGCAAAGCCTGCTCATATTTTAGTTGAATGAGGGGATATTATAACAAGTATGTTTCTGTTCTATCAGGGGGCGATCTTTATGAACAAATTGACTTCAGTCTTGCTCATCCTTACCTTCTGTTTAAGCGCTGCAGCACATTATCTGCACCTTGATCCGCTTATACAGTTTATCCTATCTTCGATTGCCGTCATCTTCGTAGCTGCTTTTTTAGGAAAAGCAACCGAAAGCGTGGCGCACTATGCAGGGGAGCGGCTCGGCGGATTTCTCAATGCAACATTCGGAAATGCTGCAGAGCTCATCATTGCGATTTTCCTCGTTCGGGAAGGTCTGTATGATATGGTAAAAGCAAGCTTGACCGGCTCTATCATCGGGAATCTTCTGCTTGTGCTTGGACTCAGCATATTCCTCGGGGGTTTGAAATACAAAACACAGAACTTTAATGAATCGCTCGCCGGGATGAACGGCTCTCTCATGACCGTTGCCGTTATCGCCTTGTTCGTCCCAGCCGTCTTTCTTAACACCCATACGATTACAGAAAATCAGACGAAAACCTTAAGCTTGCTCGTGGCCGGCATCCTGATTGTATCCTATCTAGCCTGGATTCTGTTCTCCATGGTCACTCACAAGGACCTTCTGACGGATTACTCGGACGGGGCTGAGCCCGATCATGGTGAAAAGCCCAAATGGTCCAAGACACGTTCGATTATCTATCTTGTTGCTGCTACCGTAATGGTTGCCTTTGTCAGTGAATGGCTTGTCGGAACGCTGGAGTCGCTTACGACTCAATTCGGTTTCAGTGAAGTATTCGTAGGAGCCTTTCTTGTCGCCATTATCGGAAATGCCGCCGAGCATAGTGCTGCTGTCCTGCTTGCCATGAAGAACAAAATAGGCGCAGCTGTAGAAATTGCCGTTGGCAGCAGCCTGCAGATCGCCTTGTTCGTTGCTCCCATTCTCGTATTTGTGAGCTTCTTCTCCGGTAATACAATGGATATCGTTTTCACCACTATTGAACTTGCTGCCATTGCAGTTGCCGTGTTCATATCCAAATCCATCACGCAGGACGGTTCCACGAACTGGTATGAGGGACTGCTTCTCATGGCGGTATATTGTATTCTCGGCGTCTCCTTTTTTCTTATCTGACCGCTGACCGCTATAGTCTAAAAAACACACGAAAAAAGCATGCATCTCTCCATGCATGCTTCTATAAATGACCTTGCGCTTACTCCAGATTCCCTTTATTATTCAGCGCTTCATAGAGAACGGCTAAATTACGTTCAAGGTTATTCACCAGCTGCTTGCCTGTTTCCGCTGGAAGAAGTCCTGCACGAACAGCAAAATCAACTTCTTTGGAGAATCCAAATACTTGAGTATCTAATACTTCCTCATAGAGAGGGCAGTAACGTGTTGCTAGGTTCTCCATCTGTACTTGAATAAGCTTTTTTATTTTATCTGCATCTTCTTCAAGAAGACTCATCGCTTTAGAATTCAGTTGTTCTTGCAGATTTGATGAAGTCATGCACTCTTCCCCCCTATGTCCAGAATCTTGTACGACAATATATCATTAATATTAGACGAAAACCACGCTCAAGACAAGAACCTGCTAAAAAAAGCACCTTTACCATCAAGGTAAAGGTGCTTTCAATTGCTGCATAAGCTGTTATTCGGCTGCTATTACCACCGTCAAACCATGCTTAGCAAAGACTTCAGAGATTTCACGTTTCGCTTCATCGGCATCCGGTCCATGAACATGAAGTTCATAAGTCTTATTGCCCACTAGCGTAGTAAACAATCCAAGAATGCTTTTTACATCAATGTACTTGCTGTCTGAGTGAAGTACGATAGAAGAAGTGAACTTACTCGCAGTTTGAGCAATTTCTACAACCGCTGCATTGTTACTCGACATAGGAATCCCTCCGTCTAATATCAGATCTCTAATGTAATATAACCAGCTTTATGATACATTGAATCCGCTTTCTTAGCAACTGATTTTTCCATTACATCCATTAAACGAGATTTTCCGGATTTAATCCTTCCAGTTCTGGAATCACAAACAATCCGTCCTTGCGGATAAGAACATCATCAAAGTAGATTTCCCCGCCGCCATACTCAGGACGCTGAATCAGAACAAGGTCCCAATGGATGGATGAGGTGTTTCCGTTGTCTGTAACATCATATGCCTGACCTGGTGTAAAATGAAGACTTCCTGCAATTTTTTCATCAAACAAAATATCTTTCATTGGATGCAGGATATGCGGATTAAAGCCGATTGCAAATTCCCCAATATAACGTGCTCCTTCATCCGAATCTAGGATTTCATTCAGACGCTTCGTATCATTGCTCGTTGCTTCCACAATCTTCCCATTCTCAAATCGGAATTTGATGTTCTCAAAAGTAATGCCGTTATACAGAGTCGGTGTATTGTAGCTGATCGTTCCATTTACAGAATCACGCACAGGCGCGCTGTAAACTTCACCGTCAGGGATGTTTTTCTCTCCTGCACATTTCTCTGCACCAATGGACTTGATTGAGAAAGTGAGGTCTGTTCCCGGACCCGTAATTCGAACCTTGTCGGTCTTGCGCATAAGATCTGCCAGCGGATCTTGAGCTTTATCCATTTTGGCATAATCCAGGTTGCATACATCAAAATAAAAGTCTTCAAAAGCTTCTGTGCTCGTGTTGGCCAGCTGAGCCATACTTGCATTCGGATAGCGCAGGACAACCCACTTGGTGCGTTTAACGCGCTCTTCACTATGTACGGGATGCGAATAGAGAGAGTTATACATTTTCATCTTGTCTTCAGGTACGTCAGACAGGTCATTCGCGTTCTCGCCAGCTCGGATACCTATGTAACCATCCATCAGCTCCATACGCTTCAAATCGATCTCTGCCCAGGTCTTTAACATCTCTTCAGTAGCATTCTTGAGCATCGCCCGTTGTACGGTCTTATCTGTAAGCTGAACGAAAGCATTTCCGCCTGCTTTACCGACCTCTTCGATAATCGCGTTAATGAGATCTCGCTCAGAACCGATCATTTCAACTAGTACGTTTTCGCCTGGCTGTACATTCACTGAATAGTTCACCAAATTTTGCGCCAGCTTTTGAATTCTAGGATCTTTCATTGTATTGCTCCTCCTTCAAGTTGGTTCTTGTCTATTGTAGCACCCCTTTGTGTTTTGGGGTATCTGTTTGAGGGAACTAGACCCCCTTCAGCCAACCTGGTTTTCAGGATGGGTATCCATTGCTCAGTGATACTTACTAAAATAAATGTCTGTAATAAGCATTTCTTTCTCTTCCTTATTATTGTTATCGGTGACTTCATTCTCCGAAGAGAGTCGGATCGGTAAGCTTGATTTCTTATTCACGGTAAGATGATAAACGGATTTGACAGTTGTATTCTTCAATCTTTGGTTCAGTCCATCATTCTCTTCTTTCCAAATTTTCTCCAGCTCTTTCATGCACTGCTGGCGTTTGCTGCTGTCTACCTGGTTTGCTAGCTCTGGCAGCTCATCATGCAGCATCTGCATTTCTTTCTTCAGTTGATCGGCTACCCATTTGCTAGCTTCATCTTCAGCAAGCTCAATTCGAATCATCTGCGTTCCGCGAGGAGTTCCTGATTCATTGCTGAATGTCTTCCCTTTCATATAACCGATCTTCTCCAGCTGTTCGACCGGGTTCAATCGGGTCAAGCCGCCATACGAGCTGTCTTCCGTACGATCCGACATCCTCCACATGCCGGCCTTGCGCTCCATATTAACAGGATGAGAGTCGGTCTCTGCGTTGCTGCTGCTCGTCTCCAAACGGTCCTTGTATTCCTGATTTGTTACGACCAGCTTGTTATGGTTAGATAAAGTCCCCTTATATTCAAATTGCTGATTAAACTCGCCCTGAGTTGAAGTTCTAATTCCTGCATGGCCCTCAAAGGTCATTTCTTCCTTCCCGGCAAGACCAGAAAGAGCCCGATGAAATGTCTCCTCCGCATCAAGGGAATTGTTGAACATCCCGCATCCACTTATGCTAAATAGCGATAAAGTCAATATCAATATTAGAAAAGTGCGTAATCTTAATCCTCGCATGTAAGTCACTGCCCTTCAGGCTATAGTATCGTCGGTGGTTAGGTTTCCCGATGCACTTCGCCAATATCCAATACAGGCAAATAAAAAACATCCGCCGTTATACTGCTTCGAGCGAATGTTCTTTATCGGTCAATCATTTTATGTTCTACTACGATTCGATTTCGGCCACCATTCTTGGCTGCATAGAGCGCCATGTCCGCACGATAAAAGAGGGATTCCAGGCTTACCTGGTCATCAAGCCAGCACCATTCCCCGATGCCTATCGATACTGTGATGGAAGGAGTCGTCGATTCAGGAACCCGCTGCCGGATCGTTTCAGCGATCATTCTGGCCTGCTCACTGCTTACCTGAGGCAAATAGATCGCGATCTCTTCGCCTCCCCATCGCGCACACAGATCATTTGGTCCAGCCGACTCGCGAATAATATTCCCTACCTGCTTGAGAACGGCATCTCCCACCTGATGGCCGTAGCTGTCGTTCACTTGTTTGAATTGATCAATATCAATGATAAGAAGGGAGCCGCAAAAATCTGTGCTCTGTCGTTCCTCAATCATTCGGTCTACATAGTGTCTGACGTATAGTCCGGTGAGTGCATCGACAGTCGCAAGCCGCTTCACTTCAGCGTGCAGCGTTGCGTTCGTAACAGCCAGCCCGATATGGACGGCTAGCATATCCAGAAATCGAAAGTTGTTATAAGAGAAATATTGCTTCTTCTGATGTGCTACGAGCACGGTGCCTTCTACCTGTCCGCTGATCCTCAAAGGAACCGCCATCATTGACATGGAGCCTGTTGTCTCCATGAAGAAGGAGCTTGGACCATTATAGCTCTCATAATTAAACAATATAAAAGGCTCGCCGCTCTTGTAAACTTGCCCGCTGATTCCTGATAAAGAAAACGTCTCGTTCCGAAGTGCAGGGACATTGGAGAACATTACATGAAATCGCTGATCCTCCGGGTCCAGCTTGAGTATACAGCAGGATTGGGCCTTGAATATCCGAATCAGCTGCTGAACTGCATACTCATATATATCCGTGAGCTGCAAACTCCGGTTCAGACGTTTGGTCAGCTCGTCAATCATCCGCAGCTCTTGAATGAGCGTGCCGGATTGCTCATGCAGCTTGGCGTTCTCATAAGCAGTGCCCGCCGTGTCCGCCATCATGGTAATCAGCTTCAGATCTACATCTTCAATCCATTCCTGATTGCCTTCGATATGAAATACACCATATGTCCCTTGTTTACCTCTGAATGGAATGCCAATCTCATATTGATGCCGAGTGGAAGGCTGGGTAATAATCCGTTCTTCAGTAAAGGCACGAACACATACGGAGCTATTGTCTCCATGCAGATACAAGGGCTTAACTCTCGGGTCATCCATGCCGCCGTCCTGGGACATATATAGCGTAAGATGGACCGCGGGAAAAAGAAAAGCAACACTGTCGAACACCTCTTCAAGCACTGCGCTCACATCCATCTTCTCCTGCATCCGCTGCACAATTTGAAGAAGGATGGATCTGCGCCGGTTTTCATTATCAGACAGCTTGTGGATATGAAGCATATCGGCTAGAAATAAATGTTCAAACCGCCGGTAAAAGCAAGTTTGATAGTGATACTTGGAGGATAAGAGCAAGTCTGCAAATCCCTCTGTCACCCTATTCTTCTTGACGGCAATACATAAGATCCCTAACTGTTTCTGCTCGCTGCGGGAATACAGAGGGAGCAGAAACAGACTGTAATCTTCAGCAAATGTTTCTTCTGACAAGCTAAGCTCGATGACCACTTCCATAGGCTCCGACTGCCCCATTCGCTCGGACAAGAAATGTTGAATCTTCTGCTGAGCCGCTTTCTTTACAGAAGAAGACCCTTCACCTTGGACAGCAAGACATGTACCACTTCCGTTCCATATCGAAAAAATGGCTTCATTAAAGGAAGGGATTGTAAGCAGTTGAATTCGCCATTCCTCAAAAGCATCCTTAAGGATCCGTTCGATGTGATCCGTATCAAATACGTTGACGTCCAAAAATTCCAGCCAGTGTTGTTCTAGACGGTGATCATTGAAGTCCTCATTAGAGTTGCGGTTATATTTCTCCGGTTCAGGTCCCTCCAGCAAGAGATCTTCCATCTTATAAGCGGATTTATGAAGGTGTTTTGTCATAAAAGCGGCACTCCTTTGCACCTTTCAGTTCAAACCAAGAATAGCTAACCAGCATTTTATTAATGTACACGAATGTTTAAAATTAAGATACAAATCTATTTTACCCTCTTTCGTCGCAATTTGCACGGAGTTTAAGAGAAAATTGTCCTATCTTTTTAGGTCATAAGTCCTATCGACAATTTTAGACAAAATATGGATTCTCCTTTTTCTTAGCTTCATAACCACATCTTCTTGACTTCACTAGTACATTTAATATAATATATATTGTTGAATGAGACCGATATGGTCTTTAAATTTGGGCGTAACGTTGTGTCACCCTCACAGCTTATTGTAGCTGACCCGGACAGCGGCTGAACTCTCTGGATCAGAATGTATTGCCTTATAAGGCTTGCGATACAATGAGCGGCGCAAATAGAGCCCCATCATATGAAATTTATTATAAAAGGAGTTACTATAACAATGGCACGTTACACTGGTCCTAAATTTAAATTGAGTCGCCGTCTCGGCATTTCCCTGAGCGGAACTGGTAAAGAACTGAAACGCAACTTCCCTCCGGGTCAACATGGTCCTAACCAACGCAGAAAAATCAGCAACTACGGTATGCAGCTTCAAGAAAAGCAAAAATTGCGTCATATGTACGGCTTGGGTGAAAAGCAATTCCGTACTTTGTTTGCAAAAGCACAAAAAATGCAAGGTATTGCCGGTGAGAACTTCATGTTCCTGCTGGAAAGCCGTCTTGACAACCTCGTTTACCGTCTTGGTTTCTCCAACTCTCGTGCAGGTGCACGTCAGCTGGTAGCTCACGGTCATGTGACTGTTAACGGTAAAAAAGTAGATATCGCTTCTTATGCAGTAAGCATTGGCGATGTAATCGGTCTTCGTGAAAGAAGCCGCGGTCTTTCCTCTATTAAAGAAGCTTTGGAAAACCGTACACATCTTCCATCTTACCTTGAGTACAACGAAGCTGCTCTTGAAGGCAAGTTCATCCGTCTTCCAGAACGCGCTGAGCTTTCTCAAGATATCGATGAGAAGCAAATCGTCGAGTTCTACAACCGTTAATATTTAACTGGAGAACACATCCCTCGAAAGCTTGCTTTCGAGGGATTTTTAGTTGTTCCTTTTCCCTGTGAACATAGAAAAAGAGTGCCTGTCATGTCATTTGACTCAAGGCACTCTTTTTCTAATTCAGCTTATAACGAAGCTCTCAATACTTTACAGCTTGATTTTGGCAAACTTGCGTTTACCGACCTGTACGATATCGCCATCCTGCGGGGTGTACTCACTATTCGGATCTCCCCACTTCTCTTCATTAATTTTGACAGCGCCTTGCTGAATGCTGCGCTTAGCTTCTCCGTTAGAAGCCGCAAATCCAAGTGTCGTAAGCAGGCTGATCAGACGTATATTTCCATTCTCCAGCGATTCGGCCGGAATCACGACTTCCGCAATATCGTCCGGAAGTGCGCGCTGCTGGAATACCGTCACAAAGTGCTGCTGAGCTGCTTCAGCCGCTTCTTCTCCGTGGTACATACGAACAAAGGTGTAAGCGAGCTTCATCTTCGCGTCGCGCGGATGAACACTGCCGTCTTCAATACCTTGCTCCAGTGCCTTCAGATCCTCTGCACTTAGATCGGTAGCCAGCGTGTAGTATTTCATCATAAGCTCATCGGGAACAGACATCGATTTACCGTAAATTTCGTTTGGCTCCTCATCGATACCGATGTAGTTGCCAAGGCTCTTGCTCATCTTCTGAACCCCGTCCAGACCTTCCAGAAGCGGTAGCATGATGGTGGCCTGTGCTTCGTCTCCATTTTCCTTTTGCAATGTACGTCCCATCAATAGATTGAACTTCTGATCCGTTCCGCCAAGCTCAATATCACTCTTGAGAACGACAGAATCCGTTCCTTGCATAAGCGGGTAGAAAAATTCATGAATGCTGATTGGCTGGCCGCTCTGGAAACGTTTTGTGAAATCATCGCGCTCCATCATCCGGGCAACGGTTACCTTGGCAGCCAGATTCACGACTTCAGAGAAGTTCATCGGCGCAAGCCAATCGGAGTTGTTGTATACTTTTGTTTTGTTCGGATCCAATATTTTGAACAACTGCTTCTTGTATGTCTCTGCGTTGCGTATGACGTCTTCCTCACTCAATTGCTTCCGTGTCTCGGATTTCCCTGTCGGGTCGCCAATCCGGCCTGTGAAGTCCCCGATGATCAGCTGCACTTCATGACCGAGATCCTGGAATTGACGCAGCTTGTGCATAACTACAGTGTGGCCAATATGCAAATCAGGTGCGGATGGATCCATGCCAAGCTTCACTTGAAGCGGTACTCCGCTGACCACCGATTTCATGATCTTCTGCTTCAGATCCTCTTCTGGAACAATTTCGGATACTCCTCTTGATATCACATCCAGCTGACGGTTCACTTCCTCCTGCTGGGTCTTGCTGAGTTCTTCCCATTTCATCCTAACGTACCTCCTATAATATGTTCGATCCTGCTCGATCTATTTGGACACAAAAAAGCTCCTTCTCATCCCAAGGGACGAGAAGGAGCGCTCGCGTTACCACCCTAATTAAAGTGCCTGCTCTACAAATAAAAAGATAGGCACTTCCACTTCATTGACATAACGGGATTTCAACCCGGTACCAGACTAATCCTGCAATAGCTCATGGTAATTTCAACCTGCTATTCCTGTTCATCTGGACAGCTCCGGACGGTAATTCGACAAGCGGCACATACCGGTTCACACCACCCACCGGCTCTCTGACTATGTGTTATCCGCCTCCTACTGGAGTCCTTCACAGCTTTTTTCCGTATCAAGTTTTGACTTTATATATAACATATTCCGAGAAGGGATGTCAATTTCCGACCCTTGCCACCATTTGCGGGGGTTCAAAAGAGTGATTTTATGCTATAATAATGCCTGTTAAAAGGAGGAAGACATTTGATGGTTGATGATAAGGATAAAAAACCTGATGAGCAGCCTTCCCGCAAAAGAAAATTCTTAAGCAGGTTGGGTAGTTTTGTAAAATGGATGGTCGTTCTTGCTTTCGTAGGTATCCTGTTTGTCGGCGGTGCACTTACAGGTTACATAGCATCCATTGTTAAAGACGAGCCTGTCCGCTCCAGAGCTGCAATCGAACAAGCGGTGAGTGAGAATGCACTAACGGGTTTTGCTTATTTTGCAGACGGTTCAGCAATCGGTCAACTTAGGACAGAAGAAGACCGGCGTATTGTGGAACTGGAGGACATTCCTCAAATCGTGCTTGATGCAGTGACTTCTATCGAGGATGATACTTTTTATGAACATAAAGGCGTAGACATAACAGGTACTCTTAGAGCTGTCAAGGAGAGGGTGCTTAACGAGCCTGTACAAACAGGCGGGAGCACATTAACTCAGCAGCTGGCAAGACGGGTCTTCCTGAGTCTGGACAAGACGGAAGATCGGAAAGTGAAGGAAATTTTACTATCCTTGCGTTTAGAACGGTTTTTGACCAAGGATGAAATCATTACAGCTTATTTAAATAAGGTTCCTTTCGGGAATGGCTCCAGCGGATACAACGTATACGGGATCAAAGCTGCAGCCAAAGGTATTTTTAATGTGAACGATCTAAATGATCTGAACATTGCACAGGCTGCCTATTTGGCGGGTCTGCCTCAGCTTCCTTCCGCCTACTCCGCTTTTAACGGTAAAGGTGAGTTCAATGAGGACAATTTCGACAATGCCATTGAGCGTCAGGAGCGTGTGCTCGGACGTATGCTTGCTTTGGGCAAGATAACACAGGATGAACATGATGAGGCATTAGCGTTTGATCTGAAGTCATCGCTTGCACCAAGAGTGGCCAAGGCATACAATACGTATCCTTACCTTATGCTTGAAACCGAAAGACAGGCTGCCAAGGTGCTCATAGATGTGCTCTATCCTGAAGGAGAAGCTCCGGATAAATCGGACAGTGAGCTGACAGAGGAAGCGCTGCAGAAGCTTCGTACCGGCGGATATCGCGTCTATACGACAATTAATAAAAATGTCTATAAGACGATGCGTGCCATCGCCGAGGATGATAGCAACTTCTCAGCGTATAACGAGAGCAAAGGCTTAGAGCAGACGGCTGCCATGATGATTGATCACAAGACCGGAAAAATTCTCGGCATGATCGAAGGCCGCGATTTTAATACTGAGAATTTGAACTTTGCCACGCAGATGGTGAGACAGCCGGGTTCAGCCATGAAGCCGATTGCCGCATTTCTTCCGGCGCTTGAAGAAGGAATTATACAACCAGCCTCCATTCTTGATGATTCGCCGATCATTTTGAAGGATGGTCAGAAGGGCTATCATATTCCGAAGAACTCAAACGGAAATTATAATGGGCTTGTGACAGCAAGATACGCGTTGAACCAATCTCTTAACATTCCAGCCCTCAAAATCTTTAATGAAGAGCTGGGTCTTCAGAAGGCTTGGGATTTCGCGAAGAGTTTAGGTATCACTACCTTGACGGATGTAGATTATACGAATGCAACTACCGGTGTACTCGGAGGTCTCACTTACGGTGTATCCGTAGAAGAGCTGACGAATGCATATGGTGCAATTGCGAACAATGGTGTCTTTAATGATGCCTACATGATTGAGAAAATTGTTGATTCACAAGGGAACATCGTATACTCCCATGAAGCAGCACCGAAGGAAGTTTTCTCTAAGGAAACAGCTTATTTGATGACAGACATGTTAAGCACGGTTATTTCGGACGGTACAGGTAAGCTCGTCAGAGACAATTTCAATAAGTATGGTGAAATTGAAATTGCCGGCAAGACAGGAACGACGCAGAACTATGCAGATGTATGGTTCCAAGGATATACACCGGATGTGACTCTCGGCGTATGGGTGGGCTATAACAACAAGGAGACTCTATCCACACTCGCTAAAGGTGCTGAAAGAGAACGGGCCCGCAGACTCTGGGCTAAAATATTAAACGAAGTCAACGAGGCTGAGCCTGACCTGTTCCCTACCAAGACCTTTACGAAGCCTGAGAATATTACAACCAAGACGGTATCCGCATACAGCGGTAAGCTCCCGACTTCACTTACCGACAAATTCGTAACGGATATCTTCAACACGAAATATGTACCGACCGAAAGCGACGATGCGGTCGCTAAATCGAAGTACATTACTTACAACGGTGTGAATTATATTCCTAGAGACGAGACACCTTCAGATATGCTGAAGGAGCAAACCGTCGTGAAGCGTGAACGTCCAATCTCTGAGCTGATTAAGCAGCTCCAGGAAGCATTTAAAGTTATGGCTGAGCATGAGCCATTATCTTACTACTTGCCGGACGATGCCGATGAAGACATGCCTAAGGAGGTTGACCCTCGTAAGGACGATGGAGCGAATCCAGATGCTCCTGGTAATGTCAGAATGACGGTGAACAACGGAAATGCAGTCATCACCTTTAATCCAAGCGCAGCTGGCGATGTCGTCGGATACAGACTATATCGGAGCATGAACGGTGGTCCGTTCCAGAATCAGGGTAAAGTTGTGCTTGCAGGCAATCCGACTTCATTTAGCAGCTATGCCGGCAGCAGCGTACAGTTCTACATCGTTGCCGTCGATGTGGCTGGCAGAGAATCAGCACCTAGTGCAATTGTCAGCAGCGGCGGTCAGGCTCCTCCTCCAGTGGAAGAGACACCTGACACTCCTATTGAGGTTCCAGGTACGGTCGTCGATCCAGATGCGAACCCGGACGGTGACACTGGAGCGAACAGCAATACCGATGCGTCAGGTGCGCCTGCAGCCCCTAGCGGCGTTTCAGCCCAGATTACAGAGCAAGGCATTGTTATCACTTGGGCGGAACAGGAAGGCGTAACAGGATTCAATGTTTACTATAGTGAAACGGGGCAGGAGCCTTTCCAGCATGTTGG
This sequence comes from Paenibacillus urinalis, assembly GCF_028747985.1. Classification (NCBI taxonomy): domain Bacteria; kingdom Bacillati; phylum Bacillota; class Bacilli; order Caryophanales; family Paenibacillaceae; genus Paenibacillus; species Paenibacillus urinalis. Next base: position 3,919,655 of record NZ_CP118108.1, read on the forward strand.
AACTGCTGGTTTCACGGCATTCACTTACAATAATGCGGAAGCCAAGGGTGCATTCAGAGTAACCGCGGTTAACGCGGCTGGAGAATCCAGTCCGTCAGCACCAGTAAGTCCTTAAACATTGGCTATAGAAGTAAAAAAAGCTAACGTAAGTCTTAAACTTACGTTAGCTTTTTTGTTATATATTCGAGTTTTTTGATTAAGTCATAATATTAACACGGACGATCATCCTAATCTTCAATCGTGGACAAATCGCCAGCAGGTAAATCAAGCTCCCACGCTTTAAGCACTCTTCGCATAATCTTCCCTGATCGAGTCTTCGGTAATTTATCCTTAAACTCTATTTCGCGAGGTGCTGCATGAGCCGATAAGCCCTCTTTTACAAAACGGTAAATATCGTCCTTCAATTCCTGTGTAGGTTCATAGCCTTCTCGTAAGGAGACAAAGGCCTTAATAATCTCACCTCGAACGAGATCCGGTTTACCAATTACGCCCGCTTCTGCAACTGCTGGATGCTCTACGAGCTTGCTCTCTACTTCAAAAGGACCGATTCGTTCGCCAGAAGAGTTGATGACATCGTCAATTCTGCCTTGGAACCAAAAATACCCGTCCTCATCCATATAAGCTGAATCCCCGGATACATACCAGCCAGGAATACGAAAATATTCGTCGTATTTGGGCTGATTGTTCCACACCTGTCTCATCATGGAAGGCCACGGTGTCTTAATTGCCAGATTACCCATGGAATACGGAGGAAGCTCCTCCCCTTGATCATTAATAATTGCAGCCTCAATACCCGGGAGCGGTTTACCCATTGAGCCCGGCTTAATCACCATACCTGGATAGTTACAGATAAGCTGAGCTCCGGTCTCCGTCATCCACCAGGTATCATGAATGCGCTGATTGTAGGCTTTGGTTCCCCATCTGACCACCTCAGGATTCAAAGGCTCGCCTACGGAGAGTACATGACGCAGAGTAGACAAATCAAATTGCTTAATGACCTCATCCCCTGCACTCATCAGCATTCGAAATGCTGTAGGAGCACTGTACCACACCGTAACTTTATTATTGACAATCGTTTGATACCAATCCTGTGGACTGAATCTGCCGCCTCTGATCACGTTCGTGACTCCATTCAACCAAGGCGCAAAAATACCATAAGACGTACCCGTCACCCATCCAGGATCCGCGGTACACCAATAAATATCATCCTCTCGTAAATCCAGGACGACCTTCCCTGTATAGTAATGCTGAATCATTGCGTTGTGAACGTGATAGACCCCTTTGGGCTTGCCAGTCGATCCGGAGGTATAGTGCAGAATCATACCGTCTTCCAGACTAAGCCACTCCAGCTCCAGCTCATCTGAAGCCGCTGCCATCTCTGCATCGTAGTCAATAAAGCCCTCTTGCTCCTGTGCTCCGCCGCCCACGACGAAAATATGCTTCAGCTGAGGCAGTTCGTCACGATTGATACGCGGCAGCAGCTGCGGAACGGTGATCAGTGCTACCGCTTCACTATCAAGCAGACGATCCTTCACTGCCGTTTCCATGAAGGCTTCAAATAACGGACCCACTATAGCTCCGACCTTCAATGTACCTAGCAGACTCAAGTACAGCTCAGGGCTTCTTGGCATAAAAATAAAGACCCGATCACCTTTGGATATTCCGTACTTACGGAGTACATTACCAAATCGATTAGAGCCTTCACTAAGATCCAGGAAGCTGTACGCTTCCTCTCTGACCGCATCACTGTAGAGGAGCGCTGTACGTGCCCCATTACCTTCGTCCACATGACGATCAATCGCTTCATATGCCATATTTACTTTGCCTGTTTCATACCACGTAAAGTGCTTCTTCACTTCTTCCCAGCTAAATTGCTCACGAGCCTGTGTGTAATCTCCCAGATTACTACGCTCTACGACAGTCGCGATAAATTCATTTTGATCATGACTCATTGCCTTCAGAGCCTCCTCAGTTACATTTTCACAATGTACAGGTTAGTTAGCGCTTACAAATTTGTGATGACCTGAATCAAATTCATAACTCACTTTCATGCAAAATTTGATTCAACTTACCGACGTATCCGAGTTACTGCGGCTATTGCTAGAAATGTGAAAACTTTATGTCTGGAATATTATAGCATAGTTTGAGATTGTGTTAATATTTCCTTTTCATTTTTTTGGTTATTTGTTATAAGTAGAGAGAACACGCTATGACACTCCAGAAGGAGCACTGATGAACAATGAACCATACCAAACATCACCACGCTCACTCACTTGTTAAGAACAGCAGGGAAATTGTTGTTGAAGGCCCTGTTCCTGCTGCATTGCTGCAGGATCTAGTCATGCATCCGGATCTTGATGCGTTCCGAAGACCTCATGAGCAGCAAGAGGCTCTCATTCAAATATCTGAGCTTCCGGAAGGAAGAATTATCATTGCCAGAGAACAAGACACGATTATCGGGTATGTGACTTTTCATTATCCTGATGAGATGGAGCGTTGGTCTGAAGGGAATATGAAGGATTTGATTGAGCTGGGAGCGATTGAGGTTGCAAATGATTACCGCTCTTACGGGATCGGCCGCGCACTCATTCAGCACGCTTTTGAACATGAACAAATGGAGGAATATATCGTCTTTACGACGGAATATTACTGGCATTGGGATTTGAAAGGAAGCGGACTATCCGTATGGGACTACCGTAAAATGATGGAGCGATTAATGAAGACGGTGGATATGGTCTGGTACGCTACGGATGACCCTGAAATTTGTGCACATCCAGCCAATTGTCTCATGGTGAGAATCGGCAGCAAGGTCCCCCTTGCCTCCAAAGAACAATTCGATCACGTACGGTTTAAACAACGCTATATGTACTAAATAAGACAGGAGCCTGGTCCCGGTGACACCCGGGCTGCTTCCTGTCTTTTATCGGTTAATCATCTGAGCTGCCTGCTTACATATTTGCCAGCATGTGTTCTACGATCCGATGGGATTTCTGAGCGGATTCCACTGTAAATTCAGCAAAATTCACATGGGCTGAGCCATCTGCCTTATCCGACATGGCACGCAAAATAACATAAGGAATTTTATTCATGAAGCTGACCTGTGCGACTGCAGCCCCCTCCATCTCGGCACACGCTCCTTCGAACTCATCCCGCAGACTGCTCACGACCTCTTTGCTTGCAATAAACTGATCACCAGACAGCACAATCCCGCTAATATATCTCGCTGACAACTCCTCACATGCTTCTGCCGCCCGTTTGATCAATTCGGCATCCGCCGGAAAAGCCGACGTTTCCTGGTAAGGAATTTCACCCCGCTTGTAGCCTAGAGGGGTAACATCTATATCGTGATGGATACATGCCGTCGAGATGACGATATCTCCAATCTCCAAATCCGGGTGTACAGCACCAGCTACCCCTGTAAAAATAATATGAGACACGCTGAATTTCTCAATCAAAATTTGAGTCGTTACAGCCGCATTCACTTTTCCTACCCCTGATTTGCATACGACCACATGCTTGCCATAGACATCTCCTTCGGTATACGTTATGCCTGCAAAATCGGTGCGTACGATATTCTCCATATCCGACAGCAACAGCTCAATCTCTTCATCCATCGCTCCAATGAGTCCAATTGTTTGTGCCATAACTTCATATTCATCTCCTTTGGCTCGGCTTGGTTTATGAATCAGCACATCCTTTGTTCAGCAAAAAAGCTCCGCAAAAACGGAGCTTTCTACCAGTTAACCTATACGGTTGCTAATTACACATGACTAACTGACAAACGCAGAATCGTTTCGTGCGGCAAAATAACACGCGGATTCTCCACGTTCTCTTTTTTCATCAGCTTGGTGAGCAGACGCATCGCTACCGCGCCAAGATCATACATCGGCTGAGCTACAGTCGTCAGCTGTGGACGAACCATAGAAGCCATTCGAATATTATCGACACTGATGATCGAGAAGTCGTCTGGAACTTTGAGCCCCTCATCCTGAATGCTGTGGATCGCACCAATCGCCATCTCATCGGTTGCACTGAATATTGCGGTTGGTTTTTTCTTCAATCCAAGGAAGTACTTCATTGCTTCCACACCAGACTCATAACGATAGTTGCCGATGCGTACCAAATCTTCCTGGTACTCGATCCCGGCTGTTTCAAGCGCACGCTTGTAGCCCTGGAATCTTGCATAACCATTCGCTGGGTCTTGGAGTGTCCCGCTAATCATCGCAATTTCACGGTGACCATGGCGTACCAGTGTGCTTACCGCATCAAAAGCGGCTGCTTCGTGATCGATATCGACGGAAGGGAACGTTCCTTTCTCGTCACTCGTCGCACAAAGAACAATCGGCACTGCCGCTGTTTGAAAAGCTTGAATATGCTCATCGGTCACTGTACCGCCCATGAACAGAAGCCCGTCCACTTGTTTTTCCAGAAGGGTGTTAATAACACGAATTTCCTTTTCCTTCTTCTTATCGGCGTTACATAGGATGATGTTATAATGGTACATATTCGCGATATCTTCAATTCCCCGAGCAATTTCGGCAAAAATCGAATTCGAGATATCCGGAATAACGACTCCGACCGTTGTCGTCTTCTTACTAGCAAGCCCCCTTGCTACTGCATTCGGACGATACCCGAGTCTTTCTATGGCTTCATATACTTTTTTACGCGTTTGTGGCTTAACGTTAGGGTTGTTGTTCACAACCCGCGAAACCGTTGCCATAGATACTCCGGCTTCACGTGCTACGTCGTAAATGGTTACCGTCACATTCCTTCTCTCCATTTGCAATAAATTTTCATTCCCATTTTCATGTTAAAAATTATGATACGACATATTATTGCGACTTGCAATAAACATAAACAGGCTTTAAGTCGAGCTCAAAACCGAACTAAGGTCTCTTGAAGTGATTCCGGAGTGGGAAGTATGCCAGACTGGATGCCCATTCTTCACCAGAATCGTCTGTGGAGACTCATGCCGAACTCCCAAACGCTCTGCTGCGGCTGTAGATACGGCCCGGTCCTCAATGACCAATACAATGGAGTAATTAATCTGTTCATTAGGTGCGGCTTCCAGGTAGGCTTGTACCTCTTCATATGCATGTGCACTGATGGGACAACGAGTACTATGTTTAAATAGCAGAAGCGGAGTCTCTGAAGACTGTGTAACTGCTTCTTCAAGCTGTTCTATACTAGTCAGTCTTGTCATCGTTTTCATTGCCTATACATCCCCCTTTGTCACTTCCGTTTTTCGTTTTCATTCTTTTCAGAAAAACTTACACTCCCAATATATTAACAAAAAACGAGTCGAAAAGCCAATTTTCATAAGATTTGGTACTGTATCATCAGCCTGCCTCTGAAAAATGCTCCTCCCACCGAAATTGAGAGAGCTGTTCAAGTCTTCGCTCCACATCATTCATCCAATGTTCATCGCCGGCACTCAGCGCATACTGATACAAATCTAATAGCAGGTTGATCCTCTCCTGCTTGGCTTGTTCAATCTCTTTGCCCATGGCATCAATGTCGATATCAGGATGATGCTCTAATAGTTCTGTAATCAGCTTGGCAACTTCATTCGAATCTGCAAAGGAAACGGAGGCATATTCACTTCCGGGAGTTAAGCTGCCGATCAGCTGAACCAAATCGGGTTTAACAGGCTTAAGGACTTCATAAGTTGAACATGTCATGCAGGAAAATACGGGGACATCTCTAATCTCTACTCTCTTAGCATAGATTACGCTTCGGAGCTCCAAGTTCATTGTCAATTTACATTTGCACCATCTGCGCATAACCCTAACCCCACCTATCTGTTCCAATCTCAATATTCAAGTTTTTTCGACTTCATCTCATCTTTTTTACTACTTTACTTCGACTAATGTAGCATAAATCCTTCCCTATGAGGGATGTACTATTTTCCATAGCGTAACTATTTCTCTTAGCCTACAGCGAATTTGGATTCACGTGTCATTTCAGTTACAATGGCACTGTATACGGTTAGGAAGGAGTGTTACAAATACATGAGATTAGCAGGTAAAAAAGTCATTGCACTGGTGGATGAAGAGTTTGAAGATTTGGAATTATGGTACCCTGTTCATCGGGTGCGTGAAGAAGGCGCCGAGGTTCATCTTGCCGGAGAAGTAAAAGACAAGACCTATGTAGGCAAGTACGGTGTCCCGGCCAAGGCTGAATACAGTTTCGACGAGCTGAATAGTCAAGACTACGACGGTATACTCGTTCCCGGCGGCTGGGCACCGGATAAGCTGCGGAGATATCCTAAGGTCATAGAGCTTATTCAGGAAATGCATCGGGATCACAAGATCATTGGTCAGATCTGTCATGCCGGCTGGGTATTGATCTCTGCCAAGATATTGCAGGGTGTGACGGTCACTTCAACACCAGGAATCCGTGATGATATGGAGAATGCAGGTGCGATCTGGAAGGACGAGCCTGTGGTCATTGATGGAAACATTGTTTCCGCTCGCAGACCACCTGACTTGCCGCCATACGGCAAAGCCTTCTGTGATCTGCTCGCAGATGAATCCTGATATTTATATGAATGACAAAGAGGATGAATTCAGGCAGCCCGCCTCGGTTCATCCTCTTTTTGGTACAGATTAATGCTTATTTATATTGCATTGTCATGTATTACAGAAGCTTGTCTGTCAAATTAAGACAATGAAGTGCTTTGTGTCGAATTCCGTTTATACTTCTCCAGCTCTGCCTCAATTTCTTTACCGGTCGACATGGTTAGACAAGATTTCGCCACGGTTACAGCCTTCGCTGCTTCCGTATTCAGCACACGGTGCTTCACTCTCAGTAGAGATTGAGGAGACATGCTCAAATTGTGAATGCCCAGCGCCAGCCAGATCGGAACCGCCCTTTCATCACCGGCCAGTTCTCCACAGACACTGACACTAATTCCTGCTGCATGCGCAGCCTCTGCCGTCATACGTAGAAGTCTTAATACAGAAGGGTGGAACGGTTGATATAAGTGGGCAATTTGTTCATTCATGCGATCAACAGCCAGAACATACTGTACAAGATCATTAGTTCCAATGCTGAAGAAATCCACCTCTCTGGCCAGCAGATCGGCGATAACTACGGCAGCCGGCACTTCAATCATAATCCCTACTTCAATGTTGGGGTCATAAGAGATTCCTCGCTCCGACAGGCTTGCCTTTACTTCATTCAAGATCTGATTCGCTTCCCTAATCTCATCGAGTGATGAAATCATTGGATACATGATCTTCACTTTGCCATGTACGCTTGCCCGCAAAATAGCCGTCAGCTGCGTCTTGAACAGATCCTTGAGCTCCAGGCTGATTCGGATCGCCCGGTATCCAAGGAAAGGATTGTCTTCCTCGGGAAGAGGGAAATAATCAAGCTGTTTATCCCCGCCAATATCCAGTGTACGTATAACTACAGCATTCCCGCCTGTCTTCTCCACTACATGCCGGTATACTTCATATTGCTCCTCTTCACTAGGGAATGAATGACGATCCATATATAAGAACTCCGTACGGAATAGGCCGACCCCCTTAGCCCCGGATCGAAGCGACATGTCCAGCTCTTTGACAGAGCTGATGTTGGCGGCCAGATTCAGCTGTGTTCCGTCCTTGGTGACAGCATCCACCTCCGCCAGAACTTGAAGCTGCTCCTTCTTCCGCAGCTGCTGATCACGGATTTCCGTATATTTCTCGATAATAAGTGGATCCGGATTAACATACACTATTCCTTCATCGCCATTAATAACGAGAACATCCCCTGTTTGAACCGGAAGATTAACACTATTCTCAAGGCCTGATACCATGGGGATTCCGAGAGCTCTAGCCATAATTGCGGAATGCGAGGTCTTGCCGCCGATCAGCGTCACGATACCAAGCACATAATTGGGATTCAAGTGCGCCAATTGGGATGGAGACAGCTCGTTCGCTACCAGAATATAGGGCTGTGTATCCAGAGGAAGTGTAATCTCTGGAGCACCCAATAAATGCTTCAAGAGACGGTTTCCTACATCCTTGATGTCCAGTGCCCGTTCCTTCATATATTCATCATCCAAGAGGTCAAACATCGTGACAAAGTGGTCAATCGCTTCCTTTACAGCGACCTCGGCCGCTTTATATTGGCGTTCAATAATCCCCTGAATCTCATTCATGAACACCGGGTCTTCTAATATGGCCAAGTGAGCATCAAAAATGCTCGATTCCTCGGGACCCACCACTTCATTGAATTCCTGCTTAATATGCTGAATCTCATCACGGGATGTTTTAATCCCCTCGTACAGCCGTTCGAACTCCCGAGCCAGGTCTACAGCGTCCATCTTCTGATCCGGTAAATCCCACTCCCAGCTTGGAAGAACAAATGCTTTGCCGATGGCTACACCAGCCGCTCCTGAGATGCCTTGTATCATGCTTCTACCCCTCCAACGTTCCTATCTTCATATAGTACGACCGACATGACAGATGCCTGGCCTTTTCTAACGTGCTTAAACGGTGCATAACTCCATGACTTCACACGATCCGGGTTGGTAATGACCATCGGAGTAACGAGAGACGGCGCTTCCTTGAGTAAGGCAGCATAGTTAAAGCGAATGAGCAGCTGACCTGGCTCTACCGTATCTCCTTCGCTGACAACAGCTTCAAAATTCCCCTTAAGCTGTGAGGTATCAATGCCGATATGAAGCAGAACCTCAAGTCCCTCCGGGGTTTGAATTCCAATTGCATGCATAGTCGGATATAAATGCATGACCGTCCCGTACACCGGTGACAGCAATTCTCCATTCTCCGGCTCAAAAGCGACACCGTCCCCTACCAGCTTGCCTGCAAATATTTTGTCAGGCACCTCTTCAATGGGGAGCATCTTCCCTTGTACAGGACTGCTAAACAGCACTTGCGGCAAATCACGCTCCAGCAGCTTGGCAATTTCTTCACGAATTAACTCAGAGTAGGTGCCGAAGACGACCTGCACGTTGCCTGCGCCGAGCTTAATAAGACCGGCTGAGCCAAGTGCCTTCATCGCGCTGCTGTCGATAAGACGGTCATTATGCACAGTCAGCCGAAGTCGTGTAATACATGCCTCAACCTGAACAATATTGGCCTTCCCTCCAAGCGCCTCCACAATAAGCGGTGCTTGATATGGTATACTGCCTGCCCAGTCCTCAAGCACAGAGCCTTCCTCGCGTCCCGGGGTCGGGATCTGGAATCTGCGGATGGCCCACCGGAATAAAAAGTAATATACCAGGCCATATATGATCCCGATTGGAATCAATAAGAGTGCATTTTCAGACAAATGGAAATTCAGTATGTAATCAATAACACCTGCCGAATAAGAAAACCCATGTCTTATTTCAAGTACATAGCTGATCCATAAGGCGAGCCCTGACAGAACGGCGTGTACAAAAAACAGATAGGGAGCTGCAAACAAAAAGGCAAACTCGATCTGCTCCGACACCCCTGTTAGAAAACAAACGAGCGCAGAAGTCATGAAGGTCTTATGTATCTTGGGCTTCAAATCTTCCCGTGCTTCCTGAATAATGGCAAATGCAATAGCAGGAATGGCGAACATCATTATCGGGAACAATCCCGACATAAAATAGCCTGCTGAAGGATCCCCGGCAAAAAACCGCGGCAAATCTCCAGTCATAATCTGTCCTTCCGGTGTCTCGTATGACCCCAGCTGAAACCAGAACACATTATTAAGCAGATGATGCAGCCCGAATGCGACAAGCACCCGATAGAGAATACCGTACAAGAACAGCCCGAAACCGCCGAGGCTGTATTCCATGGAAGCAATCAAATCCAACAGCTGCTGCAATAGAGGAGCTAAGCCGAGCATAATGCAGGAGAACAAGGCGGAGAACAATCCCACAATCAGTAGAACAAATCGGGATCCACCAAAAAACTGCAATATTTCCGGTAGTTTGATGCTTTTGAAACGGTTATGAGTAAACCCGGCGATTGCGCCGAGTATAATTCCGATCAGAGATGCGGGCTGAACAGCCCCGTTACCGAAATGGCTTACGACTTGGTCATAAATAATCATGCCTGCAAGTGCTGCAAGTCCTGCTTGACCCGCCTGATTGGACAGTCCGAGCGCGACACCGACAGCAAACAGATAAGGTAAAAAATAAAACAGGCTCTGTCCTGCGACGGTAGCTATACCGCTTATACTTTCAAATCCCCATGATTCCCAAGGAAGACTGCCTATGCTTAGCAGAATCGCCGCTGCAGGCAGTACCATCGTCGGAAGCATGACAGCTCTTCCAAGCTGCTGCAAGGAACCGAGCCAATTCATGGCGATCCTCTCCTTTCTATCATTGATGGTAAGCGTTAGGCGTCCTTTTGTCAAAATGAGAATAAACTTGAATCGATTTCATAACCTGCAAGACTCTTTGAATGGATTCAACACTTGAATAATGTATATGAAAAAGGCTGTCCCCACAGTCTTGTTTGTGGTAACAGCCTTATTTCGAATTCACTTATATAGTTCTGGGCTGCAGAATGGAATCCTCTACTTTAATGCAGCGGTCCATAATCACTATCATTCCATGCTCTTCGCCGATCTGCGCTGCTTCTTCGTTAACAATGCCTAATTGCAGCCACAATACCTTGGCCCCGATCTCTGCCGCCTCTCTTGCCACATCCGCACAGTATTCACTGCGGCGGAACACATTGACGATATCGACAGGCTCAGGAACACTCTTCAAATCAGGGTAGCTTTTCTCTCCCAAGATGGTATCCGCTCCAGGATTTACGGGTATGATTCGATAACCTCTGGATTGCATCGCCTGCGACACCATATAAGAGGTGCGGTCCGGTTTGTCAGACAAGCCAACGACCGCGATATTGCCAGCAGAAGCCAAAATTTCTTTGATCTCTTCACGTGAAGGATTAGTAAAAGTCATTTGAGCATTCGCTCCTCTCGTAAAAACAGATTCATTCATTACATTTCTATCGTGAATCAATTTCATAGGTAGCCAAAGGTATTATGAAATTGATTCTATATTATACCCATTCTACGTTAGCGCCAAGCGTCTGCAAATGGTCAAAATAACCCGGATAGGATTTGGCTACATGATGAGCATCCTTAATGCGAATCGGCTGCTTAGCGCGAAGCCCAACAATCGTTAGGGCCATAATAACCCGATGATCATAATGGGCATTGATTTCTACTCCGCCCTCTACACCTTCCGGTCTTCCATGTACAATAATCTCGGCTTGTTTCTCTTCTACCTTCGCTCCGGTTTTGGCCAGCTCAGTCAAATAATCTGTAATCCGGTCACATTCCTTATATCTTAAATTTTCAACATTATAGAAGCGGGATGTTCCTTCTGCAAATACAGCAGCGGCAACCATAGCAAGCACGGCATCGGTTGCAGCATCGCCATCAAACTCCACGGCCTTCAATCTGCCATTGCCCTTGATGGTGACGATATTGTTCTCATGCGTGAGGGGAACCTCCATCATACGAAGCACATCAACAATCGCGCGCTCTCCCTGTTTACTCTCTTCCATTAATCTTGTTACCGTAACCTCAGAATTCGTAACTGCTGCAGCAGCCAGTATGGCGGCCGAACCCGGATAATCTCCCTGCACCGTGTACTCAGCAGGCTTGTACTTTTGTCCGCCAGGCACTGTGAAGTGCATATAATCCTCATCTGCATGAATGGTGATGCCTGCCTGCTCGAGAACCTCCAGCGTCTGTCCAACAACGACCTTGGACTTCAAATCTCCCAGAACTTCAATCGTGCTGTCCTTAGGCAATAGCGGTGTCAGGAACAGTAATGCACTCAAATATTGGGAGCTTACAGAACCTGATACCCGAATGGCTCCGCCTTGAGGCTTCCCTCCGCGAATCGTGATCGGCAGTCTTCCATCCTGGTGCTCCACTTCCACGCCAAGCTGCTCAAGTGCATCAATTAAATCCTGATGCGGACGTTTCCCTAGTGATTCGGGGTATGTATTCACAAAATGAATTTCTTCACCAAGTGCTGCGATACCCATAAGGAACCTCAGAACTGCCCCTGCGTTGCCTACATTAAGCTCAGAAACCTGCCTTGGGGAGGCACCAAAGCCAGTGATCGTTATTTTCTCCTCATCCTCAATCAGCTCAGCCCCCAGCTCCTGTATACAGCGGCGCATCGCATCACTGTCCTCACTGTGAGCCGGATAGTAAATCGTGCTGGTTCCTTCTGCAAGCGCACCTACCAGCAAATAGCGGGTCGTATAGTTTTTGGAGGAAAGTGCATTAATCTCTCCGGCGAGTGAAGGGGTGTTGTTTACTAGAACGTCCATCGTGTCATAGCTCCTTTTTTATGAAAGAATATATCGAGTGTGGAATCCATCAACAAATTGACATGCTCCATCTGTCTTCGTTATCATTGAATTGTTGTACATTCATGAACTTGCCTATCGTTAAATTATATAGAAGAGAGGTTTCTACCTTATGAACCAAGTACCTGAAATTACACCTTCCGAGCTGCAAGCCCGGCTTCAATCCGGTGAAGCTCTACAGATGATTGATGTCCGTGAAGACGAAGAGGTCGCAGCCGGCATGATCTCCGGAGCTAAGCATATTCCTCTCGGTCAGATTCCGGACCGACTCTCTGAGATTGAGAATACGGGCGAAATTATCTTCATCTGCCGCAGCGGCTATCGCAGTGAAAGAGCCTGTGAGTATTTGGCTCAGCAAGGCTATAATGGCTGCACTAACCTGGTCGGCGGAATGATTGCCTGGAACGAACAAGAAGGCTAATCAACGAAGGGGCAGGCATTCATGCCTGTCCTTTTTTTTACTTATCATACAACAACAGACCTTAAAAGCACAACAGCTTAAACGCGGTGATGCACTAAAATATAATGAACAACCTCTTCCGGTTCCATCTCTGATGTATCCACTGTTAGATCTGCAAAAGAATACTTCGACTCGCGCTCCTGCATGATCTGATGTACACGCTCTTCCACATTTCCTGCTAATAACGGACGATCACGATTGGCAGAAACCCGTCTTATAATCGCTTCTGCGCTCGCAGTAAGAGCAACCACCCACCCTGCCTTCTTCATTGCGTCACAATTGAGCGGCTTCAGCACGGAACCACCGCCTGTGGAGATAATCTGTGAAGATTCGTCAAGAACGCGTAGCAATACGCTTGTTTCTACCTCACGAAAATACGCTTCTCCCTTTTGTTCAAACAGCACCGGGATCGGGCATTCTTCCTGTGCCTCTATTTCTGCATCAATATCAACAAGCTTATACCCCAGCCTATCCGCCAACAGACTAGATACTGTTGTTTTACCTGTACCCATCATCCCGATAAGGACGATATTTTTATTACTCCTGCTCAAAGACCTTTGCCACCCCTTTAATAGAACTATCAGTCGCTATTTTTCATTTAAACATATCACAGATAAAATCATCCGCCAAGAAGTCATAAAAGGACATCCTATCACGTACTCATGATAGTAATGAGTTGTCTATAGCATACCTGTAGGGAGTGTGAACACCATCCAAATTACAACAAGCCTCGAAGTAGCTGTCAAAAAGCCCTCGCCCAGCCGAATCGCTCGGATTTTCCAGACAGGTCATGTCATCTGTAGAGATGATGTGCTGTTCGTGCTTCATTATGTACAACAAAAAGTGGCTTCGGAGGATCCACTTCTCGTAGATCTTCCAAAGCCACGTCTTATCCAGAGCTTCCAGTATTTCAGTGAAGCTTCCCTGCTGCTGCTGGATGAGCATGCTTCCCATCACTGCACACAGGAGAGGTTAAAGAAGTGTCTTAAGGAAGCACTGTTCGGCCTCTATGAAGAACACAGTTCATAACCTATATCACCAAAACCGCTCAGGACTCTTTACCTGATTAATACGGAAGGATTCTTAGTTCCCCATCCAGTTGTAATGGAATGTACCTTCTTTATCCACTCGCTTGAAGGTGTGAGCACCGAAATAGTCACGCTGTGCTTGCAGGAGGTTGGCTGGGAGTCTTTCCGTACGATAGCTGTCATAATAAGACAGGGCGCTTGCAAAACCAGGTACCGGAATACCATTAGCAACAGCTACGGAGATGACTTTACGCCATGCATCCTGATAGGATTCAACCACATTTTTGAAATATGGATCGAGGAGCAGATTCTTCAGCTCGCCATCCTTGTCATAAGCATCTTTAATGTTCTGCAGGAACTGGGAACGAATAATGCAGCCACCGCGGAAGATCATTGCGATATTGCCGTATTTCAGGTTCCAGCCGTACTCGTCAGAAGCAGCACGCATTTGGGCGAAGCCTTGGGCATAGGATACGATTTTACTTGCAAACAGGGCTTTGCGAACATTCTCAATAAACTCCGCTTTGTCGCCTGTGAATGCTTCTGTCTTCGGACCACTCAGCACTTTGCTTGCAGCAATACGCTCTTCCTTCATCGCAGACAGGAAACGGGAGAATACGGATTCTGTAATCATGGACAGAGGCACGCCAAGATCCAGGGCACTTTGGCTTGTCCATTTACCTGTACCTTTTTGACCCGCAGCATCGAGAATCACATCTACCATAGGCTTGCCTGTCTCTTCATCATATTTCGAGAAGATATCTGCTGTAATTTCGATCAGGTAGCTGTCGAGCTCCCCTTTGTTCCACTCGCTGAATATTTCGTGGAATTGTTCAGCGTTCAGTCCAAGCACATCCTTGAGCAGATGGTAAGCTTCACCGATCAGCTGCATATCGCCGTACTCGATACCGTTATGCACCATTTTCACATAATGTCCTGCACCGTCAGGACCGATGTAAGTTGTGCAAGGCTCGCCGTTCACTTGAGCTGCAATCGAAGTCAGAATCGGTTTCACAAGCTCATAAGCACTTTCTTGTCCACCAGGCATAATGGATGGACCTTTCAGAGCGCCCTCTTCACCACCGGAAACCCCTGCACCGATGAAGCGGAAGCCTTTTTCTTCAAGCTCCTTGCTGCGGCGTTGTGTATCAGGGAAGTAAGCATTTCCTCCGTCGATAATAATATCGCCTTGGTCCAGATGCGGAACCAGCTGCTCAATGGTCGCGTCTGTCGCAGGACCAGCTTGTACCATAATCAATATTTTACGAGGAGATTCCAAAGATTGTACGAATTCTTCTATAGAGAACGTTCCTACTAAGTTTTTGCCGTCAGCTTCTTTTAGAAGATCTTGCGTTTTCTCCGGGGAACGATTGAATACAGAAACTGAGAAGCCTTTACTTTCAATATTCAAGGCCAGATTCTTGCCCATAACGGCGAGGCCGATAACACCAATTTGTTGTTTTGCCACTCTATCTCCATCCTTTGCTTCGTTTTTTTTGACTCCACTGTCGATCGCCTTCAAGAGGAAGCATGACGTCTGCAGTCCTTTATCTATGTAATAAAATGAAGGGCGCTTCAACAATACCCCTATTCTATCGTGTTTAGTTTTGGAAGTAAAATGGCGGGGCCTTCAAAACAAGGGTAAAACACCTCTGTTCACGAGGTGTTCATTAAATGCTCAAACTCTCTGCTCTTACCTTATATAGTTGTGGCAGCCTTACCATTCAAGCATCAGCATTCGATCCTGCATTTGATGAAGCTTGGCGCGGCATTTGTCTGCCTTTGTTGTATCACTAGCACCGATGGCCTCATACAGCCGTTCCAGCTCATCGTCAATCTCCATCCGCAGCAGGGTAAGTCTCAATTCCCCCTCCGTCGAGGTGAACATCTCTTCCATTTCCTCGAGCGTTGGCGCCGGTCCCTTCTGATAGATCACCTTCTGCTTGAAGCCTGACACTTCGACGAGCCTAATGACCTCACCGAACAAAATATTTTCTATAACGATAATATGATCCTTGAATCTGCGAACGACAGCATGCCCTCTCGTGTCTCCGATCAATTTCTCCATATATTCTGCAAGCTTTGCATCCTTGATGATATAGTCACCAATCAACTTATAATCACCAGTTCTCATTTGCTGAAATTTCAGTTTTACCAATTTGCGGCCTGTACGTATGGACAAAATAAAGTAATCCTCATCCTCGCTCCAATATAGCGAATACCCTTCCTGAATGAGATCCTTAATGAGCTGTTGGATACGAAGGCGGCTAAACCGGAGCTCTAAATTGCAGTATTCCACTTCATAGCTCTTGTTCATGGCACTTCCTCCTCCATTCTTTTACGATCATGTGATCCGAATCTTACTTATTTAGAAATGAGACTTGCCGCCTTGGTATCCTTGCCATTCTTCGCTCCACCATAAGTCGGCTTACCCTATTTTATACTGACTTCAAGGGAAGCGTACTTAGTCGTTTGACTATTTTTTCACCCGATAATCTTCATCAACTATCCAGCAAATGTACAAACTTCAAGCGAGGGGAAGCGGGTACTCCTGTGTTATAATGAGTCGCGTAATATTGTGTATACTATTATATTGGATAGTGTTTAGGTTCATGCTTACCTAATAAGGAGGATTACTTATAATGTCACAACTCACATATCCCTCATTAAATGAAGCGGATTTTGAAGTATTTGAAGTACCCGGATTGGAGCCGCGCATGGAGCTGCTGATTGAACGGGTTCGGCCGAAGCTTGAGGTCATTGGGGCGGCCTCAGCACCATTCCTCCGCGAACTGTGCGGTGAAGATATGTTTGTCCACGTTGCGAAGCATGCCCGTCGAAAGGTGAATCCACCGAACGATACCTGGGTTGCAATAGCCAACAATAAAAGAGGATATAAGGTATACCCCCATTTCCAAGTTGGAATGTTCGGGACACACGCGTTTGTGATCTTCGCCATCATATATGAGAGCAGCAATAAAGAAGTGTTCGCTGAAGCTTTGTCCCGTCAGTTTGAAGAAGTAGCGCAGAATATACCCAAACATTTCTATTGGTCTACCGACCATATGATCCCGGAAGGAACCCATCACGAAGACATGACGAAGGAAGATTTCCAGCGTATGGCGGAGCGACTCAAAAATGTGAAGAAATCCGAGGTTTTATGCGGACTTCGTATCGACAAGAATGATCCGATCCTCTTGGACGGCCAGAAGTTTGGCAAGACCATAGAAGAGACTTTCACAGCCCTGCTGCCCTTGTACAAAATGTCATTTTAAATCTTAAAAATGCCATAATTTACAAATAAAATGCCAGATCATAAAAAATCCATTTTCATTCCCTTTTCATTTTGCTATACTCATCTAGGTTTGATTATTCTTAATAATGAAAGGTTGTGACAGCATCCATGGATCACCGTCGTACGCCGCTCTTTACAGCACTTAAGAACCACGCGGCTAACAATCCGGTACAGTTTCACATCCCTGGTCACAAAAAAGGACTTGGAACGGACTCAGAGTTTCGCGAATTCATTGGGGATAATGCCCTTTCCATAGATTTGATCAATATCGCGCCACTTGACGATTTGCATCAACCGACTGGAGTAATTAGAGAAGCACAAATGCTGGCTGCCGATGCTTTCGGGGCAGACTATACCTACTTTAGTGTACAGGGGACAAGCAGTGCGATTATGACCATGATCTTGTCCGTATGCGGACCTGGCGAGAAGATTATCGTGCCGCGGAATGTGCATAAATCGGTCATGTCTGCCATCATCTTCTCCGGAGCCAAACCTATCTTTATCTCTCCGGTCAGTGACGAAAATCTCGGTATTGATCACGGAATTACAGTTGGTTCGGTACGCCGCGCACTGGAACGCCATCCTGATGCGAAGGGTGTGCTCGTCATTAATCCAACGTATTTCGGTGTTTGTGCGAATTTGAAGGAGATTGTAGAGCTGGCTCACAGTTACCAAGTGCCCGTTCTTGTGGATGAGGCGCATGGTGTACTGATTCATTTCCATGAGGATCTTCCTATGTCTGCTATGGAAGCTGGTGCAGATCTAGCCTCTACGAGTGTACACAAATTAGGCGGTTCGATGACGCAAAGCTCGGTCCTGAACCTGAATACCAAGAACGGATTCGTTAATCCAGAGCGGGTACAGACGATTATCAGTATGCTGACTACAACTTCTACATCTTATATTTTGTTGTCTTCACTGGATACAGCAAGACGTAATCTTGCACTCCATGGACACAGCATGGCTCAGAAAGCCATTGACCTTGCAGAGTATGCCCGCCGGGCAATTAATGATATCGAAGGGCTGTACTGCTTCGGCGAAGAAATACTGGGCGGAGAAGCAACCTATAGCTACGACCCAACCAAGGTTACCATTCATGTTCGCCATCTGGGGCTCACCGGCTATGATACAGAGAACTGGCTTCGCAAGCATTTCAACATTGAAGTGGAAATGAGTGATATGTACAACATTCTCTGCCTGATCACACCAGGCGATAATGATGACACTGTCAATACACTGCTTAGTGCACTTCAGGAGCTGTCGAACACCTATTATAATGTGAATCAAGCTAATGAGCTTGTCGTCAAGATTCCGGAAATTCCGCAGCTGATGCTGACACCGCGCGAGGCTTTCTATGGTGACACCGAGGTGATTCCATTCAAGGAATCGGAGGGTCGCATTATTGCCGAATTTATTTATGTGTATCCACCAGGTATACCGATTCTGCTTCCGGGTGAGGTCATTTCTCAGGATAATATCGACTACATCGTTGAGCATGTCGAGGTCGGTCTACCTGTTAAGGGACCCGAGGACCGGACGATTCAGAATGTCAAAGTGATCGTCGAAGCAGAGCCTATTTTTTAATACATGCCGCTTTAGCGCAACAGAAAAGACCAGACAACTTGTCTGGTCTTTTCGTCTGTTGAGAAGATGGCGTCGATTACTCGTTCTCGACCATTTCGTTGAAAGCTGCTTCAACGCGGTTCCACTCTTCTTCATCTTCGATTTGATACAGTGCAACTTCTTCGTTCTCTTCTTCAAGACGAAGAATCAATCCGTCCGCTTCAGGGTTATCCCGCTCGAGCAGTACCGCATACTCTTTGCCGTCTACATCAAAAGTTTGCGCCAGGATCATTTCGACCTCTGCACCATTCTCGTCTGTCAGGGTAAGAACAGCCATTTCGTGTTCATGATCGTGGTCATGGTTGCAATGTTCATCGTGAACATGATTGTGATCGCTCATGAGAATACCTCACTTTTATATTTATATTGTAATCATACGATAGGCATTTGTAACATCATACTACGGTCGCACTTGTAATCATACGGACGTATCGTAACACTATTACGGGACAAAATCAATGAAACTCTAATCCAATGCTGTAATCACTTTTTCCGAAACAAGGAAGAACGAATTACTGCCTGACGGTTTCATATAGAACCCTACTTTATAATTCCCGCTTTTTTTAAAATCATAAGTAAAATCATTCGTTCTGAACCAAAAATTATCCTTTGAGCCGCTGCCCAGCTTCTCGGATTGTATATTCTTCACATTTCCGGAGGGGGCGGTAATGGCAACTTTAACCTCGGAAATTTTACCATCCAGACTATCAACCTGACTTAACACGTTAAACTTTAATTTACCTACATTGACATTCCCGAACACCGTCTCACCTTTGAACAAAGTGATGTGCACGTTTGGCTTGGTGATTGTAACCTTGCCATTTCCTGAGTCCCATGAAGCAAGCCCACTAATCTCGCGGACAGGAGCATATGTCGTTCCATTTATAAAATAACCACCACCGCTTACCTCTTGCCCATTAATAATGACACGAATTCGTTCGGTAACTGAGTCAGCAAACAACATGGATCCGCTGCCCAAGAGCGAGAACACAATCGCAAGGGCAAGCGTTCTTTTCCACTTCATAAGCTCTTGTTCCCCTCCAGCAATGAGAATATAGTATGTCTATTTATACTTCATCCTTGAGAACAAGTTGCGGTACGTTTGGAAAATTTTTCAGAAAAAATTACGAAATATGTATTTGTCGACTTCTTCTATGCTCGGTTTACCATGCACCGTTCCTTGAAAGGGCCCGGTGCATGGCATTTGGGCCTAAACTTTAGGCTTGGTCAAGATACAAGGGACGCCCTTCCCTACAGCTCCCGGTTCCCGCATGCGCTCAGCGTATGCCATTCCGCGTTCACACGGTGTTTTACAGACTTCACACACCTCGGACGTCACCAGCTTCATACTTGTCCGCACCTTTTCCTTGCTTGACCCGCCTTTACTGCCCTTCCCCTTTGCCATGGGTGCTTTCCCTTCTTTCGTAGGTGTTTAAGGCATGTTCATCTGCAGCTTCGTGCCTGGTAATGCATTGTATGGGGATTTGCGGAGAAGGTGCATAAGAGAGTGATTTGACGCCCATTTTGGCGCCATTTTTTGGCTCCCTCTCAGGCGCTCCATTTTTTGGCTCCCTCTCTCCGGTTGCTTCGCAAAAGTCGTTCGGGATCCAAAAAATTCCGCTGGAGTGGTAAGGGCCAGACTATGTTCGCGAATAAACATAGTCAATTTTAAAAAGCAAACAAAAAGGGAAGCCCAGCAATTGGGCTTCCCTTTGACAATTCAGATATAACAAACGATCAGGATTTTTATTGAAAGATAGGCAGTTGATCCAAATTATTCGTCGGATCTCCATCGGCATCTCCGCGAATACGAAGGGAGCCATCTTTTGCTTTGAATACATTAACTCCTGCGATGGAGCCGGTTTGAATCTCATTCAACGCTTGATTATAATCAAGCACTCGGCCCGTTGATGTCTTAAATGCGGTTAAATCCCCGTCTCCGTTTTTCTGAACGGCAACAAATTGCTCGCGTGTGTTATTTTCCATAAGAACATACACTCCTTTTTTGCAGCCATAGTTTGTAACCTGTTCGGACTCAGGATGACCTGATCTCCGACACTATGATTGTGCCCAATAAGTTGACTTCTTATGAAAGATAACATTTTCACTTAGAGCTTTTTCTGCATCCGTACGTGCAGTATACCTGCATCATAGAAAGGCTCGTCCGAGATTACTTCATATCCGAGTTTCTTATAGAAGCCTTCTGCCTGACATTGTGCATCTAATAATGAGTAGGCTAATCCCAGGTCTTTTGCTCTTTCTTCAAGCGCCATAATCAGCACACGACCATATCCGTTAACCCGATAAGGCTTCAGGACAGCAATTCTTTGCAGCTTGGCAGTATCTTTTTTATAATAAATCAAGCGGCCGGTAGCCACCATCTCTTGTCCATCCTGAATTAAAATATGGTGTGCATCCGGACTCAGAACATCATATTGGTCTATTTCCTCTTCTACTGGAACGTTCTGTTCCTCTACGAACACCGTTTTGCGAATGTTCAGCCCAGCTTCAAGCTGTTCTTGTGTTGTAACATTAATAATCTCGGCTGGCATACGTCTCCCCCTCTTACTATCCAAAAATGCAAAAATCCAAACCATTATACACTACAGCAGCAGTGATCGTATAGTCTGTATTCGATATGGATAATTAAAGCAAGCATGTGTACCTATCCTACGGTAAAAATGTTTCTTCATTTGATGGCTTGGAATAAACCTCATCCCCTACAGATCTTCGATATACCTCATCTATTACGGGCAGATCGGATTCAGCTGGCTCGATCAGCTGCAGGTTAATTGTTTCTTGTGAAGGAGTTAAGGTGCATCCTGTTATGTTGGTTAATATAAATCCGCAGATCGTAAGTATGGCTATACTACGAGTCACTCTTCTGTTCATGGAACCCCATCCTCTTGTTGTAATTTTCATCCTATTCAGGTTGCTCATTTCAGGGAAAATTAAACATAGGACAGGGATTGACATTGCTTATTAAGCCTGATAATATAAATTTATTCCTTTTTTATAGATATTCCATGATCTGTTAGCTCAGCTGGGAGAGCACTATCTTGACAGGGTAGGGGTCAGTGGTTCGAGCCCACTACAGATCATCACTGAAAACCCTTGAATATCAAGGGTTTTCTTCTTTTTTCTCATACGAACTATAGAACCCTTGACTCGTGTCATCAATTTCGTTTACACGTGCAATTGAAAAATATTGCCCTCTTCTTTACATTTATGTACTCCCTTGATCTCACCGATTCCATCCAGTATTACTTTATCCTCGCAGATTACAGGTCTTGCTTCTACAATCACATAGAGTTTTGATGCCTGCCAGAGATCGGTCTCGTAATAAGAAACAATAGGCTGCTGTATCAAAAATTCGTCGGTGCCAAATGCAACTTTAATATAATTATGATGAAGAAGCCTGCCAGGCAGTGCATCTATATTTTGCGGATCAATGCTCCTCACGGCTAGATCTCCTTCAATAATTACATGGAATCCTATATTCTCTTCAAACAGCTCGAAGGCAGCCTTTCTGTGTGCTTTAACATTTTCTATAGTTGCCTCCGTCTCTTCACTTACTTTAACTTCCTTTATTTCACTTTTCTCTACCGGATGGACATGAGATCTTAGAAATTCGTACAAATCATCCTCCGAATGTGAAAAATCCTCCTGCCATCGTTCCGAGAACTCATCGAGTAGTAAGCACATCCACAAGCCCGAGTAGTAGCAGCTTTTTCTTAAATGAAGTACAGCGGCATTAGAATTTATCAATTCTTGTCTAAACGGATTCAGTATAGCTCGCAATGATTGTGCTGACTCTTCGGCATACGCCTTCAGTTCCACATAATAAGCAGGCCCCTCTATCGTCTCCACCCTTGTCTCATATGTAAAATATGTACCCAGCAGCTCTTTTCTCCTACTTCGAATCTGAAAAAAATGGGATAAATGGGCATCCCTTATTTGTGTATCACTTGCCTCCAGCGCATGAGAAAGACACTGCCTTTCCCAACTTCTTAGCTCCACGTTCTCCTCAACTAGAGGGTACGTTAAACCCAATAGCTCATCTGGGAACCTTTTCTCCTCGCAAAGATACTGGAATCCATGAAACAACTCATGCACAAGAAGTGACTTGAGCTCTGCCATATACTCAATTCCTTCGATGCTGACGATTGCTGTTGGATAGTCCTCATACATAATTAACGTATTGCCGACGAATCGCTTGTCCCATTTCAATTGATGAAATGTATGTGATTGAAACTTGGGATGATGGAATAGAAGGACTTCGCTTGAGTTATATATTGCGTAGGCGACCTTTCGAAATCCTAACCAAAATGGTTCTACATCAAGCTCGAGCAACATATCTGCTGCGGAATGTAAGTTGATATCCATGCATTTCTTTCTCCCATTTTCGATATTGAGATACTTGAAGAGATTATAACAAAAAAATAAAGGACCCGCAGATACCCTGGGATCCTTTATTTCTGATGATTAGTAGAGGATGGTTTTGGAGATGATGACAAGTAGAATGAAAAGAACAAGGATTGCGCCGATGGAAGACCAACCATTGTATCCTCCACAATATCCAGATCTAGATACTTCACTCATGCTGCTCTCCTCCTTAGCTCTAAGGTATGAGATAGTATATGAATACCTAGATTAGATGACAGGGCGGGTATCCTGATTTTCCAAACTTTTTTTGTAATTCATCTCCAATAATCCTAGTTAGTGCAAAGCAATTATTTCGCGTGATGAGGTGTTCCCTCATGCTTCTCTTTGCGAAGTCCAGCAAGACCAAACAGTCCTAACAAGCCAAGCCATCCCCAGCCATTTCCACGATCTGTCGTAGCATTGGCGCGAACGTTATTGGTACCATAAGTACCATTGTTATAAGCATTGGTATTGTAAGTACCGGTACCAGTACCTCTGCCATCGTACATGTTATTGTTCATGTTGTTCATCGTGCGCGTACGATTCATGTCCGTAGTGCCGTTGTCTTTTCCATCAATGCCCAAGTTTTTTTCCAAACGATTAACCGAATTCTTAACCGGATTATCGTTCATATGGTTTGTGTTCGTTTCAGCCATTGCCGGAACAGCAATTACCATAGAAATACTTGCAGCTGCTAAAGTGGCTGCCCATTGCTTTTTCATCTTCATTCACCCCACTGATTATTGTTTTGGCCTGTCGCTTGTATAATCCCCTTCCAAAATTAAAGTTATACAAGCCTAAGTGTGGGAGAAAAATGGGGCAAATCCTAATTTTTATGTACAGCAAAAAACCCACCGTTTGCAGCCGGTGAGTTTACATATATACCAATCATCTCTTGAAGGGTTACGAGTACAGATTACCGCATAATTATTAACGCAGCATGATACAAACATAAAATTTCAATTAAACATAATAATGAGATCCTATCCGCGTCTTGATCTCACAACAAACGTATACAATTCCTTATCAAGAACGGTCCCGTCCTCCAGCACCACATTATGGTTGTCATGTGAGCTGATCGTCGTCCGGTACTTAATAAGCTTAGCCCCTTTCCATACCGTTACCGCAGATTTGAAGTAAATTGCGTTATCAAATTGAATCGATTGGCGCATCACATATCCGACCGTATGAATTGAGGACCTTGCTCTTTTCTTGCCTTTTCCATAGGCATCCTCCGCCAAGGGATGAATTCGTATAATTTGACTAAACGGAATCTTGACTCTCTTCGCTCCAACGACGATGATTTCGGCATCTGCATCCCACTTCAGCAATATCCCTTGAACGGGATCTTTACGACCACCTGCTCGTTCCACCAGCACTCTTTGGCCTACCCAATGTTTCATTCTCCCGTTCACCTCCGTGTCTTCTTGTTAATTGTCCGAGATTGTCCAGTTTACTTGTTTGATTCCTTCTGCTTCCAAGAAGGCGTTCGCTCGAGAAAACGGATGGCTTCCAAAAAAACCATTCCGAGCTGCAAGCGGACTTGGATGAGCCGATTCTATAACCAGATGACGGGAACGATCTATGAACGCCCCCTTCTTCTGTGCGTGACTTCCCCAGAGCATAAACACCATAGGCTGCTCCCGAACATTTAATTTCTCGATTACCGCGTCAGTAAACCGCTCCCATCCGATATGGCGATGTGAAGCAGGTTCTCCCTCTCTCACAGTTAATACGTTATTTAATAACAAAACTCCTTCTTCCGCCCAATCCTGAAGAGACCCATGTGCAGGAATGGATACTCCTAGATCACTATGTAATTCTTTATATATATTTCGCAAAGATGGAGGGATTCTAACCCCTTTTTTGACAGAAAAACTTAGCCCTTCTGCCTGACCTGCTCCATGATATGGATCTTGACCAATGATCACGACCTTTGTATTCGCATACGAGGTTAATTTCAACGCATTGAATATGTCGTCCTTCGGAGGATATATCGTTTGCGTCTTATATTCAGCAGCCAGCTTCAATCGAAGCTCCTGCATATAATCTTTATTCATCTCGTCCTGCAGCAGTGCGTCCCAGTCATTATTAAACATATATCGGCTCTCCTCGTTTCCAATCCCTTTATACAACATATAGGTATCTAAAAAAATAAGCTGGACTCCTGTTAGGAGCCAGCCTATTTCATATAAATGTATGCCGAGGACGGGGGTCGAACCCGTACGATGGTCACCCATCGCAGGATTTTAAGTCCTGTGCGTCTGCCAATTCCGCCACCCCGGCGTATGTGTATAGACTGTTTAACCAAACTCACTGGTAAAGTTAATGAACAATCCACAACCACTTTCGAATTTTCCCAGCAAATATGCTCAAAAATCCGGTATCTCTTATTATATATGAACAGCCACGATTTGACAAGCTCTGCGTGTACTTTTATAGATCAATTTCTAATCAAGCTTAACAGCGCAATAAAGTCCACCTCTCTGAGATGGACTCCTTAACATTTGCATCGCCCTGAAGAACGGTTTATTCTTCTTGATCTAATCGCACGGCTTTGTACATCTTGCCTTCATGTTCGACAAGAATAACCTCATTCGTGTTCGCATCTTTTAACTGAAATATCAGCGATCCCGCTTTCAAATAATTGCTTAAGCCATCTTGACCTATTAGCTGAATATCCTCTGTTAATTCCGATGAAGTTACTTCCATCGTTACTTCACCCAGCTCTTTGCTTGCTAACTTATCAGGAAGAGCTTCCTCGGTAATCACCTTATATGGAATTCCACCGGACCATGTAACAAAAGGATCGTTGTTCTCCGTTCGTGCTATATCTGCGGATAATTCTTCCCGCTCAGCAGAGTCCGTGTCGCAAGCAACAGGAAATAATAAGCATATCATTACGATCCCGAATTTTAATACATTCATCATATTTCTGCTCCCTCTGAGAAGTTAATCACGCATCCTGAAATAGAAAGCAGACGAGCTACCTATATTTAGCTTATATCTTCGGATTATTCTTCCTATTCTTCCTTGTACCCTTTCTTTCTGCTCGCCATTCTCATCCACCAAGCAACGCCGCCAACACCCGCAGCAATAATTACAGCAAATATAACGATATACCATCCATGAATATTCATTGTGCATTCCTCCTATGATAGTTATACCCATATTATCTGCTACATTAAACTTGCTCACTCATTTCCTCATGTGATCCAACGAATGTTTAAGCTTCACCCGAATTGGTTTATTTAACTTTAAGATATTTATTTCTGGATTATTGTAGAAATTTAGAACTAGTTCTGATAGACTATTCGTAGACATGAAAGTGAAAAGCATGTGATAAAACAACCAGTTTGCAATGTAATTAGACCTGATTCTTATTCTTTACATCAATTACTGGCATAGGGAGAATAGGCTTATGAATAAAGAAGCGATTATTGCGATGAAACGTAATCAGCAGATCATGGTAAGAAGCAAAGATGGAGAGACCTTAACCGGGTATCCTGTTCCTACAGATCATTCATCAAAGCTTGTATTAAGAACCACCTTTGGTCCGGTTTGGATTCCTTATGAGGAAGTAGAGCAAATTACCCGGATCATTAGTATTAACCGCTCCAGAAAATTAGCTTTATCTTAAGTTGCTCTATTTACCATAACATACTGTTCCCTTTAAAGTGATCTTACAATGTACTGTTCATAAATTTATAATTAGATGTAAATCATAGATATGAATTAGCTGGGGCTTGGCACATGGCTCTGGCTATTTTATTATTTAACGGGGGTGAGCTAATCATGAACAATATGCCTAAGCTTCTCATATTTGCTGGGGTTGCACTGATTATTGTCGGATTGATCTGGATGGTACTCGGAAGATTTATACAACTTGGTAAATTGCCAGGAGATATTTATGTAGATCGAGGGAACTTTAAATTCTATTTCCCCATTGTTACTTGTATCGTGATCAGTCTTATCCTTACGCTGATCTCCTGGATTATCCGTCACTTTATGAAATAAGCAGCAGCTAGTATTTCGTCCAATAATCCATCCCATCTGATAAAGCTGGCATCGAACGCACTGACGTTTGCTCCTCTGGCTCCCAGCCCTCTAGAATCACAATGTGTTCTGTCGACGATTGGTCCTGCCACTTGATAAATCCTTGTCTTTCTAACTCTCTTAGAGCTTTCCGAATACCACTTTCTGTTCTCCCGGTCTTGACTTCCAGTTCCATCATTTGAGGCATGCGTCTCCGCTGCCCACAAAAATTGTATAGAATCCTCAGCAGTTTGCGTTCAAAATCAGGCATCATCCTCATCACTCCCTAAGCTGTTATTATTGCTCTAACAGGTCGCCAAGCCAGCACATTCTCCTCGTTAAAGGTTCTCGGAGCCCCTGTATGAAGACATGTAGAATAGATTCTGCCATTTACTATTCGATGAATTTCAATATTACGTTGACTAACCTGCCCTGCTCGATCCAGATAAACAATTTCTACAACCTTGCCAATATATTTACGCGGCATAAGCTCACCCCAATAAGAACATTTGTTTGTATATATTATATAGGAACATATGTTCTTTTATCAACTGTAAAATTTGGCTGCTCCACCTTAAGAATTCAGTTCTTTGATTAAGATGCACTAGACTTGTTCGTACCGCAAAGAGACCCTTACATACGAATATGCAAGGGTCTTTGTCCAACGATATGAGATTTATATAAACTTTCACGTAACGGATCGTCCTTTAAAGAGCAGGTACACTGTTCACTGCAATATCATCATATTCGTCATGAATATCTCCTACGATCTCTTCCAATATGTCTTCCATCGTAACGAGCCCTGTAACTTGGCCGCTAGCATCAGTTACAAGTGCAATATGAACCCGATTCTGCTGCATTTTAGTAAGAACATCCTTAATAGGGGAGGTCTCCTTAAGACTTGGCATCGGATGAATAAACCCGCTCAGATCCCATTCTCTGCCGGCAGCAATGCTTGTCAGCATTTCTTTCGTGTTAATAAAGCCGAGATATTGCTCTTTATTCCCTTTATGAATAACAGGGTAACGGGTGTACTCATATTGATGAATGACTTCAAGCATGCTCTCAAGAGACATATCACTGCTAAAAGTAGCTATTTTCCCTTTCGGAATCATAATCTCCTTCAAGATGCGCTCATCAAAATCAAAAATGTTCTTCAAATAATCAAGCTCTGTCTGATTAATTTCTCCACTTTCATAGCTGTTGTTAACAATCAGCTTCAGCTCTTCCTCTGAATACACGGTATCATGACCGGCAGGCTTCACACCAAAAATCTTCAACAACAGGCGAGCTGAATTGTTCAGTGCAGTGATTACAGGATACATAATCTTACCGAACCAATACAGCGGACCTGCCAGCAGCAGAGTCATTCTCTCTGAGAACTGAATAGCCAGTGTCTTGGGAGCAAGCTCACCAATAACAACGTGCAGGAAGGAAACAACCGACAAGGCAATGACATAGGACAATACCGTCGATAGGGCAGCCGGCAGATTCCAGCTGTCAAATACCGGATGAAGCATTTTCTCAACAGTTGGTTCACCCAATGCTCCCAGCACGAGTGCCGTAATCGTGATTCCCAGCTGACACGCCGACAGATAATAATCCAGTTCATGTGCGACCTTTTTGGCCAGAACAGCCTTCTTGTTGCCTTCCGCAATCAATTGGTCGATCCGTGACATCCTCACCTTGAGAATCGCAAATTCAGCTCCGACGAAGAATGCTGTCAGTCCAATGAATACAGCTACTAAAAACAAATTTAATGCAATTATTCCGTCCAATGATTTCCCTCTTTAAGAGG
This sequence comes from Paenibacillus urinalis, assembly GCF_028747985.1. Taxonomy (NCBI): domain Bacteria; kingdom Bacillati; phylum Bacillota; class Bacilli; order Caryophanales; family Paenibacillaceae; genus Paenibacillus; species Paenibacillus urinalis. Next base: position 3,948,645 of record NZ_CP118108.1, read on the forward strand.
GATTCACCTCCAGAGTCCTATAGTATTTTATATATTTAAGATCCACAAAGAACAATATTATTGTTGAATTTTACGTAACACGACTTGCTTGATTTGAAAATTATCCATTTCCTTGACCTTCCACATCTGCTCATCCTGTTCAACGATATCGCCTTCCTCGAGAGATGCCCCTCGTTTGGACTGAATCCAGCCGGCGATTGTATCTACCTCATCCGCACCGTCAAATATGAAGCCAAACTGCTTCTCCAGCTCATCCAATAAGACTCGCCCGCTGATTAGATACTCGTTGTCCCCGAGCTGCTGAATATCAGCCTTCTCATCGCTGTCAAATTCATCGCGAATCTCACCAACGATCTCCTCTAGGATATCCTCCATCGTTATAATCCCGGACGTACCACCGTATTCATCAATAACGACTGCCATATGCACCCTCTGCTGCTGCATCTTGATCATCGCTTCCTGAATCGGTGTAATTTCCGAGACATACGGCAGCTCACGTACAAATTCTTCAAGGCGATGCTCACTTCCGTCCACAATATGAGGAAGCATCTTCTTCACGTTAACCACACCGATAATTTTATCCTTATCTCCAGCTTCAACAACCGGATAACGTGAATAATTATACTCGTCAAAAATAGGAACAATATCCGCATAAACCATGTCTATATCGAGCGTTACCAGATCCACACGCGGAACCATGATATCTTTTGCGTCCCGCTCATCAAAGGAAAAAACATTTTCCATATAAGAAAGCTTTGTCTGATTGATCTCGCCGCCTTCGTAGCTCTGATTCATAATGATCTTGATCTCATCCTCGGAATACGCCTGTTCGTGTCCTGCCGGCTTAACACCGAACGCACGCAGCATAACCCGGGAAGAACCGTTTAGTGCCCAAATGAATGGAGACATGATCTTACCGAACCAATAGAGAGGTGCTGCGAGCAGCAGAGTCATCTTCTCCGCAAATTGGATCGCCAATGTTTTCGGTGCCATTTCACCTACGACCACATGCAAGAAGGTAACTAAGATAAACGCAATCGCATAAGAAGCCACAGATGAAACAGCTTCGGACAATTCAAAGTAGTTAAACACTGGATACAGCAGACTCTCAACAGCCGGTTTACCCAGCGCCCCCAGACCAAGTGCAGTAACCGTAATACCGAGCTGACAAGCAGACAGGTAATAATCGAGATCTGAAGCTACTTTTTTGGCAACCACTGCTTTCTTGTTTCCTTCAGCGATAAGCTGATCGATACGTGACATCCGGATCTTAACTACAGCAAACTCCGCAGCAACGAAAAACGCGGTAAGCGCAAGTAGTATGACAAGTAATATTAAATTGGTAATCGTGATAATGTCCAATAATTTCCCTCTTAAGAGGGATTCACCTCCAGGAATATTTACAGCATCTCTAATGAATTACTGTATTAAAATTTATAATTCGAATAAAGTATACATAACAACTTCGGCCGATGAGGGGCGGTGTTCATGAGAAGAACCTTGTTCATGCCATCATGATCAGCCCGCTTGAATATTTTCCGTTCGTTTAATTCCGTCTGCGGTTCAAAATACAGTAACGCCTTCCCAATGTGTCCACCTCCCCTCCGTAATATTCCTACAAGTATATCATGATTGATTGCTGACCATCCAGTTCAACGTCATGGTTGCAGATTTATAGTCGCTGCAGATACCTCACTTCTTATACAAAAGGTACGGTTATCGTACCTTGATATAGTCCAGTATATGAATTTATTAAGAATGCATAAAACTCATTTCTTCTACAATATATTGAAAAGTCTAATTTATATAAACGATATATGGATCATTTAAACAAAACTTGCCCTATTTTAAACCAACATTAGGACTCGCTATGCATAAACGCACTTGATTCTCTGCTCTCTGCTATGCAGTTGAATCCCACGTTACTTACAATATTGTAAGAGAAGAGAATCAGTTTCATATCATTATAAAAATAGTTCAGGAAACTACAAATAAAAAAGCCTTTGCGTATTACGCAAAGGCTGTTCAGGTATGGGCCCTGAGGGACTCGAACCCCCGACCAATCGGTTATGAGCCGACCGCTCTAACCAACTGAGCTAAGGGCCCTGAATCAATATTCTATTACACATATTAGTGCGCTGTATGTAACTATTGCGGGGGCAGGATTTGAACCTGCGACCTTCGGGTTATGAGCCCAACGAGCTACCGAGCTGCTCCACCCCGCGTCAATAAAACTTAAAACAGCGACATCTAATAATATACATGATGTGTAATAGAATTGTCAAGGCACTTTTTTTGGAGAAACGAAGACTGCTCCTTATGGAATGAAACGGACACCATAGCGCCCCTTGCGTGATTTGTATACCTCTACCTGCTGCGGTTCATCATGCCCATAGATCCATCCGTCCTGCTCCATCCGCTTCGCGAAGCAACCTGCCTGAAACTTACTACCGTATAATCTTGAATAATATACCCATTTCACTCTTGTTCATCTTCCTTTGACTCCATAATGGATGCTGTTTCCTTTCTACTATTAGGATACCCAAAAGCACAAAAAATAGCCGCGAGATGAAATTTAATCAAGCGGCTATTGAATTAAGCTTATTTAGTTTGCGGCTAATTTATCCTCGAAGCTCGCCTTCGGATCTGTCTTCAGCTTCTGCAGCATTTCATTTCCATCCTGCTCCCAGGCTTCCAGCGCTTCCTTCGGTGTCTTCTTATTCTCTACAACTTCATTGAAGTATTTCTGGCCTACGGAGTCCACCTGCCATAAATTCGGCATCTTCTGGTACAGTGTGTTCATATCCGTGCTTGTCGGCGGGATCGGCTTTAATGTGTAGAAAGCAGCAATATTATAATCCAATCCTTCCTTTGGCTGGATGTAGCTCTTACGTGACACCATCTCATAGCTGCTTCTTGCCTTGACTTTGGCCCATTCTTCACCGTTCAGGAACTTGATGAATTCCCAGGCATCGTCTGGATTTTGAGCGTTACTATTAATAGCCATCAGGCTGCTTAGATATACATTCCCGCCAATGCCCGGCTTCTCCTGATGTACAGGAGGGGTAACAACATCCCAATCAATCGGGTCAAACTTATCATCCGTCTCAGCATACTTGTTATCATTAATCAGCCTGGTGACATAGCTGTAGTCCGAAACAACCATAGCGAGCTTTCCTTCCATAAACATATTGCCTTGGAAAGGATTAAATTCGGTCTGATCTGTCTGATATTCATAAACCTCCTGACCAGGCACAATTTTGTCCCGAGTCAGCGTAGCTACGGTATCCCATACTCTCTCCCAGGATTCGTTATTGACGGTCATCGTTTCGGCTTTGTCATCAAAGATTCGCAGCTGCAATGGTGATGCATATGTTTGAACATTGTAATAAGTATCGCCGCCGTATTGATTGAAGGAAAAGCCATACACGCGATCCTCACCTTCACCGCTCGTTACCCGTCTTGCAAGATCAAATATATCTTCCCATGTCGCTCCATCTGCTGGCGGTTCCACCCCTGCCTTTTGAAAAATCGCTTTGTTATAAAACAATGCAGATGATGAGAAAGTAGGTGTCAGGGCATACAGATTGTTATCTCCCATATCCTTGATCCCGTCCAGCACGGTCGGGACAATATCCGTCGTATCAAACTCATCCTCGGCAATTAGAGGATCAAGCTGTGTCAGCATATTTTCCTGAATAAGCGACTTAAATACAGAGGTGTCTCCGACAATAACATCCACCGGATTGTCACCCGTCATCAGCTTCTTGACCGCTTCGAGGGTATCTGGCTGCTCTGGCTGTTCATTCTTGGTGTAGTCGAAATATTGATACTGATCCTGGTCCACTGCAGGTACAATTTCAATCGTTATATTGTCATTCAGCACCTCAAAAATATCCGTATACTGCTGTCTAAAATAGGTATCATCATTACTTCCATACAAGGTACCAATTCGAAGCACTCTTTCCTCTTGATCATCAGATGGTTCATTAGAAGTACATGCTGCAAGAAGTGGAGTCAGCAAAGTCATACATGTCAGCATCGCGATGACCGGTCGACGAAATACAGATTTCTTTATCATTCCCATTCTCCCTTTCTATGGTTACTTCGGCTGCGTAATGACGATACGCTCACCATCAAACTCAAGAGTAGCCCGATTATCAATAGACAGCGCTTCTAAATACTCTCTCGGCACCTGAAGACGGCCAGCTCGATCAATAATGACAAATGCTTCATGCACCTCGCTCCTGCCTGGGACAACCTCTGTGTCCAAATTGGCGTTGCGTTTAACAAATTCAGTGCTGGTAAGCCCGTCACGAATAGCAACAATTCGGTCTACCTTATTCGCTAGTGCCATATCGTGGGTGACGATGACAACACTGACGGCCAGTTCCCGATTCAGCTTCCGAAAAATATCCATGATCCGGTCACTTGTCTCGCTGTCAACAGAACCTGTAGGTTCATCAGCAAGCAGCAAACGAGGCCGATTGGCCAGAGAAATCGCAATGGCGACCCGCTGCTGCTCTCCCCCTGATAATTGGTGCAGTCTGCTGTGCATTCGGTGCTCAAGCCCTACCCATTCAAGCAGCTGTTTTGCATAGCTCCGATCATATTTCCCGCCAAGCATCATCGGTGTTTCCACATTTTCGAGAGCTGTCATGTAGGGAAGCAAATTCCGGCCGTTGTTCTGCCAAATAAAGCCGACGGTGTGTCTCTTGTATTCCACAAGCTGTGCTTCCGTCATCTTGAGCAGATCCCAATCCCCTACGACAGCTGTTCCAGCAGAGGGGCGGTCTAGACCCCCAAGGATGTTGAGCAGTGTTGACTTACCGCTGCCGCTGTTGCCGATAATTGCCATCATCTCACCCTCTTCGACAGTCAGGTTCAGACCTTGAAGAGCTACGACTTCAACCTCGCTGGTTTTATAAATCTTGACCAAGCCTTCGCAGTGAATCATATCAGCGCTCCTCTCCCATCTTCACAGCCTGATGTACTCTGAGTCTGCGAATTTGCCATAACAGCATCACTGCTCCAATGAAGAGCATGACTCCGGTTACGATATACAGCTGATTCGTATCACTGGCTTCGAACACGATCCGGAACGGAGGCACCTGAGTCTCTACATTATCCGTCGTTTGCAGGAATGGAAGAAACAATCTGCTCGCCAGCTGACCTATACCGATCCCTAGTGCGATGGATAACCCCGCCGTAAATACCTGTTCAAGCAGCAGCATCCCGCTCAGCTGACCTCTGGAGAGTCCCATCGCCCTCAGCACACCGAACTGAACGACTCTGCCTGACAGATTAAAGAACCAATACAGTACATAACCAATTAATGAAATAATAATGGAAACAAGAAATCCAAGGCTTAATATGCCAAAGACTCCGCCTCGCGATGGATGCTTGCTCTCTGCTACAAGCTCGGTACGGACATCCTTGACAGAGGACAATTCAATCCCTGCATTGGCTAATTCCGTCATCAGAGGAGCAACTAAGGCATCAGGCTCCATCTTGAGCCACACCTCGTACGGAATCATCGGCACCTGGTCGTAAATATAATCCAGATTGGTGATGAAGAACGGTGTCTGATCAGGGTATTGTGCCGGCCAGTATGGCAGAATACCAAATACAACAAATTCGATCATCTGCTCCTGCAGAGCAATGGATATGATGTCTCCACTTTCCAGCTGATATTTCTCCGCAAGATTAGAAGGAATTATGACGGCCCCTTCATAATGACCGAGCAGATCAAGATAACGATTCGGATGAGCTGGAAATAGATCATTACGGAACCAGGCCACCTCGGCAAAATCTACATTATCAATGCCTACAATCATTCCCTGACCTGCTGATTTACCTGAGACAATGACATTGCCTTTGGTTTGCAGGACCCTGGCAGCGTGTTCTACGCCAGGCAGCTGCCTGAATACTTCAAACGGCGGTTCAGAGTAAATCATTCTTCCGGGCGCTGTACCGCCTCCGCCCATGCCTGGATTTCCTCCACCGCCAGGATTGCCCCCGCCTCCTGGATTTCCTCCGGGATTACCGCCTGTATTTCCACCATTGTTATTTCCTCCGCCCCCAGCGCTGCCTCCGGGCTCATTCGGATTACCACCTCCGCCCGCGTTTCCACCGCTGACTGGAGTCAATTCAGGTGAACCCTCCCATACGGTCTGCATAACAACATCCGTACCATATTCATACAGCGTACGTTCTGTGGAATTCAGATCAATGGTTCTTGCAGCAGATGCATTGTACACGCCCAGTCCCAGAGTCAAAACCAGCAGGATCATAAGCGGGTAGTAAGAAGATGAAGACCGAGAGAGCTGAGTCAACGTCAGATAGAGCGGAACCGGAAAAATTTTGCGGCCGATCAACTGGATCAGTTTGAGAATCAACGGGAATAACCTCAGAAAGAACAGACCCATAGCAAATATCGCGATGGCGGGTACAAAAAATAAAAAAGGCTGCACCTGCAATTGATCGGTTGTCATTCCTGTTTGAAAGGTCAGCATCTGGCGTTCGTAGAACAGATAGTAGCCGTAGCCAGAAATACCGAGCAATAAAATATCGAGATACCACCGCTGCCATATCGGCTTACGATCACTTCTCGCCTGCCGGCGCTTGGCATCCACAATTGTCGCTCTTGCATAATTAATTGCCGGAATAACGGAAGCGATCATAGACGCAATTACCGCAACAAGCCCCAGCCAGAGTGCATCCTGCGTTACTCCTACAGGTATCGCTTTGCGATCGACGAATTCCAGGAATCCGCTAGCAGAGCCTATGCTCTTCGCCATAAACCAGCCAAGAAACGGACCTGCCATCATTGCTGCTGCGCCGAGAATCAAACCCTCCAGCAAATACAACAAAATAATCTGTCTGGCTGATGCTCCCCGGCTCCGCAGAACAGCAATATCACTCTCCTGCTTCTGAAGCGATTGTCTTGCGTTCATGACGATAAAATAGAAGACCATGGCAATCATCGGAACCGCAAGTGTGAAGAGCATGGTCTGCAGCTGCAGGCTCTGGGCTCTAAAGTTAGCAAGCAAATCACCGAAAGAGATGTCGACCTTAGTATCCTTTAATCGTTGATACAGCTCGATGTCCAATCGTTCGAGTGTTCTTCCCAGCCCTGGCAGCTGGCTCGTTTGAATCTCACCCAAGTCAAAGGCGTAATACCATCTCGAAGTCTGAAGCGGAACGCCTTTTTCTCCCAGCAAATAAGTATTCATCACTTCTGGATCGACATACAGTCCATTCATCATTCCTTCAAATCCTTGGAACCAATAAGGATCAGTCAGATCATCTGGAGTAAAGACACCTGTAATCTTGACCCTCAGCGTCAGATCCAGCCCGCTGTATACGGGATATTCCAGGATGTCACCGACATGCAGATCGTTTCGATACATACCTTCCTCGAGCATCGCTGCCTCAATCACGTTATCCCGCACCTGATTCCCTGGTATAACACCTTGAGTCACTGTTACATGATCTTCTAGATCAGTCATTGCGCCAGCGGTCATGGTCCTGATTCTGCTGGCGTCAACTTTGGTAGGATCTTCAGGACTAACTTCCGTGCTGCGGATCGTACGGACGTTAAGATAAGTATTGTGATCGAAGCCGATGCTGCTCGAAACATCTTCCCTAATATATCGATCAACTTCGTTCAGCGAGGCAAGGTCTGTCTTCGTTCCTCCTGCCGCCTGATAGCTCATGAGCAGAGAACCTGCAGGCATACCGCTGCTCTCTTCCTCCAAAGACTGAGCAACGACACGCTTTAACGCTCCATCTGCATACATAGGGATGCTGACGGTGAAACCTACAGCCACAATAAGACCAAGCAAGGTACTTAGCGTGAGCCATCGGGTATTCCACATTTTTCGAGCCAAGAGGCGCAACAAGGGCATTCCTTTCATTACCTTCCGACCACCTTCTGTCCGGGCGTCAGACCTTTGAGGATTTCAACATCCGTCGATGTCTGCTGACCTACCTCAACGTCAACCTCCCTCTTGCTACCATCCGCCTCTACAACTTGTACATACGTTCTGGATCCAATGGATCGAAGTGTAGAGATCGGTATTAACACGGCATTCTCTTTGCGCTGAGTTACAATTGATACGGTAAGAGGAGTACCGCGATTCAGCCCTTCCGGCCAATCATCCAGCTCAACAATGACATATTGGTCCAGTGATTCCTGAGCAGGAGGTGTCCCTGCTCCGCCATCTCCTCCAGAGCCCGTTTCTTCGGCTAATTCCATAGGCATTACCTGAATGGTACCTGTATGCGTTCCAGCCGCGTTAATATCCACATCAGCCTTCATTCCTTGTGCAATCACTTCCAGATCCTTCTTGGCAAAAGTAGCGGCAACGACGAGATTAGATGTGTCAGCAATGGTCGCAATCGGATCGTATGCCTTCACAGCAGCTCCTTTTTCCACCTGAACACTCAGCACGGTGCCTGCAAAAGGGGCTGACAGCGTTGATTTGCCTACCTGCTCCTCCAGATCCGCTAACTCTTGTCTTTGCTCTTCAAACGTAATTACAGCTTCTTCATATTCGACTGGGTCCATCTCGTCTTTTTTGCGGAGTGTCTCCTTCATCTGCACTTCCGCTTTTCGAATCTGCAGCTTCTTCTGGCGAATTTGCTTCTCCAGCTCCTCCACATCCAGCACAGCAATTTGCTGTCCAGCCTTCACCTTATCTCCCGGTTTGACGAACAATTCCTTGACGTGCATGCCATCAAGTGTAAAATAAACCTTCTCCTCTCTCTGACTCATCAGCTTGCCGGAACCCGAAACCTTGGTTTCAATCGTTTCTGTACGAACTTCATATTCCGGCTTCTTGGATATGGTCGGCGGTGTGATTGGGGGTAGTACCTCCTCTTCTGGTTCTGCCGGCAGTAAGGAACAGCCGCTGAGCATAAGACCTGCTGCACCAACTAGTGCAATGCTCCGAAGGCGTCTCTTCCAGCTGGTATAGGATTCGTTATGTAATAAATTTACCGTCCACCATCTCATGAACATGGTCTGCAACCTCCAAAATCGTAGGATCATGTGTCGTCATGCAGATCGTTACTTGCTCTGTTGCAATCATATTTCGAAAAACCGCCATCACTTGTGCTCCCATCTTGGAGTCAAGCTCTGCCGTTGGTTCATCCGCGAGCAGAAGCTTCGGACGATGTGCTATGGCCTTGGCTATTGCGACTCTCTGCTGCTCTCCGCCTGACAGCTCAAAGGGCCGGTGCTTCGCCCGTTTGGTAAGGCCCACCATCTCAAGGCAATAAGCCACCCTCTCCTTCCATTCACTCCTTGGAACATTTGCCATCCGAAGGGACAGCTCTACATTCTCCCATGCAGACAGTAAGGGCATCAGAGCATACGCCTGAAAAATAAAACCAATATCCTGCCGTCTGAGCTTGGTTCGACTCCCGTCTCCTGTATCATGCAGAGCCCTGCCATCAAAATAAATCTCACCACTGGTTGGCTGATCAAGACCTCCCAGCATATTTAGCAAAGTCGTCTTTCCCGAGCCTGACCTTCCTTTCAGCATAACAAGCTGCTCCGCATGGACCTCCAGATCGATACCTTTCAGTACATGAATGGCCTTGCCTCCCGTCTCAAAGCTGCGATGAACATTGCACACCTTAAGAACAGTCTCACCGGCCTCCAATCGGGATGAATCCGAATCCGAGCGCCCGATAACCTCGCTCTCCTCTTCCTTGCTGATGATCTCAAGTACAGGTGCTCTCTCTGGCGGCAGTGCATCATCCTTCTCCTGAGCAAATATAGAAGAACTCTTGTCCTCATCCTGCGTTTTTCTGCTGCGAAATGGTATTCGTATAACAACCAGCCCCCAAACATCACAAGGAAATAACTAGAATATAATTACAAATATTTCTATCTGCATTATAAACGACATAAAACAGGAATAAGTTACAACCTTTTAAAGATAATTTTCATTTGCTCACAACAACAAAAAAACGGCCCTCCGCAGGGCCGCCTATCTATAGAAACTTTTATATTACAATCCAAATGAATTTGGATCTTCACGCCAGGAGCGAAGCAATTCCAGGTCCGTTTCGGCAATAGCTCCTTCACGCAGAGCCACCTCAGTCAGCGCTGTATAATTGGACAAGCTTTGCAGTGGAATTCCCGCTTCTTCAAAAGCCTTCGATGCCCGATCCAGCTGATAGCTGAAGATTGCCAGTACGGCAAGTGCCTCTGCTCCAGCTTCCTGTACCGCCTTTGCAGCCTTCAAAGAGCTTCCTCCTGTGGAGATCAAATCTTCAATGACGATGACTTTTTGACCTTCGCGAACAAGTCCCTCGATCAGGTTTTCTTTCCCGTGCCCTTTGGCCTTGTCACGAATGTAAATCATCGGAAGTCCCAGCTTCTGCGCAACGAATGCAGCGTGAGGGATACCGGCGGTTGCAGTTCCAGCGATGACTTCTGTTTCCGGATACTGCTCGCGGATAACTGCTGCGAACGATTCAGCGATTAGATCTCGAATTTCGGGATAGGACATCGTGAGCCGATTGTCACAATAGATCGGAGATTTAATGCCGGAGGTCCAGGTAAAAGGCTGATTCGGACGCAGTGCCACTGCCTTAATCTGTAGCAATTTGGATGCCAGCTGTTCTGGAATTTGCGTTAATGTTGTCATTGATTCATCATCTCCTCAATAATTTGCTCTGCTGCCGCTCTTGGGTTCTCACTGGCAGTTATAGGCCGGCCCACAACGATGTAGCTGCTGCCTCCAGCGATGGCTTGTCCAGGTGTAAGAATTCGGGACTGGTCGCCTACCGCGCTTCCCGCAGGGCGAATCCCCGGTGTAACCGTATAAAATTGATCTCCACATGCTTCTCTGATTGCAGCTACCTCTAGCGGTGATGCAACTACACCTTGAAGTCCCGCTTCCTTGGCGAGCGAGGCATAGCGTACAACAGCCGTCTCTACATCGCCTGGAATGCCAATTTCATCGTTCATCGTCGCCTGATTCGTACTTGTCAGCTGAGTTACTGCGATAATCGTCGGAACTCTAAGTCCCTCCTCTTCCGCTGCCTGTTTGGCTCCCGCCAGTGCAGCGGACATCATCTCTCTGCCCCCAGCGGCATGAACGTTGAACATATCCACACCCAGCCGGGTAACGCTATGTGAGCCACCCTTCACTGTATTGGGGATATCATGCATTTTCACATCCAGAAATACAGAATACCCTTTCTCCTTAAGCTCTTTCACAAAGGACGGACCTGCCGAATAGAACAGCTGCATTCCGACTTTCATGTAGCAAGGTATTCCCTCAAGACGGTCAATCAGCTGTCTCGCACCGTCTGCATCAGGATAGTCCAACGCTACCATCAGGCGTCCAGCCATTTCTTTATATTCAGAAGATAATTGCATCTGCCGCTCTCCTCCATCCATTTCTTTTATTCGTTATAAAGGACATCGGATAAAGCCCGCTGATTCAGAGCTTTATCGATGTCCTCTAAGATATTGTCTATGCGAATCAGCGGCTGAACGCTGGCATGGATTCGGAGGAGAAGTTAATGGTCTCCAGCATTTGCAGAAGTGCGCGTACCGTATCCAGAGACGTCATACATACAACCCCGTTCTCAACAGCTTCCCGGCGAATACGGAACCCGTCACGCTGCGGTGTTTTACCTTTTGTCAGCGTATTGAATACGAAGTTCGCTTCACCTGTACGAATCATATCCAGAATGTTCGGTGTTCCTTCGCTGAGCTTGTTGACGGTTTGAACCGGAATTCCCGCCTTAGCGAGTGCATCCGCAGTACCGCCCGTTGCAATGATCTTGTAGCCAAGCTTGTAGAAGCCGCCGAGCAGAGATACAGCCTCGTCCTTGTCTTTATCTGCTACAGTGGCGATAATCGCGCCGGAAGAAGGAATCTTCATGCCGGCTCCGATCAGTCCTTTGTACAGCGCCTTCGCGTATAGCACATCACGACCCATAACTTCACCCGTAGATTTCATTTCAGGTCCCAGCGTAGGTTCTACACGGCGCAGCTTCGCAAAGGAGAAGACCGGCACTTTCACCGATACATGATCACTCTCCGGCCATAGACCATCCACATAGCCTTGATCCGCAAGCTTGTTGCCAAGAATCGCCTGGGTCGCCAGATTCGCCATTGGAATGCCGGTTACTTTGCTCAGGAATGGAACGGTTCTTGAAGATCTAGGGTTAACCTCGATAACATACACATCATCTTGATAGATAACGAACTGAATGTTCACGAGCCCGATCGTCTTGAGTTCCTTCGCAATTTTAATCGTGATATCTACAATTTTTTCTTTCAAATGTGCTTCCAGGTGCTGCGGAGGATATACTGCAATGGAGTCACCGGAGTGAACACCTGCCCGTTCAACATGCTCCATAATTCCCGGGATCAGAACCGTTTCACCGTCACAGATCGCATCGACTTCAACCTCTTTACCCAGCATATAGCGGTCAATCAGCACCGGGTGCTCAGGATTAATCTTCACTGCCTGCTCCATGTAGCTGAGCAGCTCGCTGTCGGAGTATACAATCTCCATCGCGCGTCCGCCAAGTACGTAGGAAGGACGCACCAGTACCGGATAGCCCAAACCTTGTGCAGTGCCAACGGCCTCATCAACAGAAGTAACTGTGCTGCCTTGCGGCTGTGCAATTGACAATCGGGACAGCAGTGCTTCAAATTTCTTGCGGTCTTCGGCTTCGTCAATGCTCGCAAGATCTGTACCCAGTATCTTCACTCCTGCTGCGGCAAGCGGTGCAGCCAGGTTGATCGCGGTTTGTCCACCGAACTGCACGATGACGCCGATCGGGTTCTCCTGCTCAATTACGTTCATTACATCTTCGAAGAACAATGGTTCAAAGTAGAGTCGGTCAGACGTATTGAAATCCGTGGATACTGTTTCAGGGTTATTATTGATAATAACCGCTTCGTATCCCGCCTTTTGAATCGCCCATACCGCGTGTACTGTTGAATAGTCGAATTCGATACCTTGGCCGATCCGAATCGGACCCGAACCGAGTACCACAATCTTCTCCTTGTCGGAAGGAAGAACCTCATTCTCGGTTTCATAGCTTGAGTAGTAGTATGGTGTGGTTGCTTCGAACTCTGCTGCGCAGGTATCTACCATTTTGTAGACAGGACGCAGGTTTTGAGCCTCACGCAATTCACGGACTTCACTTTCCTTCGTATGAGCTGTCCCTGGTTGACCTTCAGCACGAAGCTCGGCAATAGAACGGTCTGTAAAGCCCATGCGTTTCGCTTGATACAATGTTTCCGCAGTCAGTTCTTTCTCTGACCGAATCTGGTCTTCGAATTTGACGATGGCTTCAATCTTATCCAGGAACCACCAGTCAATCTTCGTAATATCCTGAATTTCTTGGAGCGTGTATCCACGACGGAATGCTTCAGCGACTAAGAACATTCGCTCATCGTCCGGTTTAGCAAGGCGGTTTCTAAGTACCTCATCTTCGAGTGTTGCCGCTTCTTTTAGATAGATGCGGTTCACACCAATCTCGAGAGAGCGGACAGCCTTATGAATGGACTCTTCAAAAGTACGCCCGATCGCCATAACCTCGCCGGTTGCTTTCATCTGAGTACCCAGCTTACGGTTAGCGGATGTAAATTTATCAAATGGCCAGCGTGGAATTTTACTTACGATATAATCAAGCGTTGGCTCAAAGAATGCATAGGTTTGACCTGTTACCGGGTTAATGATCTCATCCAGTGTATAGCCGAGTGCGATCTTGGCCGCCATCTTAGCAATCGGATATCCCGTTGCTTTGGAAGCCAGAGCAGAAGAGCGGCTGACACGCGGATTAACCTCGATAACATAGTATTGGAAGCTTTGCGGATCCAGCGCAAATTGCACGTTACATCCACCCTCAATGTTCAAGGCGCGGATAATTTTAAGCGATGCCGAGCGAAGCATTTGATATTCACGGTCGGACAGCGTTTGGCTTGGAGCCACAACGATACTATCGCCTGTATGCACGCCTACCGGGTCAAAGTTCTCCATGTTGCAGACAACGATACAGTTATCGTTAGCATCCCGCATGACTTCATATTCGACTTCCTTCATTCCCGCGATACTCTTCTCAACGAGGCACTGTGTAATCGGGCTGTAACGAAGACCCGAAGCTACAGTCTCAAGAAGCTCTTCTTCATCTGCACAGATACCGCCTCCCGTTCCACCCAGCGTATAAGCAGGTCGAACAATGATTGGGTATCCAATCTCATTAGCGAATTTTACTGCTTCTTCTACTGTTGTTACAATCGTGCTTTCTGGTACCGGCTGTTCCAGCTCACGCATCAGTTCACGGAACAGATCACGATCTTCCGCTTTCTCAATCGAAGTAAGCTGAGTTCCGAGCAATTTTACATTTTCACTTTCCAGTACGCCGGCACGAGCCAGCTCCACGGCCATGTTAAGGCCCGTTTGGCCGCCAAGCGTTGGAAGAAGTCCATCCGGACGCTCCTGACGAATGATTTGGGTGACAAAGTCGAGCGTGATGGGTTCGATATATACTTTGTCTGCCATATTGGTGTCTGTCATAATCGTAGCTGGGTTGCTGTTTATAAGAACAACTTCCACGCCTTCTTCTTTGAGCGCTTGGCACGCTTGGGTCCCGGCATAGTCAAACTCTGCAGCCTGACCGATGACAATCGGGCCGGACCCGATGACAAGAATTTTCTTGAGGTCTTTATTAATAGGCATGTTAGCGTGCTCCTTTCCCTGCTGCGGCAAGAACGGCTTGGCGCGGCTTCTGCGGGTTGTTTTGTTTATGTTCACGAATCATATCAAGGAAGCGGTCGAACAGATAGGAATTATCCTGTGGACCTGGTGCTGCTTCTGGATGATACTGCACTGAGAAAGCAGGGTATTTGGTATGCTTCAACCCTTCAATCGTTTTGTCATTGTTGTTGATGTGTGTAACTTCCAGATCTGTTCCTTTAATGGATTCTTCGTTAACCGTATAGCCGTGATTCTGGGAAGTAATATAGCAGCGTCCTGTTTCAAGCTCCTTCACCGGATGGTTACCGCCGCGGTGTCCGAATTTCAGTTTTTCCGTATTTGCACCTGCTGCCAGAGCGAACAGCTGATGTCCCAGACAGATCCCGAAGATCGGATATTCACCCAGAAGCTCAGATACCATCTTGACTGCATGAGGCACGTCTTTTGGATCCCCAGGGCCGTTAGAGAGCTGAATTCCGTCCGGATTCAATCTACGGATCTCTTCTGCCGTCGTGTCATGAGGTACGACCACAATGTCACAGCCGCGCTTGTTCAGCTCACGCAAAATCCCTGTTTTCGCACCGTAGTCAACAAGTACGATTTTTTCACCGATGCCAGGGCTGTTATATACATGTTTCGTAGAAGTCATTGGCACCTGGTTGCGAAGCTCATCAATCGTCGTATCACCCATCATTTCCAGAAGCTCTTCAACCGGCTTGGAGCCTGTTGTTAGAATCCCCTTCATCGTTCCTTGGTGACGAATGCGGCGTGTCAGCATCCGTGTGTCGATATCACTGATACCGATAATCCCATGTTCTTTGAGCAGCATGTCAATGCTGTATTCAGCGCGCCAGTTGCTTGGCACCGGTTCGTAACGGCGAGTTACGAAACCATGCACGTATGGACGGATGGATTCAAAGTCATCCCGGGTAATTCCGTAGTTTCCGATCAGCGGATAGGTCATTGTTACAATTTGTCCGCAGTAAGAAGGATCAGAGAGCACCTCTTGGTAGCCCGTAATTCCTGTATTAAAAACGACCTCACCTGTTTGCTCACCTTCAGCCCCGAATGCTCTGCCTGTGAACAATGTGCCGTCTTCTAGTAATAATCTTGCTTGTGCCTGCATCCAACTCACTCCTTCGTTGTATCTGTTTCATATTTAAAATGTGCTTACATAATGAATTGATAAGATAATAGTGCGTAAACCATATTGATTACTTGTTTAGCTTAATGTTGGATCAGAATATACCTTCTTGCCGTCTACAAAAGTCATAACCGGCCAGCCTTTGAGCTCCCAGCCTGTGAATGGAGTATTGCGTCCTTTGGTCGCAAACTCGTTCGGATCAACCGCGCGAAGTCCTTCAAGATCAATGATGGTGACATCCGCGATGGCATCCTTCTCAAGACGACCTGTATCCAGTCTGAATACCCGAGCAGGCTCAGCTGTCATTTTGTCAACAAGAAACTTGAGCGTCCATTTTCCTGTCTCCACGAACTTGGTATAGAGCAGCGGAAATGCGGTCTCAAACCCGACAATTCCGAACGGAGCGAGCTCCATCCCTTTGGCTTTCTCCTCCGCGCTGTGAGGTGCATGGTCTGTGACGATCATATCGAGCGTTCCGTCCTCAAGCCCCTTGATGCAGGCTTCTACATCACGGCGGGAACGAAGGGGAGGATTCATCTTCCAATTCGCATCCAGACCCGGAATGTCTTCATCTGCCAGTATCAGATGGTGCGGACATACCTCAGCCGTTACTTTAATTCCGATTTCTTTCGCTTGGCGGATCAGTCTTACGGATTGCTCTGTACTTACGTGGCAGACATGGTAGTGCACGCCTGTGGCTTCTGCCAGCAGAATGTCGCGTCCTACATGGATTGCCTCAGACTCGTTTGGAATCCCTTTGAGCCCATGCTTCCTTGCGAACTCTCCTTCGGCTACACATGCGCCTTCTACCAGAGAGTTATCTTCACAGTGAGCAATAACCGGCATATCCAGCGAAGCCGCTAAGGCCATCGCATCCTTCATCATCTGCGCGCTCTGCACACCAACACCGTCATCTGTGTAGCCGATCGCACCTGCTGATTTAAGTGCTTCAAAGTTGGTCAGCTCACGGCCCAGTTCATTGATCGTAATAGCTGCATAGGGCAGTACTTTTGCCAGATTTGCTTCCTGTGCTTTTTTCAGCACCATCTGCACCGTTTCCGGATCATCTGTGACAGGTCTCGTATTCGGCATGCAGGCGATGGTGGTAAACCCGCCTTTTACAGCAGAACGGCTGCCGGTTTCGATCGTCTCTTTATGCTCAAATCCCGGCTCCCTAAGATGTACATGCATGTCGATCAGCCCTGGGACAACCAGCTTGCCTGCCGCATCAATCACTTCTACATCTGTATCTTCTGAAGCGAAGTAGCCTGCATTTTCATCCATGATGTCAAGAATTTTGCCATCCGCTATCATAATGCTTTTCCGTTCAAGTTCCCCTTCTTGATTCAGCACGTTTGCATTCTTTATAAAATAAGCTTTCATTTATATCCTCCGCTCCGGTCACCCATCTACGTTATTCAAGATGTTTGTACCTGTTTAATGTTGGTAGCTGATATTTTTCTCTGTCTTGTCTTCTACTTCATGCCTATTTATAGAAGCAATGCGCGTTCCATAACCGCCATCCGGATTGGAACTCCGTTCGACATTTGCGGGAAGATCCGGGAAGCCGGACTCTCTACGACCGCGTCATCAATTTCAACATTCCGGTTTACCGGAGCAGGGTGCATAATAATTGTGCTTGGATTCAGCTTCGCGGCACGCTCTTCTGTAAGTCCGAACTGCTCACGATACTCCTCTGCCTTCATATCAATGCCTTTATCATGTCTTTCCAGCTGGACTCTCAGCATCATGACTACATCCGCCTTGAGAGCTTCATTAATGCTGATATAAGGCGCGTGTGCTTCAAGCTCAGGAGCCTTCATCATGTCTGGAGCACAGAACTTTACGTTCGCTCCGAGTTTTTGCAATGCCCACAGATTGGAGCGCGCTACCCGGCTGTGCTTGATATCGCCGATGATGGAGACATTCAGTCCCTTGAGACTGCCGAAGGTTTGACGCATCGTGTACAGATCCAGCAGCGCCTGGGTTGGATGCTCGTTGTTTCCGTCTCCTGCGTTAACCAGAGGTACCTTCACTTTCTCAGCAAGCTGTGCAAGTACACCTTCCGGCTTCAATCGAATCACTCCAGCATCAATTCCCATTGATTCAAGTGTGCGTACCGTATCGTAGATTGATTCTCCCTTGGCTACACTGGAAGCCGCCGCAGCGAAATTCAATACCTCAGCACACAGTCGTTTCTCTGCCATCTCAAAAGAAAATCTCGTTCGCGTGCTGTTCTCAAAAAACATGTTTGCAACGAATCTGGACGCAAGAACCGGCACTAGCTTCTCCTCTTGTTTATCCCAGTGTGCCGCCCGATCCAGAATCGACTCGATCTCACTTGCTGCCAGATCCTTCAGTCCCAGCAGGCTGCGCTCTCTAATACTTTTCGCGGTTAGTATCATGCTTCATTCCCCCGGTTCTGATTAATGGTGACTTCGTCTTTACCATCAACTTCGATCAGAGCAACCTCGATCGATTCCGATCTTGAGGAAGGGACATTCTTCCCGATAAAATCAGGTCTAACCGGCAGCTCGCGATGACCGCGGTCTGCAAGTACGGCAAGCTGTATCATTTGGGGACGGCCGATATCCATCAAAGCATCCATTGCAGCACGAATGGTTCTGCCTGTGTAGAGGACATCGTCGAACAGAATTACTTTTTTATTGTGAATGTCAATGTCCAGCTGCTGCTTCATGCTTCGTCTTACATCTGCCTCCACATTCCGGTCATCCCGATAAGGGGTGACATCGAGGTCAATGCAGGGAACCTTTTTCCCTTCAATTTCCTCAATCTTTGCTGCAATGCGTTCTGCGAGATATACACCGCGTGTGCGGATGCCGACAAGAATACAGCCTTCGATTCCTTTGTTCTTCTCCAAAATCTCATGTGCAATCCGAGTGAGTGCTCTGCGAATTGCAATCTCATCCATGATGACGTGTGCTTCACCGCTCATGTGTTTAACCTCCTCCTGGGTTTCCTTGCTTTCTTATGGTCCCGTGACGAGATAAAAAAAACTCCCTGCCGATAAAACTTGGGCAAGGAGTCTCAAAACCGCGGCTACGCACGCCGGGTCACTAAGCTCTAAAGGACATACGGAAGCAGCAGCCGCAGCTACAGATCCGGGTCCAATCACGTTACCTTGCCAGTCTCACGGGACTGATTTAAAGGTGCTATTCATGTTATTGCGCAGGCGTGTAACCTCTCTGGATTACTCACATTCCTAGGCAATTTTTCATCGACATGAATTATGACAGAAAGCTTATCCTCTGTCAACACCTTAACCAAAAAGAAGCACCAAGTGAAGTAATAAACGTTACACAGCGATGAGATTTATACAAAATTATCAGAGGAATATACATTAAACATTCATTATTTTTAATAATTATACAATAACTCCGTATATTTATCCACTGTTCTTTTTTGAAGCTTGGGATCGGCATAGTGTGACCTTAGAAGCGATCCGAGTTTAAAGAACTTTGGCAATGCACACAAAAAAAGAGACCCTCAGCAAAGGGTCTCTTACCGTACGTATTTAATAATTAATGGTCATCCTTGGCAAGTCTGCGGAACATAGCTGTAATACCGATTCCGCCCAAGACCATAATAACTGCGATCATTGCGATAAATTCCATAAAATTATGCCTCCTTCATGGATTTCTTATAGATCTAGTCTACCTCAATTCGGAGGACTTTTATTAATCAATCCGTGACAAAACTATGAAAGATACCACTTGGATATATTTGGATTAAGATTAGGATTAGAATTCGAACTGAACATCACTTAGCCGGCGTTTTATTTCACCGATTACACGCTGCTCCTCTTCTTCACCGTTTGCTTCAAATGTAACAGAGAAACGGACAAAATGACCGGCATCGTCCCACGGTACAGAAGAGATCAGCTTCTCACGAATGAGAAACTGAGAGAAATCTTCACCGGATTCAAAACGTCGCCCCCCCGCAATTCCAGATGGAGCTTCAACGTACAAGTAGACGGAGCCTTTTGGCTTCTCTACTCGGAAGCCCAGCTCATTCAATGCCTGGACCAGCAAATCATGACGACGGGAGTACTTCTCTGTCATTTTTAACGTAATTTCTGGATGTGCAAGTCCATAGGCAGCTGCTTTTTGAATAGCCGTAGATTGCCCTGAATCATGATTGTCTTTTATTTCGCTGAACGCCTTTATAACAAGCGGATTCCCCGCAGCGAACCCCATGCTCCAGCCTGTCATATTGAACGATTTGGAGAGGGAATGGAGCTCTACGCCCACATCTTTGGCACCTGGCACAGACAAGAAGCTGAATGGCTTGACGCCATCATACGTAAGAGCTGCATAAGTGGCATCATGCACTACCATCACATTGTACTTCTTAGCCCATTCGATCACTTCAGTGAAGAATTCAGCTGTTGCGCTAGCACCTGTTGGATTGTTCGGATAATTCAAATAAATCAGCTTCGCACGAAGAGCAATCTCTTCTGGAATCGAAGTGAGGTCAGGCAGGAAATGGTTCTCTTTGGTCAATTGAACATTGTAAACTTCTCCGCCCAGATACTTCGTATGCGTACCCATAACAGGGTAACCCGGTACAGTCAGAACGGCAACATCACCTGGATTGATAAATGCAGAAGGGATGATGGCCAGAGCGGACTTGGAGCCGGAGGAATAAACGACCTCAGTCACAGGATCGATATCTTCTACACTGAATACCTCTGCAAGATATGCTGCAGCCGCTTCTTTAAATTCTGGAACTCCATTATTTGCATACCCGCGATTTTCCGGCTTCGCAGCCTCTGCAGCTAGTGTCGCAGCGATTCCGGTATCCATCATTTCATTTGGCTCGTAAGCTCCCAGGTTTATCAGTTCAATGTCGGGAAAATTTTTATTCGCCGCTGTAATTGCGCGTTTGATTTTATCCAATTTATTGTTGTTTGGCGATTTACCATAGTTCGGACCGCCGATACGATCAGCAAAGCAATTCTGAATATACGTTTCTTGGTATTTGTCAATGCTCATGAGTGTCCATCCTCCCTTGTAACCAGTTTGCATTTCGGAAAATGCCTGTCACACTTATTACCCATTGGATTGAGGTTTTCCACCAGTTTGCATTCAATCACCATGAAATATTCAGGCATTCTGTAAGTTTCTCTTCTCAAAAAATCATAAAGAAAGAGCCGCACATCACTGCGGCCCTTTCAGTTTCTATATAAGACTCGAACATATAAATGAACAGCTTATCTGCTTCGGAGTGAAGCGAGTACATCTTCCATATCTTGAGGCAGAGGGGCGTTAAATTCCAGTGTTTCGCCTGAATCCGGATGAACGAAGCCCAGCGTTGCTGCATGCAGTGCTTGTCCGTTCATCTTCACACCCTTGCTTCGTCCATACATCGGATCTCCGACTAGCGAATGACCAATAAACTTCATGTGCACCCGAATTTGATGGGTTCTGCCCGTCTCCAGCTTGAGCTCTAACAAGGTGTAGTCCCCAAGCCGCTCCATCACGGAAAAATGAGTCACTGCATGCTTGCTGTTACGCTCCGTTACGGTAAACATCTTCCGATCGTGTGCATCACGGCCAATAGGCGCATCAATGGTCCCCTGATCATGCTGAACATGTCCATGGACCAATGCAATATAACGTCTATTGACACTATGGTCTTTAAGCTGCGCCGCAAGCGATGCATGGGCTTTATCATTCTTCGCAGCCATCAGAAGTCCTGACGTATCCTTATCAATTCTGTGCACGATGCCAGGACGCAGTTCTCCGTTGATGCCAGACAGGTCATGGCAATGATACATCAGCGCATTTACTAGCGTACCCGAGGCATGGCCTGGTGCGGGATGTACAACGAGACCTCTCTGCTTATTTACCACAATGACACTCGAATCTTCATAAACCACTTCAAGCGGGATATTCTCGGGCAGTATTTCAACCGCGGCAACCTCGGGGACAACAAGCTCAATCTTGTCTCCTGCTGCCAGTTTATAGTTCGACTTTACTTGGCTGCCGTTAACGGTCACCTGACCATCACCAATCCAGATTTGAACCTGGGAACGCGATACGCCCTCCATACTGTCAGCAATATATTTATCAATTCGTTCCTTAGCGAAATCCGCCTCAACGGTCCATTCTTGGATGTCCTGGCCTGATTCCTGATCGGACCGATCTGTCATAGATTTATTCCTTCCCTTCCTCTTGGCTCTGTGCCGCCTGCTTCTCACGTCTTGTTTCAAGCAGTGTGTCCAATATAATCAAGCCTACACCGACGACAATCGCAGAATCGGCGATGTTAAAGATCGGAAAGGTGTAGCTTCCAAAATTAAATTTAAAGAAATCGACAACCTCGCCCATCAGCAGTCGATCGATAAAGTTGCCCAGTGCACCGCCAAGCACCATAGCAAGAGCTACAGGTAATATTTTATCCGGCTGTGATTTCACCTTGTAGATATACCAGATCAAGGCTACAGCTACAATCGTTGTTACCACAATAAAGAACCACGTCTGACCCTGCAAAATGCCGAAGGCCGCTCCACGATTCCGATGGGAAGTGATCAAGAAGAAATCGCCAATTACGGATATTTCCTCCCCAATGGTCATCCGAGTTGCAACAAGCCATTTTGTACCCTGGTCCACTAGAAAAACAATTAGTGCAATGACATAATATATCACCTTTTTTTGTCACTCCGATCCTTCTCTTTTACCATTCCATGGGTAATGCCTCGTATATTGTAGCACAAGGTCACGAACAGCGTCTATTTTAAGCTGGCTCCTGGGAATGGACGGCCATGGTGAATCATTTTTGCAAAATCCTCCTTCTCTAAAATTGAACAAATCAGCACACTCTATACAGACAAACCGATGAAGGATAAGTTCAACTAAAGGAGTAGACCGCCATGACGCATCTGACGAAGCAGGAATGGAACAGCTTGAAGAAGCAGCTTCTTGAGCAGCAACACGATATCGAGCAGCGCGAGAAGGAATCCGATCATTACGGGCTTAGTGGATCAACACGTTATGAAGCCGGAGAGTTAACGACTTTTGATAATCACCCAGGTGATGTTGCAACAGAAATGTATGAACGTGAAAAAGATATTTCGCTAAACGAGCACGATGAATTTATGCTTGAACGAATCAAAAGCGCGCTGAATCATATGGAAGAGGGCGATTACGGTATTTGCGCCGTATGCAGCAAGCCTATTCCTTATGAACGCCTTAATGCAGTACCGTATACCATTTATTGCAGAGAGCATGCTCCTGAAACCTCGGTATCGGAGGACCGTCCGATTGAGGAGGAATTCCTAAGTCCTCCATTCGGCAGAACAAGCCTGGATGAAAAGGATACCCAGAATGGATTCGATGGTGAAGATACCTGGCAGATTCTCGAAAATTACGGGAATTCCAACACGCCCGCTCTTCAGGAAGGCAACAATAACGATGATTATGATGCCATGTACATGGAGGCTGCCGAGGAGATTGATGGCTGTGTTGAAGCGTATGAGAGCTTTCTCGCGACAGACATATACGGCCAAAACGTATCCGTTGTACGCAACAAGCAGTACAGAAGATATTTGGAGAATCACGAGGGCATGAGCATTTTGGAGCCGGATGTTATTGAAGATGAACTATAGTTCGTCTTCCTAAAGCGAATTCCATCTAATGCTTAAGCGCTCTAATATGTATCCAGCTCCAATTGTCTCTGTACGATGCGTACAATATCGGCAATGTAATCCCCGACAATCGGTAAATTCAGCGCGCCAAGCAGCTGAAGAACATACACAATTGTCGCAGCAAAAAAGGTGAATCCGATCGCAATCCCGACCCCTCTTGCTGTTCCGGATAACAAATTAAGCCAGATCAGTCGCAGAGGCTTGTGCAGCAGTCTCGTATAATCTGCAATCCTTGATTTCTCCAGATCAAGAGCGAGCTTCTGAAGAACACTATGCATCTCATCCATCTGTTCGTCCATTTGCTTCACTTCTGCGGAATAATGCTGACGAATGCGTGATCTTCGCCGAATATTGTTCATAACGAAAAAGGCCTCATTCCTTCAATTATTTCAGTAAATATGAAACGAGCCGTAAGACGAGGGAGTTATCCTTCGGCATTAGCGGCTCGCTTTCACATGCAATTCTTTGCTATTATGTCCGCTTTGCCGGCATTTTAGCCGGAAAAGCTTCCTTATTTTTTCTAGTGAATCTTAACGCCAATCGTTCTCGAACCGGCTTCAACCCGTTCCATATCATCCGATGCACCAAACGTCAAATCTGTAACCAATACGTTCTCGCGAAGGACGGATTCAAAAGCTTCAATTGCAGCTCTCAGCTCATGATCCACATCCAGAGTCAGGTTCACACGCTTCTCAATCGGAAGATCAAGCTTCTTACGCGTATCCTGTACCGCACGGACCACCTCACGAACTAGACCTTCCTGTTCAAGCTCAGGCGTAATCTCCGTATTCAATGCAACGGTCAGTCCATAGCCGGAAGCTGCCGCAAAGCCTTCTTTTGCTTTTTTCTCAATCAACAGCTCTTCGCTTGTCACTTCCAGCTCTGCTCCGTCCGGTGAAACGATATTGAACTGGCCAGCTTCAACAACTGAACGAGTATCTTCTGCACTCATCGCTTTAAAATGATTTTGCAGGAAGCCTACATTCTTGCCGTATTTCTTACCTGCTACTTTCAGATTAAGCTTAAGTGTAAAGTCAACAAATCCACTGTCGCTCGTCTCCACCTCAATACTCTTCACGTTAATCTCATCCTTGATGATTTCTTCATAGCCAGGGAGATCAAACTCATGACTGAGCGATACAATGAGGGCCGACAACGGCTGACGGGTCTTAATCCCTGTCTCGTTACGAACATTCCGAGCAAGCTCAACAATGTTACGTGCCGTTTCCATATCCTGCTCCAGCTTCTCATCAATCAGAGCTTCATTCGCTACCGGATAATCGGTCAGATGCACGCTTCCCTTTCCTCCAAGGTTACCGTAGACATCTTCGGACAGCATCGGTGTAAATGGCGCCATCAGCTTAGACAACGTTAAGAGTACCTCTGTCAGTGTTCCATACGCTGCAAGCTTATCCTCAGTCAGACCGCTGCCCCAGAACCGATCACGGGAACGGCGGATATACCAGTTACTCAATTCGTCGACAAATACTTCAATCGCTTTAGCCGCATTCAGGAAGTCATTCACCTGAAGTCCCTTGCTTACTTTTGCAATGAGGGAATTCAGACGTGACAGCACCCAGCGATCCAGCTTATTCTCAGATCCTTCGAATGGATGCTTCTCTGGATCATATCCATCGATGTCAGCATAGAGCGCAAGGAAGGCATGGGTATTAACAATCGTGTCAATTACTTTGGATTTGGCTTCTCCGACGATGCCCTTGGAGAAACGCTTGCTGTTCCATGGAGCACTGTCTGCAAGGAGCGCCCAGCGGAATGCATCCGTACCATACTCCTCAATGATTTCCCAAGGATCAATTACATTTCCTTTGGATTTGGACATCTTCTGTCCGTTCTCATCCAAAATATGACCTGTTGCCATAACAGCCTTATAAGGTGCTTTACCTGTGAACAAGGTAGAAACAGCCAGCAGGCTGTAGAACCAGCCGCGGGTCTGATCAATTCCTTCACAGATCATGTCCGCAGGATATTGCTGTTCGAACGTCTCTTTGTTCTCAAACGGATAATGATGCTGTGCGTACGGCATCGACCCGCTGTCAAACCACACATCGATCACTTCTGAGGTCCGTTCCATAACTCCATTCTCACAGTGTGTACAATGTACCTTCACTTCATCAACGTAAGGCTTATGGAGCTCAAGCTCCGGACTTACCTCAGAGGTCGCATGTTTGCGCAGCTCTTCGTGGCTGTGAGGAGCGAACTGCCCTCCGCAATCCTGACATACCCACACGTTCAGCGGAGTACCCCAGTAACGGTTACGACTGATGTTCCAATCCACCAAATCCTCAAGGAACTTACCAAAACGTCCTTCACGTACGTGTCCTGGATACCAGTCCACCGTATTGTTGTTGGCGATCAGTTGATCCTTCACTGCCGTCGTTTCAATAAACCAGCTGTCCATAGCATAGTACAGAAGAGGAGATTTACAGCGCCAGCAGAATGGATAGCTGTGCTCGATTTTTTCCTTGCTGTACAGCAGTCCCTGCTCGGACAGATGCTTCACAATATCCAGATCGCAATCCTTAACAAAACGTCCGGCGAAATCGGTAACTTCCTCGGTATACTTCCCTTCCGAATTCACCACACTGACAAAGCTGATTCCATTCTCACGGCAAGTCTTGTAGTCATCCTCACCATGAGCGGGAGCCATATGAACAATTCCTGTGCCGCTGGCATCCGTAACAAAGCTTGCTCCAACCACGATATTCGCTTTTTCGGCTGAAATATAGTTGAACGGAGGAGTATAAGTCAAGCCGACAAGCTCAGAGCCTTGCAAGGTAGACAGCACCTCGTAGTCACCCTTCATCACTTTCTCGACGAGATTTTTTGCTACGATATAAATTCCGTCTTCCTGCTTAACACGTGCGTATTCCATCTCCGGGTTAACAGCAAGCGCAACATGAGACGGGAGTGTCCAAGGCGTCGTTGTCCAAGCCAGGATATACTCATCACGGTCATGAAGCTTGAATTTCGCTGTTGCACTAAGGTCCTTCACATCCTCATAGCCTTGTGCCACTTCGTGAGAGCTGAGTGTCGTCTGGCAGCACGGGCAATAAGGACTTACCCGGTGGCCCCGATAGAGCAGACCTTTGTCATGAATCGTAGCCAGGATGTTCCATACACTCTCGATGTAGGTGTTATCCAGTGTTACATAAGGATGATCCAGATCTGTCCAGTATCCGATCGCTTCCGTCAGCTCACGCCATTTATGCTCATACTCGAATACGCTCGCTTTACATTTCTTAATGAATTCTTCAACACCATAATTCTCAATTTCTTGTTTTCCGCTGATTCCCAGCTGTTTCTCTACACCGAGCTCCACCGGAAGACCATGCGTATCCCAGCCTGCCTTGCGGACAACCCGGTATCCGTTCATCGTTTGGTAGCGGCCGACAAAGTCCTTAATTACACGGCCCAGCACGTGACCGATATGTGGTGCTCCATTCGCTGTAGGCGGTCCTTCATAGAAGACATAATTAGGTCTGCCTTCACGATTCTCGATTGATTTCTTAAATGTATCTTCCGTCTGCCATTTTCCCAGGATTCGCTGCTCACGTGCGCGAGCCTTCTCCTTGACGTCAACTCGTTTCATCCATCTCTTCCTTTCATCAGTTACCTATGGTGTAATACTACTCCAAGAAAAATAAAAAAGCCCCGCCCCAAAAAGGGACGAGACTGTTCTCGCGTTACCACCCTAGTTCCGTCATCTGTCTGCATGTGACAAATAAACGGCGCTCTAATCCTTATGCGACTGCCATAAGGAGCCGATGTAACGTTCGGCATACGGTTCGGCTTAATCGCAGCTGCTGCAGCATGCTTTCGGCTTCACTTCTCCGGGATGATATTCAGCCATGGTCCGCTTCATTGGCTCGCACCTACCGCCAACTCTCTGTAAACGAATAACTCATGAGCTTACTGGTTCCCATCATCAAACCTTTATTATAATTTACATATAACAATATTTATAGCCTCTTTACAGCAAAAAGTCAACCTGACAGATGACCTGTGTATTTGGTATTAGTAAATTTCCTTCATTTCGCGCTCACGCTCACGAACTTCCTGCTCCCGGTTCTCCAGAGCTTCCCAGCCATCCACACTCAACAGCTCCAGCTGAGCCTCAACAAGTGTGCGGAAACGAGCACGGTAAATGGAAGCCTGCTTCTTGAGCTCCTCAACTTCAAGCGAAATTTTGCGTGACTTAGATAAAGCTTCGTTCACGATCCGGTCTGCATTCTTCTCTGCTTCCTTCACAATGAGCTGAGCTTCCTTCTTCGAATTATTCTTCACTTCATCAGCAGCTTCCTGCGCAACAATAATAGTCTTGCTGAGCGTTTCCTCAATATTAGCAAAATGATCCAGCTTCTCCTGCACGGACAGCAACTGTGTGCTTAGCTCCTTGTTCTCACGGATAACAGCCTCGTAGTCTTTGATTACTTGATCCAAAAACTCATTGACCTCATCCTCATCATAACCACGAATACGGCGGGCAAACTCCTTATTATGTATGTCCAGCGGCGTTAGTGGCATGCTGTCCACCTCCTATAGTATTAACCTCTTGATTAGAGAGGCATTGAACTTCATTTTATTTATCGGTCCAGCACATCATTTCATAAACTCTGACCTAAAGATTTCGACAAGAAAACAAGAATTCCTGCAAATATATTTACACAAATTTACCCACTTTCACACGGAACCGACCTTTCTTGGTCATTCCATCGGTTTCCATCACTTTAAAGCGCCCCAAGCCTTGGACAGATACGACGTCCCCTGCCTGCAGCATTTTGGATGGATCTTCTGCCACCTTCCAGTTCACTTTGCAGCGTCCTGCCTTAATCGGTGTAAGAATCTTGCTCCGGCTCAGTCTATACACATCGCTTGCTATCCCGTCCAAACGCAAAGAAGCCACCGTCAGATCCATCATCTGGAGAGCAACATCACTCGTCCGAAGCTGATCTATCGGCAGTATGTCCGTAAATACATTCATCCGATGCACCTGGTGCAGGTGAAGCGAGAAATAGTCTGCAATCTCCCTGGCAACAACGGTGTGGCATCCGTCATCCAGGACGTGAATGTCACCGAGCTTTCCACGTTTGAGCCCAAGGCTCAGCAGCGCCCCCATATAATCCCCGTGATCGAGCTGCAGAAATTTTTGATCCGCCGAAGTAATGCTTAGAACGACAAGTCCCATATCCTCACCATCTAGATAAGCATAGTCAGGAGCAATCAGTGCTCTTTGACGCTCCGCATTAGCAGAGCCGCCTTCCATACGCACTTGTACATCTCCTCTGCGATTCGCCAGCGTATCCAAAATATAGGCCTGGCGCGGGTCTAGAAAGTCCGTCAGCTTCATCTCATGATACTGTCCGGCACGTTCCACCCACTCCCAGGCCTTGTCTACAAAATCCCGTTCATCGGGGTGAAAATGTTCATAAATGTCTGTACGCATTTCATAATCACCCTGTCTATTCATTTAAAACTGATCTAAGCAAATATTCCTTGTAATATAGCTAACAGTCCTGTTGCAGCATATCTCAGCGCAATGATGGCTATGATCGGCGAAATGTCGAGCATCCCGAAAATAGGCGGTATGAATCTACGGAAAGGAGCTAGATACGGCTCTACAAGCTTGCCTAATATTTCTCCGAACTTAGACTCTCTCGCGTTAGGCAGCCAAGACATTAGGATGTAAATAATGATCATCCAATAATAAATGTTAACTAAGCTGTTAACAAATTGAAATACGAATTCCAAAAACCTGTCACCTCATTCTGTTGTAATCTACTTCGCTGTCGTGATCTGTAAGTATTTCCGCGATGGTTCCTTGTATTTCAACGGTGTCGGGTGTACAGAGAAAAATGTTTCCGCCGATTTTGGAAATGCCTCCGCCAAGCGCATAAACGGTTCCGCTTAGAAAATCAATAATGCGAAGAGCCTGATCCTTACGCACACGCTGCAAATTGACAACAACGGTCCGATGGGATTTGATATGATCGGCGATCTCCTGTGCTTCATCGTAACTACGCGGCTCGTACAGAACGACCTTTACATTTTTTTGGGAATGAATGCTTACGACATTATTGCCCTTCTGGTTTCTACGTTTATCAAAGCTCGGCGTTTCAACTTCTTGATCAGGTTCCTCTACACGCGTATTGACCTGCTCACGCTCTACAACCTCTTCTTCTTCCTGAAGACCGAAAAAATTCATAAATTTATTCACTACACTCATCTCCTTTAGCCCTCCTCTTTACCTACGAGAACACTTCCCAGTCTCACCCACGTTGCACCTTCCTGAATCGCTATCTCAAAATCATTGGACATTCCCATCGACAAATCGGTCAACGGTTCATGGGTCAAGGCTTGTCTATTCAAGTCGTCTCTAAGTTCACGAAGTCCACGAAATACGGGACGTGTCCGTTCCGATTCTTCTTCGAAGGGGGCCATTGTCATAAGTCCGGCGACTTGAATATGATTAAATTCACGTATTTCTCTGAGCAGTGGGACGGCTTGCTCCGGCTGAAGACCATATTTCGACTCCTCACCTGAGATATTCACCTGCAGCATACACTGTACTTTAATATCCAGCTGCGCTGCCTTCTTCTCGATCTCACGAGCGAGAGACAATCGGTCTAATGAATGGATATATGGGAATTTGCCAATTACATCCTTCACTTTATTTGTCTGAAGATGTCCGATAAAATGCCATATCCCCCGATGGCCGAGCGTATTCCATTTCTCCTCGGCATTTTGCCATCGGTTCTCGCCAATATGTACCAGTCCGCTGCCAAGCACTTTCTCTGTCATCTCGGCAGATACATACTTAGTTACCGCGATTACATTCACACTTTCTCTATTACGTCCGCTTGCCTCACAAGCAGCTTGGATGCGTTCATCCACATGCTGTATTCTCTCCTCCAGTGACAAGGAGGGTCACCTCTCTTCCAATCCAATCCAGCTTGCCATTCTGCCTGTAATGCCGCCTTCCTTACGATAACTGAAGAATAGCTCAGGGTGGCAGCTTGTACACCATGATGTACATTCGATATGATCCGGCAATATTCCTGCTTTCATCATAATGTGTCGATTGACTTCTTTCAAGTCAAGCATGCTTTTTCCTTCAGGTGCAGGCTGATGTGCCTTCCTGTATGCAGAATCCTCATATTCATCTTTACCCTGTTCAAGTTCGTACAAAACCTTCACCCGGTCCATGACATAATCATCAACCTCATAGCAGCAGCTTCCGATCGACGGGCCAATGGCCGTCCGAATATCTGCTCGCTTACTTCCATAATGCTCTTCCATCCGTTCAATCATACGTTCTGCAATCTTCTGAACCGTCCCCTTCCATCCAGCATGGGCGAGACCGACCACTTCGTTGACCGGATCATAGAAATAGAGCGGAACACAATCCGCATAAAATGAAGTCAGCAGCACACCCCGGACGTTCGTCAGTAATCCGTCCGTATCCTGAATCGCCGACTCCCGATTCAAGAAGCCCCTGCCTCGATCTGCTTCGGTTACGATGGCAATTTCACTCTTATGTACTTGCTCACCGCATGTCCACGCCTCTGCCGGTATTCCAATCTCTTCAGCGATGCGCCTGCGGTTCTCAATGACATCCTCAGGGTTGTCTCCTACATGATAAGCACAGTTGAGACTGCTGTATGGTTCAGTACCGACACCTCCGGCACGGCTTGTATATCCCGTAATAAGCCCGTTACTTCTTGAATAGGAATTCCAGGGCTCTATTGCAAACAGCTTCGGTCCACTGTCCTTATTATTCAACACAAAAGGTTCCATGCTTGTATATCACCTCGTTCTTCTTTAGGAACATCTATATACCAGTGTACCAAAAAATCATCCCTCATGTCTCTTTAGGGAAGACTAGACTCCTTCTAGAATCCCTTTCGTTCCCCTTCGCGCCGCTCTGTACGTTCATTATAGGCATCCTCAGGCTTCGCTTCCTTCACTTCATCCATCTTCACAAGCACGACGTCCGAACCGATCTTAACAATATTTCGCCAAGGAATAATCAGATCTGCCCCTCCACCGAACAGCCCCATGAATCGGCTATAGCTGGGTACAACGATGGACTCAATGCGTCCCTGCCGCAGGTCCAGCTCCAGATCACTAATTTGGCCCAGTCTTTTTCCATCCACAATATTAATGACATCCTTGGTTTGAAAATCCGAAATTTTCATCGCTCTCACCGTCAGATCTCCTGAGCTCATCTTATCCTCACATCCCGCTCTTATAAATTGAATCCTTATATCAATATATGTTTGGAACGCCCAAAATGTCCTTTTTTTTATTCAGGCTTGGTCGGCTTGGGGCAATAATAAAACCTCCAGCTCCGCGCTGCATACGCGAAAGTGGAGGTTAGTTTGAAGAATAATGCAATACGATTCTTTTTTAAATCAAGCTCTTATTGTTGCGATTAGGTTTTAACATGCTTTTGCATTTGCTGAATGGCTGATTTCTCAAGTCTCGATACCTGCGCCTGGGAAATACCGATCTCATCAGCCACTTCCATCTGGGTCTTTCCTTCAAAAAAGCGCATGGATAGAATCATTTTTTCTCGCTGCCCAAGCCGCTGCATTGCTTCTCTAAGTGCGATCTCCTCAATCCACGACACATCCTTGTTCTTATCATCACTGATCTGGTCCATCACGTAGATCGGGTCACCGCCGTCATGATATATCGGCTCAAACAAGGACACGGGGTCCTGAATCGCGTCAAGCGCGAATACAACATCCTCTTTAGGCACATTAAGCACTTCGGAAATCTCAAAGATGGTCGGCTCGCGAGAGTTCATATTGGTCAGCGCATCCCTGACCTGCAATGCTTTATATGCAATATCCCGGAGGGATCTGGAAACTCGAATCGGGTTGTTATCCCGCAGGTATCTTCGAATTTCACCGATAATCATCGGTACTGCATAGGTGGAGAACTTCACATTCTGAGACAAATCAAAGTTATCAATGGCTTTCATGAGGCCAATACAGCCAACCTGGAACAAATCGTCAACGAATTCTCCCCGGTTATTGAAACGTTGAATGACGCTGAGCACGAGGCGCAGGTTCCCATTCACTAATTTCTCTCTAGCTGAGCGCTCATTATTTTGCTGAAGATTCGTAAATAACTCACGCATTTCTACGTTGGTTAGGACCGGCAGTTTCGACGTATCCACGCCACAAATCTCGACTTTATTACGGGTCATCGTGATTTACCTCCCAAGGAGAAACATTAATGTACATTATCTCCGGGAGAGGTATTTTTATTCCAATTAGAGCCGCTTACCAGTTATACCCAAGACTTGATTTTACACCATTTTGTTGAACTCCTTGCGCAGTCGCTTGATGATACGCTTCTCTAGTCTGGAGATGTAAGACTGGGAGATACCCAGCATGTCCGCGACATCTTTTTGCGTCTTCTCTTCCCCATCCTGAAGACCGAAACGAAGCTCCATGATCATCCGTTCCCGATCCGTCAGCTTGTCTAATGCTTTGTGCAGCAGCTTGCGATCGACCTGTTCTTCAATGTTGCGATAGATCGTATCATTCTCCGTACCAAGCACGTCGGACAAGAGCAGCTCATTGCCATCCCAATCAATGTTCAGCGGCTCATCAAAAGAAACCTCGGTTCGTATTTTGCTGTTGCGGCGAAGATACATCAGGATTTCATTCTCGATACAACGGGACGCATAGGTAGCCAGCTTGATTTTTTTCTCCGGATCAAACGTGTTCACGGCTTTAATTAAACCGATGGCGCCAATGGAGATCAGATCTTCGATGTTAATGCCCGTGTTCTCGAATTTGCGGGCAATATAGACGACAAGCCGAATGTTGCGCTCGATTAGCATCGCCCGGATGGCTGGGTCACCTGTCTTTAGCTTTTGCAGCAAATAGTCTTCTTCTTCCCGGGTAAGCGGCGGCGGGAGTGCTTCACTCCCCCCAATATAATAAATCTCCTCACTCTTCAGCCCGAACAAAAACAGGAACCGGTAATACTGCAGCTGTGCGGCGAGCTTCCATTTCACAAGCATGTATACTTCCTCCTATACCACGTTCAGCGGCTTTTCTGATTGACTGGCTGATGGTTTGATAATGGGGTCCTGCACATATTCCGGATGAATGATCGCCCTGTATTTCCCTTCAGATGAGAGCGTTCCTCCATCAAGACCGATCAATGTGCGAGCCGGCGTATAGCACGTCCCATTCATCTTGATCATGACCGAGTCGGGTTTCAATGCAAGCATAAACGACGTTCCTTTGTTGATTCCCCGGAAGGGGACAAGCCTTAATCGATCCTGCCATTGGAAGCCATCGCTAAGCTCCATAACAAGCTGATCAGCGGGTACCTGAGAGATCCTTCCTTTCCAGTTCTCAGGCAGGTAGGAATCCCATAATGCGGCTTCCATGACCATGACTGGCGTGCGGGTCAACGGATCTGTGAGCTGGTTGCCTGTATCCACTAGTCCAGTGCAGCTCACTTCCACTTCTCCAATACGTACGCTCACTTCACCGAAGAACGCTGTCATTTGATCTGCTTTCCTCTTGTTCTTATGAACCGCTCTAAAGATGAATAGAACACTAAAGAAGACAATAAACATAAACCAGAACCCTACTTGCAGTTCAAACGACACGCCTCCCGTTGTTGTGAATAATATTCCGTTGAACAACTCACCTGAGCTTTGGAGTAAATAATGCACTCCGAGTATACCGCCTGCAGCCACAAAATTGATGACGTAAAAGGAGCCGATCGTCTTCATAAAGCTCTGCAGGCTATGAAATCCGAAGGCGGTCCAAATCATCAATAATGACAAGCCGAACTTGATGAGAAAGGTGTACAAAAAGGTAAGTTCGGGTACGAACATCATGACCACATATAACGCTCCAATAACCGCTGCAATAACCATTCGCCACCACTTTGGCCTCTGGCGCTGCATCCAAGCTGTTAAGAATAACAAGACCCAGTCAATCAGCAGGTTGGTCAGAAAAATCAAGTCGATGTATACAACCAGTTTTTCTCACCACCCTTGTATCATCGAATCAAAGAATATAACCAGTATAAGGAGGGAGACTTTCAAAGTCTGTCTAAACTTGGGAGGAGGATTGTAACTTTTTTTGTCGGATTTTTCACCTAAATTAAGGCGTGGATTGAGAGGAAAACAAAAAATGCAGCCTTGTGCAGGCTGCATTTTTGAATAAAATTTATTCGTTATTATTGCCGTTGTTTCTGGTGCGATTCCGCAAGAACGTCGGAATATCCAATTGATCAGAGCTAGGCTGATTGCCAAATGGCTTCAGGTTAGAAGAACGATTCTCCTGCACTTCCGGTTGAGCAGGCTTGCGTACCGGTGGTGCAGTTGCAGCAGGCTTATTCTCGAATCCTGTCGCAATCACCGTAACCTTAATTTCTTCCTTCAAATTCTCATCAATAATGGCACCAAAAATCATGTTCACTTCTGGGTCTGATGCAGAGGTTACAATCTCAGCTGCTTCATTCACTTCGTATAGTGACAGGTTAGCACCACCTGTTATGTTCATGATTACACCGCGAGCTCCTTCAATGGAAGTTTCAAGCAGCGGACTCATGATGGCTTTACGGGCAGCCTCAGCTGCTCTGTTCTCACCTGTTGCCATCCCGATCCCCATCAAGGCGGAACCGCGCTCCGTCATAATCGTCTTCACGTCAGCAAAGTCAAGGTTAATCAATCCAGGAACAGCGATAAGGTCGGAAATACCTTGTACCGCTTGACGAAGAACGTTGTCTGCTTCACGGAAGGCTTCCAGCATCGGAGTCTTCTTATCCACAATTTCGAGCAAACGATCATTAGGAATAACGATCAGTGTGTCTACTTTTTCTTTCAACGCCTCTATACCGTGCTCTGCTTGATTCGAACGCTTGCGTCCTTCAAACGTAAACGGGCGAGTAACGACACCCACAGTTAGTGCTCCACATTCTTTGGCGATCTCAGCGATCACAGGAGCTGCACCCGTTCCTGTGCCTCCGCCCATACCTGCTGTCACGAATACCATATCCGCGCCTTTGAGCGTGTTAGCGATAAGGTCACGAGATTCCTCGGCTGCCTTCTTACCAACTTCAGGATTAGCACCCGCACCAAGCCCTCTTGTCAGCTTATCGCCGATTTGCAGTTTGTGTTCAGAACGGGCAAGATGCAATGCTTGAGCATCTGTGTTGACCGTAATGAATTCGACTCCCTGCACACCGTTCTCAATCATTCGGTTCACAGCGTTGCTTCCGCCGCCACCGACACCTATTACTTTTATCTGAGCCAAGCTCTCCATCTCGAAATCAAATTCCAACATACTTTCCCATCTCCCCCTCATGTGTGCATGGATGGCTCGTCCACTTATCAAAAATGAATTCTGTCCATTTCATATATCGGTTCTAAATCAATTCACTGAACATATTTTTTATGCGTTCGAAAAACCCCGGTTTATGTTCTTCTTCCGGAGCCGGATTCGGCTTAACACGATTCGTAGGTTTCTTGTTATTGCTTCCTCCGCCGCTCGTTGGTGCTGCGGGTCTGATTTTAGCACTGCGGATCACGTTATGCAAGATACCCACACCGCTAGTATAGCCCGGGTCACGCACCCCGATAAAGTCTGGTACGGCCACTCTTACTGAAGCCGCAAGCTCATGCCTAGCAACTTGCAAGACACCCGGCATAGCTGCCGTGCCGCCCGTTAATATATAACCTCCGGGAAGCTCCGTGTAACCGAGTCTCTTCATTTCCTGATGAATCATCTGGAATATCTCCTGCACACGAGGTTCAATGATGGCTGCCAGATCCTCTTGAGTAAACTCCTTATCCACATTGCTGCCGATACGAGTGACTTTGAATACGACATCTCTGGCTGCATCATCAAGCCAAGCACATCCATACTTCAGTTTTACTTTCTCTGCTTGTTCAGTCAAAGTACGGAGACCATATGCAATATCATTGGTAACAAACTCTCCGCCGATCGGAAGTGTAGAAGTGGCGACAATTGAGCCTTCCTCAAACACAGCAATCGTGGTCGAGCCTGCACCAATATCGATCAATGCAGATCCCATACCCTTTTCATCCTTGGACAGAGACAGCAGCCCTGCTCCGAGAGACATTAGTACAAGATCCTTCACTTTCAGACCCGACTTCTCTACGCAGCGAAGCAAGTTATGTATGGAAGTCTTGGCACCCGTAATAATCGTCGCTTCAACCTCAAGTCTTACACCGATCATGCCGCGTGGATCCTGAATGCCCTCAAGACCGTCCACTACGTACTGTCTTGCCACTACATCGATGATCTCACGTTCCGGCGGAATAGCAATCACTTCTGCCGCTTTCAACACCCGTTCCATGTCTTCTTCACCGATCTCACGGTCTTCATTCGATACTGCCACAACGCCGTGACTTGTCATAAGTCCGATATGATTTCCGGAGATACCGACATATACTTCGGATATTTGAATACCAACCATACGCTCCGCATGATCTACTGCATTGCGGATAGATTGTACAGTCTGGTCAATGTCTACAATTGATCCCTTACGAATTCCCTCTGAGTCGGCAGATCCAACTCCAATAATATTAAAGGTTCCATTGTTAATTTCCCCAATAATAGCTCGAACTTTGGATGTACCGATGTCCAAACTAACAATGATGTCATTGTTGCTCAAGTCTGTGGCACCTCCTGACTCCGATAGTAATATACGTTCTCAAGTTACAACACTCTCTACATATTCAACACGTTTAAGGCTTTCCCTCTTTTTTCTACAAATTTTTTAGGTGCCACCATCTTAGGTGTAATTATGAACTTTACGCTTGATTCCAAGCCTAATAGCTGCATGATTCACTCTGCTGTATGTCTATGTCTATTAACGGTTTGAACCGCCTCGATGATTCTATTAAATTCTGAAGAAAAAAGAAGGATGCGTTAGTAAGATGCACATAGCTTAAAGTGTAACATTTTTTTAATCAATCAGAAAGTGCTATCTTCATAGGCTGCTGATTCCATTATTTCAGGATGTGCTTCCCGCTTCGCCTTCCCCGGTGTCCTCTTCATCCGGCTGAAAGGGCTCATAGGAATCAGCCTCCAGCATGGTGATAAGACCGGGCTCTTCTGTTTCAATGACTTGGTTTAGATAACTCACCTTATCTCCAAGCAAAGAAATGGTTGTGATGACCTCAAACTGTGATTTGGTATACAGCTTGATCCGGTCGGGAAACGAAGGTGTCGGCGATGGCAAAATCTCCGAAATATCGGTTGTCAGCTCATTTGGTATTTCTTTGAGCACATTCGAGAGCTCGGTCTTCAGCGGATCGTCTGCTTTCCACTGAGTAAGAATCGGTTTTTCTACTGCAATGCCTCTTCCCTCCAGATTGACGCTGGCACCGCTGGATAATATGGCTTGAATCTGACCATCCGAACCTAATTCGTAGGCGACAGTCTCATACTCTTTGACGTGTATGATAAGAATTCCAGGGAACTGCTTGTCCACCGTTGCTTCAGAAATAAGAGGACTGTCCTCCAGCACCCCTTCAATATCCGATGCATTGGCTCCGAAAAAAGGACTTCCTACCGCTAGACCGCTCTTAGATAAAATTTCTTCTCTAGTACTAAACACATTTCCTTCTATCTGAACCTGGGAAATTTTGCTTACGGGAGATCTAAAGAAGATCACTGCAAAAATAACGATAAATAACAACACCAAAATAAAGATAATTTTCCGGCTTGTTTTCATTTTTGGGGTGCTCTCTTTTTTGAGAGCAGGAATTTGACCTTTTGGCATTGACGTCCGCTCCATAAAAGCCTTAAGGTCCCCTCCAAAAAGAGGGGACTTTCAGGGCAATATTGTGCTTAAATCTGATGTAGCATGAATATACTTGAATATAATGACCATGAAGGTATTCGAATTTACGGTGCAACAAAACTTACAGGCTGTCGTTCAACCGAAGCACCCAGGGACTGAAATAATTGTTCAATCCGGTCGTAACCGCGATCGATATGATGCACCTGCTCCACCACTGTTTTGCCCTGCGCTGCGAGTCCTGCAATAACCAGTGCCGCACCTGCCCGCAAATCCGTAGCCTCAACCGTTGCCCCATATAAACGAGGTACGCCGCGGATGAATGCGGTATTCAAATCCACTGAAATATCGGCTCCCATCACGTTGAGTTCATCCACATGCTTAAATCTGGCTTCAAAGACCGTTTCCTTCATAATACTGAATCCATCAGCCAAACTGAGCAGAACCATAACCTGTGATTGAAGATCTGTAGGAAATGACGGATATGGTGATGTAACAATACGATCGACTGCCTTGGGTCTTCCCATACAGCTCACGGTTATTATATCATTGCATACACTTGTTTGAACACCGGCACGCTTCAGCACGTGTATAAGTGAAGTGAGATGTGCTGGATTACTGCGCGTTAACGTAACATTCCCACGTGTAGCAGCTGCAGCAATCAGCACAGTGCCTGCCACGATTCGATCGGGAATAATCTCATACGTGCAGGAAGTCAGCCGATCAACACCATGAATCGTAATTGTGCTCGTGCCTGCTCCAATAATATGAGCGCCCATCGCATTGAGGAAATTTTGAAGATCCTGGATTTCGGGCTCTCTAGCCGCATTTGTGATCGTCGTTGTTCCAGAAGCCGTTACTGCTGCCATCATGATATTTTCTGTAGCACCTACGCTTGGAAAATCAAGCTGGATATCTGCACCGATCAGCTTCTTCGCCCGACAAGTAATCTGCGAATCCTTCTCCTCAATAACCGCCCCAAGTGCTTCGAGTCCCCTCAAATGGAGATCAATCTTACGTTCCCCAATAGCGCAGCCGCCTGGCTGATAAATGGATACTTCGCCAAATCTCGCCAGCAGCGGACCCATCAGAAAAATGGATGAGCGCATCTTGTTCATTAAATCTTCCGGAACTCTTGATGAGCTAACCAAAGAAGTATCGAGCGTTACGACGCCTTGTTCATGTCTCGTATTACAGCCGAGCCTTTCAAGGATGTGCAGCATCACTTCAATGTCGAGCAAGTGAGGAACATTATGAAGCTCAGTGTTCCCTTCCGCCAGCAGGCTTGCCGCCATGATGGGCAATGCAGCATTCTTCGCTCCGTGGATACGTATGGATCCTGATAGGGGTTTCCCGCCTTCAATCACCAATTTGTCCAAGTGTATCACCTCCGAGTTTACCGCCCCCCTTGACTATTAACGCCCATGAATCGTCTCCAGCGCATACCGTCCGATGTATATGCGTTTTGAATAGGCAGTCATAGGGAATGAACGTCCTTAAGCGGATAAAAAAATTTGTTGTAACACACTATGGACTTTTGTTAGCCCAGAGTGATTGTCACATTTGATAAGGTATCTTATGTAAAGAGGCCTCTGTGTGTGACAATCGCCTACTGGACTGTTTCTTACGTATCCGTGATCTAATCTTGTTAGATTTATTTCTTCGCAATCCGTCTCATCTCAGCGACAAGTACGGCCGCTGAATCCGGCTTTCCAAGCTGCTTAGAGATGCTGGACATTGAACGCTTGCGGTCCTCATCGCCGATAACAGCCTCAATCGATTGGAACAGGGTATTTCCGTTCATATCCTTCTCCAGAAGCACATGCGCCGCCCCAGCCTTCTCTAACGCCCTTGCATTGGCCTCCTGATGATTATTTGTTACGTTCGGGGACGGGATCAGGATAGCCGGAATACCAAGGGATGTAATCTCGGCGAGGAAGGAAGCCCCTGCCCGATTCACAATCAGCGAGGTCGCTGCAAGCACCTCAGGCATATTATTTACATACGGCAAAATATGCATATGACTTGGAATGTTGCCCAGCCGCTCTTTTACAGCCTGAAGTGTAGATTCGTAATAGGAATCCCCCGTAACATATACCATATGGACATCCTTAAGTGCTGCTACGCGTTCACTCATGTCGATCATTGCGTCATTGATCGCCTTCGCTCCCCGGCTTCCGCCTACGACAAGCACGACCTTGCTGCCCATTGGTACTCCAAGCGAAGCAAATCCGCGTTCGCGGCTCGCATGTTGCACGGTAGTCGCACGCGGATTGCCGGTGTAGAGAACATTTTTCACGCCGGGAAAATGCTTCTCCGAGCCTTCAAAGCTTACGGCTACGGTATCCACATAACGGCTCAGAAATTTATTGGTCAAACCAGGAATTGCATTTTGTTCATGAATAATGCTCGGAATGCCGAGTTTAGCTGCGGCGTAAACGACAGGACCACACACATATCCACCTGTGCCTATCACCACATCGGGTTTAAACTCTCGCAGCAGTTTCTTGGATGTGCGGACTCCCTGCAAAAAGCGGAGGATGGTTTTAACATTGTCCACCGACAGCTTACGACGAAACCCCGTAATATCAATAGATTCAAACCGAAGATTTTCCTCGGGAACGAGCTTGCTTTCCAGCCCTCTTTTTCCCCCTATATATAAAAATTCAGCGTTCTTGTCCTCAGACTCCAGCTGCCTTGCGACAGCGACAGCCGGATAGATATGTCCGCCTGTCCCGCCGCCTGTAAGTACAACGCGCATATAAGTCACCTCGCATAACGTGATAAATTAAGTAGTATTCCCAGTGCTGTAAGCATCAGCGTCAGAGATGAACCCCCATAACTGATTAAGGGAAGTGTAATTCCCGTCACCGGCATCAGACCGATAACAACTCCAATGTTAATAACAACCTGTACAGCAACCATACCGACAATCCCTACACCCAGCAAGCTTCCAAACGCATCCGGGACGGTCATCGCTACCCGCATTCCTCTCCATACCAGCAGCAGGAAGAGCAGCAGTACAATTAATCCGCCAATAAAGCCGAGCTCTTCAGCCAATATGGAAAATATAAAATCGGTCTGCGGCTCAGGAACATAGCTGTATTTCTGCCTGCTCATACCAAGACCAAGCCCTCCAAGTCCCCCTGGGCCGATCGCATATAACGATTGAATAATTTGATAGCCTGTACCGAGCGGATCAGACCAAGGGTCCAGAAACCCGGTAATCCGTCTTAAGCGATAAGGGGCTGCGAGAATCAATCCGGCAAAACCAAGTACACCGCCAAGCGCCAGGAACATCAGATGCTTCATCCTCGCCCCTGCCGTAAAGATGATCAACATCGATGCACCAAGCATAACCGCGCCCGTTCCGAGGTCCGGCTGAAGCATTATAAGGCCAAAAGCAAGACCAATAAGACCTAATGGAGGAAGTAAGCCGGTAGTGAAGTTCTTAATTGCGGCAGGATCCTTGCTGAGCCATTTGGCCAGGAACAGAATCATGCCAAGCTTCATAAACTCTGAGGGCTGAATACCGAACGAACTGATACCCAGCCAGCTTCTTGCGCCGCCGCGAACGACGCCGATGCCCGGAATCAGTACGATAATGAGTAGAATAAAGCAGAGGATGAGTACATACTTTGCGTAGTTGCGCCATATCCGGTAATCCACATTTGCCGTAAAGAACATGGCGAGTAGCCCAAGCCCCGCGAACAGCAGCTGCCTCTTTACAAAGTAGAAAGAGTCGCCGTGTTCACGAAAGGCAAGGACGGCACCTGCACTGTATACCATCACAATTCCGATGGAGAGCAGCGACACAATGCAGATAACGAGCCACAAATCAGGCGCCGGTCGGGTCTGTTTCATTAGGAGGCCACCTCTTACATAAGTAGTAGGGGCTTATCCACCCCCCTACTTACAGATTATGCACCGCCTCTTTAAAAATGCGTCCACGCTCTTCATAGGAGCTAAACATATCCCAGCTCGCGCATGCAGGCGACAATAAAACAACATCACCTGATTGTGCCAGCTCGGAAGCATTTTTAACCGCTTCGACAAGCGCTGCGGCGGCATCCTCTCCATTATCGACAATCCGAATATCCTTTAGACCGGCAAGTTTCGCAACTTCAGCCAGCTTCTCCTTCGTTTGCCCCAGCAAAACGACAGCCTTCACTCTCTCTTTGAACACTTCCAGCATATCCATATAATCGGATCCACGGTCAAGGCCACCTGCAATCAGCACGATGGGCTCTTTGAAAGAGGTAAGCGCATTAAGTGTTGCCTTCGCATTCGTCGCCTTGGAATTGTTATAGTAATCTGCACCTGCATGATTCTGTACATATTCCATTCGGTGCTCCACACCGCGGAAAGTTGAGAGAGGAGCAGATAGTGCTGTAGGAGCCGCACCCGCTGCGATGGCTATAGCACAAGCGGCCAGTGCATTGGCAACGTTGAAACGGCCCGGCAGTTTGATCTCATCAACAGAAATAATCGGATGGATTCCACCATCAAAATCACGGTACATGATGGTTCTCT
Source organism: Paenibacillus urinalis (assembly GCF_028747985.1). NCBI lineage: Bacteria > Bacillati > Bacillota > Bacilli > Caryophanales > Paenibacillaceae > Paenibacillus > Paenibacillus urinalis. The sequence continues at coordinate 3,991,567 of NZ_CP118108.1, forward strand.
CAATATCATCTTCAACATCCGGTATGTAGGGAGGGTCTGCGTATACACCGACTTGCAGTGTTTCTGTCAGTGAGAATGGCAGGATTCTCCCTTTGATGTAGGGCACAAGCTGTCTGCATACGGGATCATCCCAGTTGATAACCGCATAATCCTCTTGTGTTTGATTGTTAAACAGTTTGGCTTTGGAAGTAATATAGTCCTCCATCCCGCCGTGGTAATCAAGATGCGTCTCCGAAACGTTCAGCAGGCAGCTGACGGCAGGACGAAAATCCGTCGTTCCCTTGAGCTGGAAGCTGCTAAGCTCCACGACCATGATATCCTCTTTTTTGGCCGCCTGTGCTGCCTCGGATAACGGAGTACCAATATTGCCCGCCACAATCGGCGACAAGCCTGCATTCTCGAGCAAAAGACCTACCCAGGTTGTTGTTGTTGTTTTACCATTAGAGCCTGTAATTCCAATGATGGGAGCTTTGCAAATATGATAAGCCACTTCAACCTCAGTGACGACTTCGATGCCCAGCTCCAGCGCTTTTTGAATCGGCGCAATCTTATATGGGATCCCCGGGTTCTTGACCAGAAGCTGCACTCCAGGATGAATCAGATCATCCGGATGCCCTCCGCATATAACAGAAATTCCCAAAGCCTCCAGTTCGGATGCTTCGGGACACTGTGCTCTGTCCTTTTGATCGTTAACAATCACATGGGCACCAGCCTGATGCAGCACCTTAGCCACCTGTACGCCGCTCTTGGCCAGGCCAAGAACAACGACGTCCATTCCTTTATAACTCTCCGGATGCTTCATGAATTACAACCCCTTGTTGATATAAAGTCCGAGACCAGCGAGCAGCAGTCCTACGGCCCAAAAAGTAATTACTACACGCCATTCAGACCATCCCGACAATTCAAAATGGTGATGAATCGGGCTCATTTTAAACACACGTTTGCCTCTTGTCTTGAAAGATACGACCTGAATAACGACAGACAGCATCTCAATGACGAAGATACCGCCGATCACGAGGAATAAGAGCTCTGTCTTTGTGACGATGGCAATAGCTCCGATGGCTCCCCCGATCGCAAGCGAGCCGGTATCCCCCATAAATACTTTGGCTGGGTGCGCATTGTAGACAAGGAATCCAAGTACGGCTCCAATCATCGCTGCTGCGCAAACGGCAGCCGGAAGTGAAGTTGCCTGCATCGCTACAATGGCAAATGCACCAAAAGCTATGGCACTTACGCCGGATAATAATCCGTCCAGACCATCCGTGAAATTCACAGCATTACTTATAGCAAGCATCATGATAACAATGAATGGATAGTAGAACCATGGTCCAAGGTCGAATGCCCATGATGTTCCGGGCAATGCAATCTCCGTGCTGTGACCATTCTGGATAAGCAGGAAGCACATAATTGCAGAAAATAGCAGCTGCCCAAATAGCTTCTGTCTTGCTGTTAGACCGAGTGAACGTTTAAATACAATTTTAATATAGTCGTCCAGGAAACCGATCAGGCCAAACCCTAAAGTTGCCACGATCAGCACATAAAAATCCGTGTTCTTCGCAGGTGCAAACTTTAGGAAGGCAAGCGTAAAGGCAAGCACGATGACGACACCGCCCATCGTCGGCGTTCCCGATTTCTTAAGATGGCTCTGAGGTCCATCTTCTCTTACCTGCTGCCCGAATTTCATGCGGCGCAGGAGTGGTATCAGAATCGGTGCAGCAATCACCGCCAGGATGAATGACACACCGATCGTTAGCAGCATTAATTGAAAATCCATGATAACACCTCTCTAGTCAACTTCGATCTGTAATGGTTCATTGATTAGTGCGTTAGCAACTTCCTCCAGCTTCATGCCCCTGGAAGCCTTGACAAGAACAACATCCCTAGGTGTCATTGTTGCCTTCAAATGGGCAATTAAAGCAGCCTTATCCTCAAAAGCATGCACCGCATGGCTCGGCATATTCCGTAACGCGCCTTTTGCGATGTTCGAAGACAAGGAACCATATGTGAATACCAGATCAAGCTTGGCCGGTGTCAGATAGTGTCCAATCTCCTCATGAAGCTCTTCTTCTCTTGGTCCAAGCTCCAGCATATCTCCAAGGACTGCCGCTTTGCGTTCATAGCCTGCAAGACCGCTCAGGGCATCAACCGCTGCCTTCATCGCAGTCGGGCTCGCATTGTATGCATCATTCAGCACGGTAATTCCACTGACGCCCTTCATAACTTCGATGCGCATTCCCGTCAGCTTCACTTCAGCCAAGCCTTTGTGCATGTCATCATGGGATACACCATAATGCCTTGCGACGGCAAGCGCAGCGAGTGAGTTAATCACATTGTGCTGGCCAATAAGAGGAATTTGCATTGCCTCTTCGCCCAAGGAAACCGAAGTAAAGATCATCCCGCCCGCATGATTCGTAATTCCCGTCGGGAAATCATTATTGGTCTGATTCATTCCAAAGGTAAATCGTTTGAACTCCTTCGGCTTCTTCGTAGACGGCTCGGCAAGAACACGATCTGCTAGTGAATCATCACCATTGTAGATGAGCAGGCCATCGTTCTTCAGCCCGCTTACGATTTCGAGCTTGGCACGTGCAATTTCCTCTCTGGAACCGAGCTGCAGCAAATGAGCTTCTCCAATGTTCGTAATGACGGCAACATCCGGACGTGCAATTTCCGCCAGTCGCTCAATTTCATGCCGGCCGCTCATGCCCATCTCCAGAATCGCAATCTGCGTATCTTGAGGCATATCAAGGATCGTTAACGGCAGACCTATATGATTGTTGAAATTCCCCTGCGTCTTATGCACCTTAAAGGTGGTGGATAACAGCGAATACACCATATCCTTGGTCGTTGTCTTGCCATTGCTTCCCGTAATGGCTACTACGGATGCTCCACTCTCCCTTAAATAAGCCGCAGATAACTCCTGCAATGCCAGAAGGGTATCCTCTACGAGAATAACCGGTCCTTCGGGAGGTGTACCATGATCGTTCTGCCACATAATACCGGCTGCACCGGCAGCCAGACACTCTGCAGCATATTCATGTCCATCAAAACGCTCACCAGCCAAAGGGACAAACAGCCGTCCTTCAACAGTCTTGCGTGAATCTGTATACACACCATTTATATTTAATTCACTGTCTTGATCTCTCAAGAGTGTGCCGCCGCACATCTGTGCAATTTGATATAACGTTCTTTTTATCACTTTGCTATGCCCCTTATCGCTTCTTTCGCCACAAGACGATCATCAAAATCTGTTTTTGTCGTACCAAGAATTTGATACGTCTCATGACCCTTACCCGCAATCAATACTACATCGCCAGAGCTTGCCTGCTCAATAGCACGATGAATTGCCGCCTTCCGATCCACGATAAGTTCGTATTTGTCAGGCTCGGTCCCCATATCGACAAGTCCCTGTTTAATATCTTCAAGAATGGCATCCGGATTCTCTGTACGGGGATTATCGGACGTAATAAATACCTTGTCACTGTATTTAGCAGCAATCTGCCCCATAATGGGACGCTTAGTGCGGTCGCGGTCTCCCCCGCAGCCAAAGACACAGAGTACCCTGCGCTCCGCGAATTCATTAACCGTTCGAAGCACATTTTCGAGTCCGTCTGGTGTATGGGCATAGTCAACGATTACGGCAAAGTCCTGACCACAAGCAACGGCTTCAACCCGCCCGTCCACGCCAGGAATGGATTCAAGACTCTGCTTAATGGCTTCGAGGGAAATCCCCTCCAGTAGTGCAGCCGTGGCTGCGGCCAGCGCATTGTATACGTTGAATTTACCTACCATGCGGAGCTCAATATCAGCGCTGCCTTTAAATGTATCTACATGGAAGAAAGTACCTTGTGCTGTAATCCTGATATTGGACGCTTTCACATCCGCTTCTGTATCAATACCGTAAGTCACGACTTCCGTTGCTGTCAGGCTGGCAAAATACTTGGATGCCTCATCATCGGCATTCAAGACTGCATATTTACGTTTCGAGAGCTCCTCTGTATACGCGTTGCCCATTCTAGCAAACAACAGACCTTTGGCACTTCGATAGGATTCCATCGTGAGATGGTAATCCAGATGGTCCTGTGTAAGATTCGTGAACACCGCCGTACGGAAGTCGGTCCCTTTAACACGTCCCTGTTCCAGCGCATGTGAGGAGACCTCCATGACACAGTTCTCGACCCCTTCCTGCACCATATGATGCAGGCTGCGCTGCAATTCCAGTGCCTCCGGTGTCGTTCCTGACATAGGGAACTCTTTACCTGCGTACCGCATTTGTATTGTACCGATGAGACCTGTACTTTGACCTGCATCGTTTAGTATTTTCTCAATGAGATAAGACGTTGTCGTCTTGCCATTCGTACCGGTTACCCCGATCATGTTCAAGCGCTGGCTTGGCGATTCAAAGAAATGATTAGAAAAAACGGCCATCGCTAAACGGCTGCTATTTACTATAATTTGGGGAACACGAGCCTCGAGCTCCCGTTCAACAACAAGCGCAGTAGCCCCTTGATCCACCGCTGTCTGAGCGTAATCATGCCCATCCACCGTGTGACCAGGCAGACAAATAAACAGATCTCCTGCAGTTACTTTTCTAGAATCTGTTTGTATTCCTGTAATCTCCGTATCCCCGTTGCCTGTGACTTTACTTGTCTGCAGCAAGGAAGCAAATTGTTTTAAAAGCACATGTATTCCTTCTTTCCCTAAATTAAAACGTCATCCTTCCCTATTGTATCCGTTACCTAGCATTATGGTCCATAGGAAGCGAAGTAAAAACATCAACTTCCTTCTTTTTCATTGCCAGAGGATGTATTGGTGTCATGCTCGTGAGCATCTTCCGGATGACTTCCCATATAAATTCGTATGGTCGAGCCTCTTTCGACCCTGGCTCCTGGTTTTGGTGCCTGACTGATGACCGTATTGCCAGTTCCTGATTTGACGAGCATAAAGTTCATATTCAGATCTTCATACAGATCCTGTACCGTTGCTCCTGTAAGGTCTGGTACGGTTACAATCGGTGTTTCCCCATACTTGTAATTCTTCTCAAGCTGATCCTTCCGCTGCGGAACCTGCAAATAATGTAATGAATCCTCTAATATGTTCTGGACGATCGGAGCTGCAACTACGCCCCCGAATTGAATCCCCTTCGGATTGTCTACCGCGGTATATACCACAATCTGAGGATCATCCGCTGGTGCAAAACCGATAAACGAAACGATATGTTCGGTTGTTGAATAACGACCGTTAATGACTTTCTGAGCAGTACCTGTCTTGCCTCCAACTCGATAACCGTCGATAAAGGCAGGGCGTCCGGTCCCCTTCGCAACCACACTTTCGAGCGCTTCACGAACCTGTTTGGACGTCTCCTCCGAGATCACCTGTCTTACCATCTCCGGCTCGGTTTCATCAACAACTTCGCCCGTGACGGGATCGACCCATGCTTTGGCAACAAACGGTTTGTATAATTTTCCGCCGTTGATCGCAGCAGAGACTGCGGTGATCTGCTGAATCGGAGTTACTGAAACACCCTGACCAAAGGCAGTCGTCGCAAGCTCGACAGGTCCAACCTGGGATAGCTTGAATAGTATTCCAGAAGCTTCTCCACTCAGGTCTATTCCTGTCTTTGCACCGAAACCGAAGTTTTTAATATACTCGAAAAGCGTCTCTTTGCCAAGCTTGTTCCCTAAAGCAACAAACCCCGGATTACATGAGTTTTCCACAACCTGTAAAAAGGTCTGGCTGCCGTGTCCGCCCTTTTTCCAGCAGCGAAGTCGGGCTCCGCCAACCTCAACGTAGCCTGGATCGAAGAAATGATCGTTAACAAGATCCACCTTCTTCTCTTCCAGTGCAGCAGCGAGGGTAATAATCTTGAAGGTAGAACCCGGCTCATAGGTCATCCATACAGGTAAATTTCGGTTATATATTTCTGCAGGATATTCCTGATAATTACCCGGCTCATAGCTTGGACGACTCGACATGCCAAGAATTTCTCCGGTCTTCGGATTCATGGCAATCGCAAGGGCAGAATTCGCCTCAAATTTGACCATCGCCTGATCCAGCTCACGTTCGATAATGGATTGGATCGGCTGATCAATAGTCAGCTGAAGGTTGAGCCCGTCCTTTGGTGCGACATATTCATCGGATGATCCTGGCATCAGCCTGCCTGCTGCATCCGACAAATATTCAATTCCTCCTCCGATGCCCTTAAGGTTATCATCGTACTTCTTCTCAATCCCGGTTAACCCTTGATTATCAATTCCTGTGAACCCGAGAATATGTGCCGCCAAATCGCCGTAAGGATAAAACCGCTTATTGTCCTCAGCAACAACAATGCCCGGAAGCTCCAAATCACGAATTTCCTGTGCTTTCTCCATCGTAATTTTTCGGCCACCGGGCTTTATCTCGACTATTCTTTCGGTCTTGGAAATGATGCCGAGCACCTTCTCCTGCGTCATCCCAAGAAGCGGCGCTAGGGCTTCAGCCGTTTTTTCCTTTTCCTTCACCTGAACCGGAATAGCCATAACGGTCGGTGTCGTAATATTATAAGCAAGTGCTGTGCCGTTACGGTCAAGAATTTCTCCACGCTTAGCAGTATATGGAATTTGTCTCCGCCACAGATTCTCGGCTTCCTCCGCCAATTCCGGTCCTTTGGCAAGCTGCACATAAGCTAGACGAATTGCAAGCGCCGCAAAAAGAATGAGCAGTATCAGCATGCACCACAGCAAGCGGCGGCGAAGCGTCACGCTGGATACTTTGGCCATATGTATCTCCCCCCTACTTGTCTTTCGTATTCACAATGACATGCTTAATCATGAATATTCGGGACAACCAGGGAATAGAACAAGCTTTATTCTCTTACGTTACCGTCTCATTCTTCTGGACTGCCTGCAGCTGTGTTCGATGTATCCGCATCTTCGGCATCGGAATTGTCAGGCTCTGAGTTATCGGGATCAGCCGCCTGTTCATCGGCTGCGCTTCCTTCCTCATCTGCCGATCCCTCCGTGGATTCACCAGTTACAGCATCCTTCGCTGTCTGCAGTGTAAGTACTGCCGTACGATTTTCTCCTGTCACTTCCACTTTTTGCTTGGTGACATAACCTTCACCCTCAACTCTGACTCCCACCTTAAGCAAGGTTAGGACTTCCAGCGCATCACGTAAAGATTCACCTGTCAAATCCGGAATTTCCATGGTGTCGCTCTGCTCAGTAAGCAGGTAGATTCGCTGTCCAGCAGTAAGCTCGGCTCCCGCCTTTGGATACTGCTGGATCACTTTGCTCCCCTTGCCGAGCGTCTCATAGGCAATCCCCTCTTCCAAGAGCTGTGCCCGAGCATCCTTACCGGATTTGCCCACCAGATCAGGCGCTTTTTTGCGTACCAGCTGCTGTGTGCTCTCTGCTCCATCCTCGCTGGTTACGGCTTCCTTCGAAACACCGAGATAAGTGAGTGATTTAGACATGATTTCTTTGAATATTGGAGCCGCTCCTGAACCGCCTCCCAGGTTTGGATCGTTAGGTTCGTCAATCATAACCAGCATTGCGATTTTAGGATCATCCACAGGTGCGTAGCCGATAAAGGAAACGACGGACTTCGTATGATCGTATTCTCCGTTAATGTATTTAATCGCTGTCCCTGTTTTGCCGGCTACACGGTAGCCATCAATGTAGGCATAACGGCCTGATCCATGATCCTGATCGGCAACAACCTGCTCCAAGTAACTACCGACAGTTCTTGCTGTTTCCGGTGATATCACCTGACGTATTTCTTTTGGCTGAATTGACTCTACCTCACCGTTGTTTGGATCTGATATTTCTTTCACCAGATGCGGCTCAAGCAGCTTACCACCATTAGCTATAGCCGAAATAGCAGCTACCTGCTGAATAGGGGTTACCTGTACAAGCCCATGACCATAGGATGCAGCCGCAATATCTGCAGCATATACCAGCTCTCTGATCGGCGAAGCGGACTCCGTTGGAAGATCAATGCCGGTCTTCACACCAAAACCAAATTTATCAATATAATCGCGAAGCTTCTCTCCACCGAGCATTTTGTAACCAAGGTTGACAAAGGCGACGTTACTGGAGCGTTTTACACCCTCTAAATAACTGATTATCCCCCAATTGCGACTAATATCACTAATATTTCTGCCGCCAACCTGAATACTACCTGATTCAAAGGTCGCATTCGGATTAAACAATTTCTCCTCAACCGCAGCAGCCAGTGTCACGATCTTAAACGTAGATCCCGGCTCATAGATGGATTGAATTGCATGATTGTAATAATTGTCTGGTGTTTCCCAATAGGAGTTCGGATTATAATTCGGCAGATTTGCCATGCCCAGAATCTCCATCGTATTCGGATCGGCCGCAATGACGGTCATACTAATCGGATCATATTTATCATAAGCTTCCTTCATCGCTTCTTCGATGTAGTACTGTATCGTATCATCAATGGTCAGCTTTAACTTTTTACCATTCTGCGGTGCTGTATAGGCACTGTCCGAGTTCGTCAGCTCAAGGCCCTTACCATCCTTCTGATATAGAAGCTTGCCATCGGTTCCTTTGAGCTCCTCATCGTAGTACAATTCGAGCCCATAAACTGGGTCTCCCTCTTTATTCAAGTAACCAAGCACATGGGACGCCAGATTATTCTCAGGATAGAAACGCTTGGACTCATCCATTAAGACGATGGCATTCTTCGCACCGTATTCCTTGTCCAGCTTATTCCGGAATTCATCGATTTTTTCCTTTAACTCCTGATCAATCTTATAACCCTCGCTGCGTACTTCTCTATGCGGCCTGAGGCTGCCGTTTTCTCTTGTAGCCGTGATATCCTCCCTCAGTCCTGCTTCATCCTTGCCCAGTAATTCATGCAGACCCTCGACGACTACGTCTTCAATCTCCTTCTCATGAATGAGCTCCGGATTTACCGCTACTGTATAGGCAGGCGCATCCGTGGCCAGAACATTGTCATTGCGGTCTGTAATTGTCCCCCTCTTTGCCGGGATCGTCTTGGAATTCTCTATCAATTGAGCGGCATAGTCCTGCCAGACGCCTGCGTTGACCACTTGAATCCAGAAGACTCTGCCCATAAGTACAAGAAAAAAGAGGGTGATGATCCCTCCAATGAGTAACGTGCGAAGTTTTATTCTTTTATTGATTTTCCCCATAGTCCAAAACCTCACATTTCTTACTTGCCGTCTGAAGAGCCTTGTTCAGATGAAGTCGGACTAACTGCAGTTCTCGGCACTCGAATCACGTCACGATCCGAAGTTTGCTCCACGTAACCAAGCTCGCGCGCTTTCGCTACGATCTCGTTCTCCAGCTTCTCCTTATGAACGTCCAGAACAGCAATTTCTTTATTGGCTAATACCGTTGCTTGTTCGACAGTATGCGTCTGCTTGTTGAGGTCATAGATGTTCACGTATCTGCCAACCATAACACTGACAACAACGACACATACGATCACAGATATCAGATACAGCAGCTTCTCTCTTGTCGGCAGACCTGTCCTTCGAGTAACGACTTTTGTCGTCTCTTTATACCGCTGGGGCTGTGCTTGCTGCTCCTGCACTCTTTCCTTAACTGCCAGGTTGCCACGTGTATAGGCCATATTCGACTCTCCTTACGTTTCTAATTACAATTTCTCCGCTACACGCAGCTTAGCTGAACGCGCTCTGGGGTTCTGCGCAAGTTCCGCCTCGCTCGGCACAATCGGCTTGCGATTAACGAGCTTGAGCGTCCCTTTACCGCCGCATACACATAACGGGAAGTCAGGTGGGCATGTACATTTCTCCAAATAACTGCTAAAAATCTGTTTGCATATCCTGTCTTCCAGGGAATGAAACGTAATAACAGATACTCTGCCGCCTGGTTTCAAGCAGCGAACTGCTTGATGCAAAGCCTCCTCAAACGCACCGAGCTCATCATTCACGGCGATTCGCAAAGCTTGGAAGCTCCGTTTGGCAGGATGTCCGCCCGTTCTTCTGGCAGCTGCCGGAATACCTTCTTTAATGATATCGACTAATTCGCCCGTAGTTTCAATAGCTGCAGATTGCCTTTTTTCAACTATTACCCTTGAAATCCGTCTTGAAAACTTTTCTTCGCCATAAACATACAAAATTCGAGCAATTTCTTCTTCAGACCACTCGTTTATAATGTCTCTTGCTGTTAGATCACCTGACTGATCCATACGCATATCAAGCGGCGCATCGTGATTGTAGCTGAATCCCCGCTCGCCTTCATCAAACTGTGGAGAAGATACTCCCAGATCGTACAGAATGCCATCGACTTGAGGAATTCCTTCAGTCATCGGAACATCCAGTTCACTTAATACCGCAGTGAGGTCTCTGAAATTGGTCTTAACAAGTGTAACCTTGGACCCAAATTCTCCGAGTCTTTCTTTTGCATTTTCAAGTGCCCAGTCATCCTGATCGAAGGCGATCAGTCGTCCCTCGGGTCCCAGTCGTGAGGCAATCAGCGAGCTATGTCCTGCCCCGCCTAATGTGCAGTCCACGTAAATCCCGTCCTGCTTGATGTTAAGGCCTTCGGTTGCTTCTTCTTTGAGTACGGTAATGTGGTGAAACACTTGTTTGTCCTCCAGACATTTTTGTAATTACGGATTGTTCATAAATCCTAAAACTCAAAATTGAAATCGACCAGCTTTTCGGCAATGTCGTTAAACGTTTCTTCAGATTGGCTGTAATATTGTTCCCATATGCCTTTGCTCCAGATCTCTACCCGATTGGATACACCGAGTACGACGCATTCCTTGTCCATCTTGGCGTAATCGCGTAAATTCATCGGTAAATTTACCCTGCCCTGTTTATCAAGCTCGCATTCAGTCGCTCCTGAGAAAAAAAACCGGGTAAAAGCACGCGCATCGGATTTCATTAGCGGCAGAGCCTTCAGCTTCTGCTCCAGAATGGACCATTCATTCATTGGATATACGAACAAACACTGGTCCAATCCGCGAGTGACAACAAAGCTCGGGCCGAGAGCGTCACGGAATTTGGCCGGAATAATCATTCGGCCTTTATCGTCAATGCTATGCTGGAACTCCCCCATAAACATTGTCTACCACTCCTTAGCTCCTGCTCACCACTTTGCTCCACTTTCCACCACTTAAGCATAATTGATTCGCTTTGAAAAATCAAAACCCTTCTCTGCATATGAAACTTTTTGGAAGAGATGTTAGAAAGCTACCTTGACTCAGGTTGAAAAATCAGGTTCGCTCATAGCAAAAAAGAGCGATGCCAAAAGCCGGATACGGCTTTTATAAGCATCACTCTTTGGCGTTCCAATTCCATATTTCATGTACCAAGCATTCCCAGCTCAGCATTTCATAGGTTAGACGTTCCAGCTGTCCAAGTATTGAACTTGTTCATCGGTCAATGTGTCTAGCTCGATGTTCAGGCTCTCCAGCTTGTACCTGGCTACCTTCTCATCAATCTCATAAGGGACGTTAATTACTGCCGGTTCGAGAGTTTCATAATTTTCCCTTACATACCGGAGCCCCAGTGCTTGTAGGGCAAAAGTCGTGTCCATGATCTCAGCCGGATGCCCATCTGCCGCAGCCAGGTTCACGAGACGTCCTTCTGCTAACAGATACATTTTGCGCCCATCTGCAAACTGGTATTCCTCAATGTTTTTCCGCACCGTCCGTACTGATGTAGAACGCTTCTTCAGCTCAGGTATGCTCACTTCCACATCAAAATGTCCCGCATTCGCCAGCACGGCACCATCCTTCATGACATCAAAATGCTCACCTGTAATAACAGCCTTGTTTCCGGTTACCGTGATGAAGAAATCACCCAGCTTAGCTGCCTCGACCATCGGCATGACACGGAATCCATCCATATGAGCTTCAACAGCCTTGATGGCATCCACTTCAGTTACGATAACATTCGCACCAAGTCCCTTGGCACGCATCGCAACGCCCTTACCGCACCAGCCATATCCGACGACTACGACAGTACTTCCGGCAACGACAAGATTTGTAGTCCGGATTATTCCATCAAAGGCAGATTGCCCTGTCCCATAACGATTGTCGAATAAGTGTTTGCAATATGCGTCATTTACAGCCACCATCGGCAAGTTTAACACCTTCTGTTTTTCGAGGGCTTTCAGCTTAATAATACCCGTTGTCGTTTCTTCTGCTCCCCCGCGAATCGTCTCCAGCAGATCCGGACGCTCGGAATGCAGAATGGTTACAAGATCTCCACCATCATCAATAATGAAGTCAGGCTTCGTCTCCAGTGATTTCAGGATCAAATTCTTATATTCCACCGGATCAGGATTATATTTGGCAAACACCGTGATACCGTCCTCCACCAATGCTGCACATACATCATCCTGAGTAGACAGTGGATTGCTTCCCGTAATCGTTACTTCAGCACCGCCCGCCTGTATAACCTTCGCAAGATACGCTGTTTTAGCTTCTAAGTGAAGGCAAATCGTCACTTTAAGTCCCTTAAAGGGCAGATCTGCTTCAAACTCCTTACGCACCCGGTTCAATACCGGCATATGAGCCTCCACCCAATCAATCTTCAGATGTCCTTCAGGGGCCAGGTTCATATCTGCAACGATACTGTTCTTAATCACATCCGTGCTCATCTTGTTCCTCCAATTATATATACAAAATATGATGGTTACCGCTCATATCAGCAGGAACCTCCATTAATTCCTTCAACCAGCCCGTTCCATACCGGTTAAGGTAATAGTAAGCATTGTAGACTCTTTCCTGCGGTCGTTTTGAAGGGAACAGTGATCTTTCTATACAATCCCATTGCTTAAGTGAAGCATCATGTCGCTGTGCAATGGCCTGCTTCGTTCTCTTTTGCATATATTCAATCTGCTCTTCTATTTTCTCGCTGTTGGTTAATCCCAGTCGTCCAAGTCCCGACTCCAGCTGACCGAGCTGTTCAATTAAAGGCGCATACAGCTTGCGGAAAGAAGTCTTTAGATCCTCAAACTGTCCGTTAACATCAAATTCATCCAAGCTGAGCAGCCAGGCTTCTTTCTTCTCATCAAAAGTGAACTGGATATCTGCAAAATTCAAATCGTATTTATCCATCAGCTTCTGTATATGATGATCCAAAATCGTATATGACAAACGCGGCATAAGTATTGGCATACGAAGGCCCATTCGGTGAAAGGCATCTTTGGTCAGCGCCCAGTAAGCAATCTCGGCATGTCCAAGTATCGTAGACAGCACCGGGAATAATGAATCCTGCATTAGGGGCCGGGTCAGAACATTGTTGCTGAATCGCTCCGGATGCTGATGAAGAATTTCAAGCAGCTCTGTTTTGGAAAAAGAGACATACCCTTTGCGATCAACAAATCTACCGTCTTCCTTGAATAGCAGCAATCTCGAGCCCTCATGGATATAAAATAAATTTGCTCCTCCGGAGGCAACATCAGCCTGCATTGTGAAGCCGCTGGTTACAACCCGGCCGGAAGACTCGTGGTAACACTGCTCAAGCATGTCGTTATCTTCGATAATACGTTCGAATACAGGCACTTCGAGCTTTCTTAGCTCTGGATCTGCCGAGTCCATAAGTACAAGTCCATACGAACCGAATAATTGCCCGAGCAATTTGGCAAACACATCACTCAAGCTAGTATATTCGTCCTGAACTGCTTCTTTAATAGAAGCGATGAGTTCCGGTTTGTTCTCCGAATCAGGCAGCAGCTCTTCCAGCTCCTGAATAGCGGCAATCCAGTGCTCCTTCTCTACGGCAACATCGCTCACGGAAGAACGCCCTTCATATTTGCCGGGCATTTTGACTTTGGTTACCGAGAGATCTGAACTCATCAAGTAAGTATGATCTACCTCATCCCAATCGTGGTCCTCGCCGGCAATCCAGAATATGGGCACGACAGGACGTCCAAGCTTCTCTTCTGCCATCTTGGCCTCTTTAATAATCGTTGCTGCCTTGTATATGACAAGCAAAGACCCGGTGAACAATCCACTCTGCTGTCCGCCGGTTACGACCAAAGCATTCTCCTGTGCCAGCCGGGTGAGAGATGCCTTCACTGCAGGGTGCGGATTTCGACTTTCATTATATATACGCAGGCAATTAACAATTGCCTGTCGGTCTACTCGTGTGTCTCCGGTTCGATCAAGCCACTCGGCACGCGCTATGTAGCTGGAAACGTCGCGAAAATTATACTCGTACAAATGATGCACGGCTTCATCGTAACGCAAATAATGTTCCGCCAGAGGTGATCCACTACGCAGCGCCTCAGGAATTAGATTCATGAGGTCATCCTCCTATTCATTTAAAGCCTTATTCGATTGTACCGAATGGTTTATATTCCGTCAAAGTAATAATTATATACTTAGTATGAATTACATTACACCTCTAGGTGGTGGAATTCATTCTGGTATGAATTACACTACACCTCTAACTTGAATTTGATTCTGAATCAAAAAACCGCCGATGATCACATCGGCGGCACTAAACTACATATTTTTTTAGATCAAGCGTATGGCTCAGCCACAAAATGGCCTTTGGATACTTCGATCAGCTTCGCATTATCCAGGTTAAAGGCACTCTTCGCTGCCTCTCCTTCATTGCCTGAACTGATTGGACCCGAATTGTCCTCAGGCATAATAATGCGCTTTTTATTTGCTTCGATGTCCGGATCCGGAATCGGAATTGCGGATAGAAGCATTTTGGTGTAAGGATGGATTGGGTTTGCATATAGCTCTTCGCTGTCCGCAAGCTCTACCATTTTACCCATGTACATAACAGCAACCCGGTCACTGATGTGCTTAACCATGGAAAGGTCATGGGCAATGAACAAGTACGTCAGGCCCAAACGATTCTGAAGATCCTTCAGAAGGTTAACTACCTGCGCTTGAATAGATACGTCAAGTGCTGAAATCGGCTCATCACAAATGATGAATTTAGGATTTACCGCAAGTGCGCGGGCAATCCCGATCCGCTGACGCTGTCCGCCGGAGAATTCATGCGGATAACGGTTCGCATGGTCTGCGTTCAGACCAACGAGATCAAGCAGCTCCTCGATCCGTTTCTTGCGCTCCAAGCTGCTTCCAGCCATCTTGTGAATATCCAGAGCCTCACCAATAATATCAGATACAGTGAAGCGCGGATTGAGTGATGCATAAGGATCTTGGAAGATCATCTGCATGTCCCGGCGCATCGCCTTCATCTTATTTGGTGAGAGCTTGTAGATATCTGTGCCGTTAAAGCGCACACTGCCTGCTGTAGGCTCATACAAGCGAAGGATTGTACGTCCAGCCGTAGATTTACCACAGCCGGATTCTCCTACCATTCCGAGTGTCTCACCTTCACGAATATAAAAGTTAAGATTATCTACGGCTTTGAGCGTACGATTCTTCCCTACATTAAAGTATTTCTTAAGACCTTCAACCTCAATCAAGTTCTTGCTCATGAAGAATGTACCTCCTTCGCCATAGGATGCAGCTCCCAGCAACGCGCCATATGCGTGTCGCTGAATACCGTAGCACCCGGATCAATACGCTCGCAGATGCTCATTGCACGATCACAACGTGCTGCAAACGGGCAGCCGAGCGGCGGCTTGATCAGATCCGGCGGTGTACCTACGATCGGAATGAGCGGCTCGTCCTTCTTCTGATCAAGACGAGGCATGGAACGCATCAAACCTTTTGTATATGGATGCTGCGGATTTTTGAAAATCTCGTATTTCGTACCTGTTTCTACCACTTCTCCAGCATACATAACGATAACGCGGTCTGCAATACCGGCTACTACGCCAAGGTCATGCGTGATCAGGATAATTGAAGTTCCAAGCTGCTCCTGCATATCCTTCATAACATCCATAATTTGAGCCTGGATTGTTACGTCTAGAGCCGTTGTCGGCTCATCGGCAATCAGCAGGGCCGGCTTACAAGCGAGTGCAATCGCGATCATCGCACGCTGACGCATACCGCCTGAGAATTCATGTGGATATTGATTAAAGCGCTCTTCCGCATTTTTGATGCCGACCATCTTGAGCATTTTGACCGCTTCTTTAGCCGCAGCATCTTTGGACATGTTCTGATGCTTAATCAATACCTCAGTAATCTGTTTACCGATCTTGATGGTAGGGTTCAGGGATGTCATCGGATCTTGGAAGATCATGCCGATATCTTTACCACGAATGGATTCCATTTGCTTGTTGGTCTTCTTCAGCAAATCCTGTCCTTGGAAAATAATCTCACCTTTATTAATGATGGACGGTGGAGAAGGAATCAAACGCATAATGGTTTGGGCTGTTACACTCTTACCACTACCGGATTCACCGACAATCGCAACCGTCTCACCCTTGCCGATTTCAAAATTCATGCCGCGTACGGCCTTTACCTCGCCGTCTCTTACTTTAAATGAAACGTTAAGATCTTTAACCTGCAACAACGGATCCATTATGTCCACCTCCTATTTTTTCAGTTTTGGATCAAGTGCGTCACGGAGTCCGTCACCGAAGAGGTTGAACGCTAACATGATTAAGCTGATCAGACCTGCCGGGAACAACATCCGCCAAGGGTAATACATCCATCCTGTAAGTGCGTTCTCGATCATGGAACCCAGGGACGCTCTAGGCGCTTGTACACCCAGACCAAGGAAGCTGAGGAACGCCTCACTGAAGATCGCACTCGGTACAGACAGAGTCAGTGTTACGATGATTGGTCCTACTGCATTGGGCAGCAGGTGTTTGAAGATAAGGCGAGACGAGTTTGCACCCATGGATTTGGAAGCAAGTACGAACTCTCTGTTCTTGAGCTGCATAATTTCGCCCCGTACGATCCAGGCCATGTTAATCCAGCCGGTTATACATAGGGCTATAATAATCGTGGCAACGCTTGGTTCCAATACGACC
Source organism: Paenibacillus urinalis (assembly GCF_028747985.1). Taxonomy (NCBI): domain Bacteria; kingdom Bacillati; phylum Bacillota; class Bacilli; order Caryophanales; family Paenibacillaceae; genus Paenibacillus; species Paenibacillus urinalis. The sequence continues at coordinate 4,008,429 of NZ_CP118108.1, forward strand.
AGCAGCAAAATAGTAACGAGCAGGTAAGGAATGGCATACAGAATTTCAGAGAATTTATTCATGATTTCTCCGACACGTCCACCATAGAAGCCCATGATTCCACCGTAGATAACCCCAATACAAAGGTCAATCAAGGCAGCTGCAAAACCGATAATGAGCGAGATCTGCGCACCTGACCAGGTACGTACCCACATATCGCGGCCAAGATCGTCTGTTCCGAACCAATGCTCTTTGGAAGGAGGCTGATTGGCATTCATCAGATCATTGGTTTGATAGTCGTAGCTGGACATCAATGGTGCAACAATCGACATAATAATAATGACAACGAGGATGACTAGGCTGGTCATTGCGAGCTTGTTTTTAAGAAGCCGCTCCCATGCATCGCGCATAGCCGACACACTTTGACGCTGAATGACCTCTGCTTGCTTCTCATCCGTCCCGATTCTTCTAAAATCTTCAGGTGTAAGCTGAGTGTTGTTTGGATCGATGCTAGATTGATTTGCAGACACTACCTAGCCCTCCTTTCCATTCGAAAGTTTGATGCGTGGATCGATAAGAACATATGCAATGTCCGTCAGGAAACGAGCCAGCATTAGAATAACGCCATAGAATATGGTAATCCCCATAATCATGGTATAATCACGCGTCGTAATACTCTCAACGAATACCTTACCGATACCGCCGATACCGAATACGCGCTCGATCACGACAGAACCTGTAACTACGTTAGCCGTCATTGGGCCAATATAAGTTACAACTGGCATGATCGCATTACGAATAATGTGTCTGAACATAATGGTGAAGCTGTTTAAGCCTTTGGCTTTGGCCGTTTTGATATAATCAGCGTGCAATACTTCAAGCATGTTGGAGCGTGTCAAACGCGCGATATATGCAATAGGCTGGGCTGAGAGCGCCGCAACCGGCAGAACATAATCGAGCGGACCGTTAAGCCCCATTACTTTGAACAACCCAAGCTCTTGGGCCAGATAAAATTGCAGGAGTGATGCCAGCACGAAGCTCGGAACCGCGATTCCAATAACCGCAAGCACCATAGCTACGTTGTCGATCAGCTTGCGATGGTTCATTGCTGCCACCATTCCAAGCAGAATACCTACAACGACAGCGACAACGATAGCAACAAGTCCAAGCTTGAGTGAAACGCCAAAGGTTTGACCAATAATATCGGCCACATCTTGATTTAGTCGCTTCATGGAGATCCCCAAATCTCCTGTAATGATATTTCCTAAATAATCAATATATTGCACGAACACTGGCTTATCGAGACCATATTGCTCCATAAGTCTGGCTTGAATTTCAGGTGATGTCGCCTTCTCACTCATAAACGGGTTACCCGGAATCGCCTTCATCAGGAAGAACGTAGCGGAGATGAGAATAAATAGAGATATCAGCATGAAAATCAGCCTATTGATCACGTATCTTATCATGATCATGGACACCCCCCGCAAATTAAAATAACAGTCGTACTAGTACAATTTTATAGAAACTAGAGAATTAAATCTATTCTAGTTATTTGCGAATTTTACTATTACTTACCAAATATGAACGACATACAAAAAAATCGGGATATATAAGGGTTAGCCCGCATATATATCCCGAAGCTTCTATACAGTTATATCCTTACTTACCCTCAACAGAAGCTCTAGTGAAGTCAATGGCTCCACTGAAATCAAGGCTAACGCCTTTAAGGTAAGGCTTAGTTAAAGAAACATTTGTATAGTAGTACAACGGTGCAATGACCATGTCCTCTTCAACGAGCATTTTCTCAGCTTGAGCAAAGAGATCATTACGTTTAGCTGTATCTTGCTCTACAGCGGCTTGTTTGATAAGCGCATCGTACTCAGGGTTTGCATAACCGGAATCATTGTTACCATTGCCAGTAGTCCACATATCCATGAATGTCATCGGATCATTGTAGTCAGCAGACCAGCCAGCACGTGCTACTTGATAGTTCAGGTTCTTACGAGTTTCAAGGAACACACCCCACTCTTGGTTCTGAGTGGCAACTTCTACTCCAAGAACATTTTTCCACATATCCGCTACAGCTACAGCCAATTTTTGGTGAGCTTCACTGGAGTTGTAGATCAGCGTAACTTTAGGAAGTGTAGTGTAGCCCTCTTCCTTCATACCTTCTTCAAGCAAGCGTTTTGCTTCTTCTGCATTCTCCTCAAAGTATGCATCTTCAACTTCAGTACGGAATTCTTCAGAAGCACCTTTGATACCTGGAGGTACAAATCCAAATGCTGGCAGCTGTCCGCCAAGAGTTACGTTGTCAACGATCGCTTGACGATTGATAGACATTGCAAAGGCTTTACGGATTTTAGCATTTTGGAAAGGCTCAGCTGTTACGTTAAACATATAGTAGTACGTACTAGCGATACCTTTTACATTAAATTCGTCAGGAAGTTCACTTTGAACACCTTTAATTTGATCCGTAGGGATCTCACCGTTAGGTGCACCAGCGTAATCGATTTCACCATTTCTATAAGAAGAAAGTTCTGTCGCACCGCTGTTTGTCAAGGACATATCTACGCGAGCAAGGTTAATGCTTGCTTTGTCCCAGTATTGTTCATTCTTCGTAACTTGGATCTTTTGTCCTGTAGTCCATTCAGTAAGTGTGAATGGTCCGTTAACAACCATCGAATCTTTGTTCGTCGCCCATTTGTCATTGCCATCAACAGAGGAATGAACTGGGTAGTAAGTGTAGAAGGAAGTCAGACCCAGGAAGTAAGGAGTTGGGTTAACCAATTTTACTTTCAAAGTCTTCTCGTCTACTGCTTCAACGCCGACTTGGGAGAAATCTGTGATCTCGCCAGTGTTGAATTGTTCTGCATTCTCGATGTAGTACAGCTGATAAGCATAAGGTGGAGCTGGTGTAGAAGCTGGATCAAGGACGCGCTTCCAAGCGAACACGAAATCGTTTGCTGTTACTGCATCGCCATTGCTCCATTTCGCATCTTCACGAAGTGTGAAGACGTATTCTTTGCCATCTTCAGAAATTTCCCAAGATTCCGCAACACCTGGAACCGGGTTACCATCTTCGCCCATACGAACTAGGCCTTCATACATAAGCTTCAATACCGTGTTAGTCTGGCTGTCTTGAGCCTGTGCCGGGTCGAAAGTCGGCGGTTCAGCACTCAAATTAATGTTCAAAACCTGTTCTGCTGGTGCATTACCTTCACCAGATTGACTGCCTTCATTGCTATTGTCAGAACCGCACGCTGCAAGTACGGAACCAAATGCAAGAACTAGCGTCAAAAGGACTAACAAACTCTTCCTTTTCATCAAGCATTTCCCCCTAAAAAGATGATGTGGTATATATGTTTATAGATTATACAACCAGCGGTCAAAAAAATCTACATAACTTTTTCTGAAACACTACTTTTTTTCACCATTCGACACATTCGACACAATTTGCACACAATTTACGTTATGTTTTCTTACATGAAATCTATTATGTAGCTGAATAATCCAAAGGCTAAAAGTACTATGTAGCTGAATCCCATTACGACAAAAGCCATGCGCCAAACGGCTCTTATCATTCTTCTGTAGTTAATCTTCCCTTTTAAACGAGTTTGTGCACTTCCAATTAAACCCAAGGCGATCAGCATCACCAGCAAGATTAGATAAACACCAAAATTCAAATTAAAGGTGCTGTTAAAAAGAGCAGCAACTGCTGCAATCAAAAAGATGGTCGTCACATCCATTGCCATATGAAGAGCCGTCTTCTTCGGCTTCTTGAAATAAACCATCCCATAGTACACGATCAAAAAAGGAAAAAACGGAAGCATGCTAAGTACAATAAGAAATGATCCGATAGCGTTCAATTCCTTTACTCCTCCCCTAGTGGCATCCCCTCAATAAGTGAACATACAAGCTGATGGACTTCCGCACGCATTCCCGCCTCTCTGGCCATAGCAACAATACTGCCATTTATAGCAGCGATCTCCGTCGGCCTGCCATGGAGAACATCCATACACATGGAAGACCAGTTGCTCGAGGTCGATTGACAAACAGCAACAACTTGTTCCCATAGATTCGTATCATATTCAATCTGATGAGCATCATAGACAGCCACAGCCTCACTGTAGAGCTGCTTCATTGCTTCCCTTCTCTCTTGGTTTGTCAGTAATTCCCCATTCGGTATTCTCCAAAGAGCGGTCAGTGGATTAATTACCGCATTAATGACTAATTTCCGATAGATCAATCTATCGATTTCATTCGACGATTGTGTGTCAAATCCTGCTTTCATCAGTTTATCGACTAGCGTGTCCACTTCTGATTCGATAGGCATTCCTGGGTGATTCGACCAGCCGATCTGCGTCTCTCCGTAACCAGCCCTCGTCACTTCAGCCTTGTCCGTTCGTTTAGCTCCTTCTGTTGTAATGGCAGCATATACCCGGGCAGACGGGAGCGATTTGGCAATGAGAGGGATATGGCCTGTTCCATTCTGAAAGCAAAATAAAGCCGTATCCAGCTTGCTGACCTTTGTCAGGATCTGCATTGTTTCCTGCAGGCCCCCTTGCTTAGTCATAAGCAGGATCATATGTCCAGGCTTCTTGTTCCATACTTCTGGCAGGGATGCAATTTCTCTCGCTTCAAAACTTCCCGCTTGTACCCTCCATACTTGTCCATCGGGCTGATTTATCTTCATCCCCGTTTCAAGTAATTGTACAGCCTGTGCACTTGTTCTAGTCCAAAACCTTACTTCTTCTCCAGCATATATGAGGGCCCCTCCATACATTAGACCAAGCGATCCCGCACCGATGACATCAATAATCAAATTATGTACACCTCCAATAAACCTTTCTCTCTTACTATATATTAGTTAGGAGCATATGACAAAAGCCTGTTTGACCACGCATTACGCAGTCAAACAGGCTCCGAGTTCCACAATCTCATTTCTAGAATTGCTACAGCAAATCCAAGTTTATTCAATTCGCTCTAGGTTGCCGTTAGCATCCATTTTGAACCGAGTTTTCTCTTCTTCTTCCTCAGATAAAAAGGCGAGTCTTCTGGCACGATCCATAATTTGAATGAGCGCTTTATAATCATCGTTAACTACCCGATAATCGGTTTGTACTTCATTCACTTGCTTGGATAAGCGATCATTCTCGAATCGAAGCTCGTTCAATTCTTCCTCTTTTTCACGCAGTTCCTTCTCGATAAGCTTCAGTTGTCTAGAATTCTCTTGAACCATTCCCTTCCACTGCCTTAAGAAGCGGATCACAGCGTCAATAGACAAGGTTTCCTCAGAGAATCCCTCTGTTCTGTACATAAGCTCATCGGTCTCCGTTACCGATAATGCTGCAACTTGAGGCTGAACTGCAGCATGTCTTTTCGAATAGCTTCGTTTTTGGCGCTGCGCCTTAGCAATGCCTATCGCTTCATCGTACTTTTTACGAACGAAACTGTTCCAGCGAAAACCGCACGCGGCCGAAGTTCTACCGATTTTTTCACCTACTTCCTCAAAAGCGGCCAGCTGAGTGCTTCCTTCCCGGATATGGCGAAGCGTAACATCAGCCAGGATCAAATCATCCTCCGCGCTCCATGCATCCTGTCTAACAGCAGTCATGCTATAAACCTCCTAACGACATCCATAATCACAGCCTCACCTCTCAGCATCAACAAGCTATGAGATGAGAAGCCGGTTATAAAAATTCAGCTTTAATCATTCTTATGCCCTTCATAGAGTTCATAGAATCTATTTCATACTAAAATGTATTTCCAAATTGCTCCCTGGACATACCCTAAAAGATTTCGCTTTCATATCCAATTTTTATTTACATCATTTTCCTTAACCGCTATAATGTTACTTAGCAAATAGACGAGCGTTCCTAAGAGAGGGGGTAAGTCATCGTGGCGCGCATGTTTCGTGTACTGGGATTTTTCACTCTAACGATTGGTCTTATGGCCTTTGCAGGTGATATGTTGGAGATGGCTTTGTTATTTTTCCTTCAAACCGCTTTTTTCGTCATTCTCGGTTATTTGAAATTCACGGAGAGAACCTATATTTTATTGTTCTGGGCTTACATGATTATCACCTTTTCAGGCTTCAGCTACTGGACTGTATTCGAAATGGGCAAACCTCTATAACGCATCTTATAGCAAATAAAGAACGGATCAGCGATGTTAGCTGGTCCGTTCTTTATTTGTTTTCTTTTTCATATGTATGTTTTAAGTATATGATATAGGAAGTTTGTCGTTATTCAGTTCCAATTTACTAGTACAAGCTATAGGGAGGAAATATATGAGATGAGAAATCGTTCTACATATTATGTGATCGTCTGCTGCTCTATTCTACTGATCTTGCTCCATATCTCCCCTATTCATGCTGAACCTGCTATGGACGAGACTACGAGAGATGTTCTGCAGAACAGCCTGTCTATCGTCGAAATTGATCACGAAATTGAGCGCATAGAAGTGCAGCAACAGCAAATTGAAGACAGCAGGGTGTCATTAGAAGCCCAAATGTCTGTACATAAGGAAGAAATGGAAGCTCATCAGGACCGTGCAGCCTCTATTGTGAGATCCTATTATATGGGGGAACGTGATCAACTGCTGCAAGTTTTTTTGAAGGCAAAGTCGCTGCGCTCTATTCAAATTCTGGCAAGCTATTATGAAATTATAATAGGCAGAGATCAAGAAGTACTTCATGCATATCATTCGAGACAGCAGGAATTTGAGGAAATGACAGTTAGATTGAATCAGAATGATGCGGAGCTAAGCCTGCTTAAACAAAATTTGCAGGATCAACGGGAGAGAGTGCTTACGCTGGAGCAGGAGGTTGAGAATACACTGGCAAGCAGTGATAATCGGGAACTGATGGAGAAGCTGATTGAGGAGCTGAATACTTACTGGAGCAATGTAGGCATTCATGAGGTGAAACGTTACTTCGGCGCACTTGCCTCCGCTATGAATAATCTGCCCTCATTTGTTCAGCAGGAGAAGGGCATTCTATCGACCAATGGCCGAACCTATTCGATCAGGATTAGTGAAGAGCAATTGAACGATTTTCTGAGATCAGAGAATGAAATTTTCAACGATTTTGCTTTTGAATTTACGGATGATTATATTATTGCCAGTGGGAAAAGAGACAATCTTGAGCTTGCAGTACAAGGTCATTACACCGTCATTGATGAGCCGGCTAACGCCCTTCTGTTTCATGTAGACAAGCTCGTATTTAACGGATTTGAACTTCCGGATACAACACGGAGCATGCTTCAGCAGGAATTTGATCTCGGATTTTACCCGCAAAAGCTAATGTCTTTCATTAAGGCAACCGATGTCTCGACAGAGGATCAGACGCTGGAAGTAACGCTGGAGTTAGCCCTGAGATAACATGCACCTATCATTACTGCGGATTCTGCACAGACTCATTTTGGCACCGCTTCGCCCTCCTGCTCTGAGATGAAGGATTGAACACGCGAATAATAAGCTTCAGCCGAAATATCACCACGCAAAAACTGTGTGATTAGAGGCTGTGCACGATTCAGCATATCCCCATCCAGCGAGTTATCACGATAAGCAGCCTCGAGACTTTGTTCCAGAGCCTGAACAGGAACCGCTCTTGTAATGTCCCGCATCTCCAGCTCATCATAAAGCGATCTATATATAGGCAGATTCCCTGTTTCTTCAAACCAGTCTTGTACAGATTCAGGGGATGTCATTGCCTTAATCCATTCCGTAGCCAGTTCTGTTTGTCCTGTTCGAGAGGAGAGGGCGAAGCTGCGACCCGTCACGGTAAGTGCCTGAGTTTCCACATCATTGTTAATGTACTCGGTGAGTTCTCCACGATACTCCGGCAGCATATCAGACAGCTTCACAATTCCAGACGTCCAGTTCAGTTGACCGGAGGCGGAGTCCTTGAAGTCTGTCTCAATATACGGAAGCAGGATCTCCAGCTCCTGCATCCTAGACTGCAGCTGTTCGTTCTGCTCAGCAGCATTGAAGAGCTCCTCCGTTTGACGAATAATTCCGCGAAATTCAAGCCAGGAGGCAAACGCCAGCGGATCCTCCACATCCAAGAAGAATGGCTTATCGTCCGTTTCAGCCCAAGTTGTCATTCGGTTCATCCAATCCTCATCTGTGCTCATTGATTGCAATGGCGGTGACGTCGCGTTGTCGCTGCGGGCCTCAGCATAGAGATATGGATCTATATCGAGAGGAACAGCCCAGCGATACCCATTCCATTCATTCACCGTCATTACCTGTGGGAAAGGATCGGCTGCCATTCCGTTCAGATCATTCCCTGTAATCGGTCTCAAATAGCCTTGCATGGCAAACAGTCGAACATAACGATTATTCAACAAGGTAATGTCTGCACTATCACCTAACACAAAGCTTTTGCGGATCGCTTCATACTCCTCGCTTGCATCTGTTTCTTCCATGTTATGTACTTCGATATCGCTGCCAATCCTATTTCCGATCTCTACAGCGAGGCGCTGAAAAACGGCAAACTCCTGCTCCTGCATCGATACTGCGATCTTCAATGGCTGCTGCTCCTGTGGATCTGGTGGAGCTGGACGATATAACGGATCTGTGCTCTGATCGTTCTCATCCGTTACCGGGTCTCGTGATATATCAAGGCTTGGCGACAATATGGTTAATGACAGCAATAATATAACAAATAGTATCCAGTGGTTTCTTCGCTTCACAGCTTCTGTACCTCCCCTAGACATATCCAACCTCACCCCATTATTGTACCAAATGTATAGTCCGCTTGTCCTATTAACTTCTCTCTCATTTCAATCTAGTGATTAGCTAGTCAAAGAAAAGAACCGGAATAGCTGGTATTATCCCCTCATGGTAGACAACGTAAAAAAGACATCTGGTAAGATGGACTTAAACGTTGGAGACCGGAGGGGATTTTTTGTGGGGAAAACAGGCCGTATTAATAACAGTTATCCTGAAGAGTTAAAAATGCAAGCCGTTAGACTGGTTACCGAGGGAAATATATCGTACAGAGAGGTGGCCAGACAACTTGGAATTCGAAATAAGTCACAGGTAGTAGTGTGGGTAAAGCGGTACCGTGAAGGCCAGCCATTTAAGCAAGAGGCACCTCGTAAAGGACGACCGAAATCGAAGTTTACAAGCAATAGAAGAAGAAATGGCATATTTGAGAGCTGAGATCGAGTACTTAAAAAAGCGGTATCCAAATCTACACGGGGAGTGACGAGTAAATCGAGTCGGTATGAAATCGTTGAGGAGATGCGGCTGAAATATCCATTAGGATGGCTCCTAAAATTAGCGGAAGTCTCACGCGCAGGCTACTACAAATGGCGTAAAAGGGGAAGCCATTTGAAATCCCTTATGCTGCAAGAGAAGTTGCTGGAAGAGCATATCATGGCCATACACCGACTGCACCCGTATTTTGGCTACTTGCGTATGACGGTGGCTTTGAAACGAGAAGGGCTACACGTTAACCACAAACGCGTTTACCGACTTATGAAGAAGCTGGGGATTCGCTCTGTGATCCGGAAGAAACGACGCTTTTTCGGCAAGCAAGCTTCGGTGGTTCATCCCAATCGGCTGGAACGTCAATTCCATGCTGAGGCACCGCTACGTAAACTAGTCACTGACATTACATACATTCGTGTGGGAGAGCGTTTTGTGTATCTCTCCGCAATCCAGGATTTATTTAACAACGAGGTTGTGGCTTGGCATCTGTCCGAGCGAAATGATCTCTTGCTTGTCACAAAAACAGTAGACATGCTCTGTGAGAAAACAGATCTAACAGGTGTCCTCCTGCATTCTGATCAGGGATTTCAATACACCTCAAAGCCGTTTAACAGTAAACTTACCAAGCTGGGAATCGTCGGCAGCCATTCTAGACGTGGAAACTGCTTTGACAATGCCTGTATTGAATCGTTCTTTTCACATCTGAAAACCGAAAAAATATATTTAACACATCTAGAATCGGTTTCTGACTTGGAACAGGCTATCCAAGAATACGTTTCATTTTATAACCACGAACGCTTTCAGAAGAAACTAAACGACCGTTCCCCGGTGGAATACCGAGAAACGGTCGCAGCATAATAGTGTCTCTTTTTTCTTGTCTACTTGACAGGGTTATGACCATAGCATCCGGTTCTTTTTCGCTTTTTTTCATTTTCCGGGAAATAAATGGCCTACAAAAGATCTGCTGCCAGTTGAGCGAGCTTGGAGCGTTCGCCTTTTTCCAGCATAATGTGTCCGCTGATCCCTTCCTGACGGAATCGCTCCACAATATATGTTAAGCCGTTGCTTGCTGAGTCAAGATATGGATGGTCTATTTGCTCTGGATCACCCATCAGAATGATCTTGCTTCCTTCACCTACACGAGAGACAATGGTCTTTACTTCATGCTTCGATAGATTCTGAGCCTCATCAATAATGATAAACTGTCCAGGAATCGATCTGCCCCGGATATAAGTGAGTGCTTCTACTTGAATACTGCCGAGTCCCATGAGTATTTTATCGATGTCCCCCGCTTTTTTTGTATCGAACAAAAATTCCAGATTATCATAGATCGGCTGCATCCAAGGGCGAAGCTTCTCTTCTTTTTCTCCTGGAAGGTAACCAATGTCCTTACCCATCGGAACCACGGGTCTTGCTATAAGAAGCTTTTTGTATTTATGCTCATCCTCAACCTTTAGAAGTCCTGCGGCAAGGGCAAGCAGTGTTTTCCCTGTCCCGGCTTTACCTGTAATTGTCACCAAGGGTATATCATCATTTAAGAGCAGCTCTAATGCCATTCTCTGTTGTGCATTACGTGCGACAATCCCCCAGACCGGATCATTGCTGAGATATAGAGGCTCCAGCTTGGTAGCCTCCTGATTCACCTTAAGGAGGGCTGATTTTCCCGTGCCCATCTCGTCCTTTAATATAATAAATTCGTGCGGATACAGATTATAGGTTAGCTGCAATGGCTTAATTGGCAGAAAACGATACGTATAAAATTCATCAATTACGGAAGGATGGACTCTAATCGCAGTATACCCCGGATATAATTCACTTGGATCTGCAGTACGATCAGACAAATAATCCTGTGTATTGAGGCCTAGTACATCTGCCTTGATACGAACGAGTACATCCTTGCTAACTAATACAATATCCCGCGGCTCCTCCTTATCCTCCTGCTCCAGCTGATAATTGAGTGCAACGGCCAGTATACGATTGTCATTCGTTACTTCGCCAAACATCTCCTGTACTCTTATGAAACTGCGGTGATTTAGTTCAACCTTTAAGTTTCCGCCATTCGGTAATGGTACTCCGCTGTGCAAATGTCCCTGCTCCCTTAATCCATCTAATGAACGCGAGACATATCTCGCATTTCTCCCTATTTCATCTGCATTACGCTTTTTGGAGTCGATTTCCTCCAGCACTACGGCAGGAATGACAACTTCATGCTCGTCAAAAGCATAAATGGCGCCCGGATCATGAAGCAGCACATTCGTATCCAACACAAAAATTTTTTTCATTGGTATCCCCTCCAAGGCGGCGTCTTTTAAGCACAGCTAGGGCAAGCTATGGGCAGCGATAAGGACAATCGTGTATCCCATATCTAAATGTATTCGACCGGGAGCAAATAATTGTACAATTTCCTGAAAATATCCGTGGAATATGATCGTTCATCACATGAAATACAAAAAGCCCAGTGAACAGCGTTCACCGGGCTTGTATTCATGACAAAACAGTGCATTTGTCAGCATATTCATATGAAGAGAGCGATATTCCATTCGATTAGCATAATTGGACATAGACAGGACCTCCGCTAATGAATTTCCATCTATGGGATACATCCACATTATATCACTACTTCTCCATGGTTTGAACAGATATTTTGCAGATGCTTTATTTCTCCGAAGCTTCAGCAGCTGCAGATGTATGCTCGCCTGCCAGCTCTTTGGCTAGTGCTTGCTTCGCTTGGTCTAACTCCCCTTGATTAATATATACATAGGGGCTGTTCCATGTTCCTGTCACCGGCACAAAGTTTACACTTTCTTTTGGAAGGTTCCAATAGGTTGAAATGAAATTCTTAACCTGATCACTTTCTACCGTTGTCGTCATATTGTCATCGACAGCACCCACGACTTTACCAATCTTCGTGACACCGCCAAGAGACTTCATTTGATCCATCAGCGAGTGAAGAACTTCGCTTTGACGCTGGTTACGGGAGAAATCGTCGGAAGCCGGCGTTTTGGGATCACAGTTTGATTTACGGTAGCGTACATAGCCTAGTGCATCTTCTCCGTTCAAGGTCTGTTGACCCGCAGTGAGATTAATATCGGTATCATCCGCGGTATCCCTATAGCACATGTTCTGATTCACATTCACATCGACTCCGCCCAAGGCATCCACGATCTCTTCAAACGCCTTGAAGTTCAGCACGGTGACGTAATTAATGTCCACATCCAAGTATTTGCCGAGCATAACCCGCATTTCTTCCTCAGCTGAAATACCTGATTCATTCGCCGCAGCTCTAAAGCGAGGATAGAACTCATTCAGCTTCCTCTCCGTATAACCTTCGAGCTGAACCAGCGTGTCACGCGGCAGTGATACTATGGTCGCAGATTTCGTCTCCGGATGCAGTGAGGCTACCATCACCACGTCAGACAGATGAGTACCTGTCTCCTCTCGATAGTCTGTTCCTAAGATCAGCATCGTCTGCGGCTTCACCTTGGCTGAATCTTCAGCTGCTACGGGGTCGTTGTTCCCTGTGTCGATCACATCATTAAATACCATGTACAAATAGCCTATACCTGCGATCAATCCTATAACAATGAGGGATAATACCAACTTCATAAATGTCTTTACTGGACTCTTCTTCTTCACTTTCACTTTCTGCTTGGGCGTTGTCTGCGCTGCATTGTTCTCGTTGTTCTTGCCGCCTCTATTCCGTGGAGGCAATCCATTAGATCCCATACTCATATTATAAACTCAACACCTTTATACATTTCTATGGTTGCTCTTACATATTACCGCCACCGCTGGCGCATTTCAAATCTGGACATATCATCCAAAATGACAATATGTTTTACAGCTCCAAGAAGAACGGAAAGACCGCTGATTAGGGCGGTCTCTCTAATGTGCGCATATGAAGTTGTCTTTACTAAAGCTACATCTTACTAGTCTCTCCAGAAGACTCCGCTTTTTTCTTCTGCCTTGCTTCCACAAAATAACGGATTCTGACCAGCAGCATCAGTGCTACTGCGACAAGCAAGCATTGAATAATCGGCAATTTATCAATTTGGAAAACGAGCAGCATGAAGGAGCCGATGGCCATCAAAATGTACAGTAATATCTCCTTGAGTAATGGCATTTTCTGCTGCGGGCGAAATACCTTATTGTAGACATAAGTAATCAGTACAAATATAACCACATAACTTACGATCGGGTGTGACGCAAACCATGCCTGCATGGCGGCGTTCAGCTCCTTTCAAGTTCATGCTCTCTTTTCCAAGCGTATTATTTACATATTATAGATTAGCTTGGGACATTTTGCGATGCTTCTCTGCACGCTCACGCTCACTCTTATTCAGGAGCTTCTTACGAAGACGAACGGACTTCGGTGTGATCTCACACAGTTCATCATCATTTAAGTACTCCAGAGCTTGCTCCAAGGAGAAGATTATAGGAGTCTTCATCTTCACTGTATCGTCCTTGGTTGCGGAACGAACGTTAGTCAATTGTTTCTCCTTACAGATGTTTACAACGATGTCATTGTCACGATTGTGTTCACCAACGATCATTCCTTCATAAACTTCCGTACCCACATCAAGGAATAACATACCGCGGTCTTCAACACCAATCATACCATAGAAGGTTGATGTACCATTCTCACTGGATACGAGAACGCCCTGATGACGTCCGCCAACTTGGCCGCCTACGAGTGGACCATAGCTGTCAAATGCATTGTTCATTACGCCATAGCCGCGAGTAAGTGTCAAGAAGTTCGTACGATATCCAATCAAGCCGCGTGCAGGGATCAGGAACTCAAGACGAACCTGGCCGTTACCAGAATTGATCATATTGACCATTTCGGCTTTACGGGAACCCAGGCTCTCCATGACCGCACCCATGCTCTCTTCAGGAATATCGATCATTAGGCGCTCAATCGGCTCCATTTTCTTACCATCAATCTCTTTAATGATAACTTCCGGTTTGGATACCGCAAGCTCATAGCCTTCACGGCGCATGTTCTCAATCAAGATACCTAGGTGAAGCTCACCACGGCCAGATACAACATAAGCATCCGGGCTGTCTGTTTCTTCGACGCGAAGACTTACGTCCGTTTCAAGCTCTTTGAACAGACGGTCACGAAGTCTACGGGACGTTACCCATTTACCTTCGCGTCCAGCAAAAGGACTGTTATTCACAAGGAAAGTCATTTGAAGCGTTGGCTCATCAATCTTAAGAACCGGCAGCGCTTCAGGGTTAGCTGGATCCGCAATCGTTTCACCAATATTAATATCCTTAATACCTGCAATAGCAACGATATCGCCTGCACCCGCCTCAGCTACTTCTACGCGCTTCAGCCCTTGGAATCCGAATAATTTCTCAATGCGTGCAGATTTAAAGGATCCATCACGTTGGATAACTGTTACAGCCTGTCCTTGACGAATAACGCCTCTGTTTACGCGTCCAATGGCAATACGACCTAGATATTCATTGTAATCCATCAGTGTTACGAGGAACTGCAGCGGCTCGTCAACACTTTCTGTCGGATGAGGAATGTGTTCTACAATCGTCTCATACAGACTCATCATGTTATCATCTTGTTTCTCAGGATCCATGCTTGAAGTACCGTTAAGTGCAGAAGCATATACAACCGGGAAGTCAAGCTGCTCATCATTAGCGCCAAGCTCGATGAACAGGTCAAGCACTTCATCAATAACCTCAGCCGGACGAGCTGCCGGGCGGTCAATTTTGTTAACAACAACGATTGGCGTCAGGTTATGCTCCAGAGCTTTGCGCAATACAAACTTAGTTTGCGGCATGCAGCCTTCATACGCATCAACAACGAGCAATACGCCGTCAACCATTTTCATAATCCGTTCTACTTCGCCGCCAAAGTCGGCGTGTCCTGGTGTATCCACAATGTTGATAAGGAAATCTTTATAATTGATCGCAGTATTTTTGGCAAGGATCGTAATCCCGCGTTCACGTTCCAGATCATTGGAGTCCATGGCGCGTTCTTGTACGGCCTCATGTTCGCGGAAGGTTCCGGATTGTTGAAGCAGTTTGTCTACAAGTGTTGTTTTGCCGTGGTCAACGTGGGCAATGATCGCAATATTGCGAATATTCTCTCTTACATGCATGGTTTATATCCATATCCTTTCCAAAATCATTTCTATTTGAATCAAATTCATGGTGCAAAGCCATGAGGTTTGATTCTCGAATCAAAATTCATGTTATGAAGTCATGAAGTTTGATTCTTGAATCAAGTTCATGATAATGTAGCCATGAAGTTTGATTCTTGTCATATATAACGACCTACTCACAAAAGAAGCGCCGGGTGATAACTCCGACGCACATATATCCCTTATATTATAGACGAAAAATGTTAAAAATCAAGTAGCTTATCTAAAGCGCCGCCGGGTCGGTTTAGGTCTTCCGAAGATTAGCCAAATTCCCACGAAGATCAGTATAGCAGCAATGACATATATAAATCCGGTTGTGAGCATGGTTATGAACAAGAGCACGATCGATACAGCAAGCAAAATAATGGATGTCCGGTAGATCACTGCAGGCCGCGGGTATTCAAATAAAGCATATTCGAACAATCCCAGCGCAACCCCTGTTATAAAGACAGGCCATAGAGATGCGGTCAAATGCCATCCCCAAATGCTGCATATAAGGAAGAAAATACCATACACCGTCAAAATTCCTGCCGGCACCAAAATAACGGCACTCGTATTTCTGAAGAAGTAAAAAAGATGGAGAAGGATTCCTGGAATGATTAAAATCAGCGGCCAGAAATTTCGTCCAAGAAAGCTGAAAAAGCCCAATTGACCAAGTAAGATGACAAGACCGGCAATGACGATAAAGATGCCAACCAACCTTTCGTTTCTTCCTTTCACTTCACACTTCACCCCGTTTGTATGATGATCTCTGCTTCTATCCAAGGTAGTTCAAGATCTACGTTCACTAGGAACTGTATTAGCGTATATATTTCTAGTTTATCCGATGTTTTTGCAAAAAACTACTGTCATGCTTCATATTTGATAAGAACATTACATTTCCAGCCTCTTCCACACTTTCTCTTAACAATACAAAAAACCGGCAGTCCATCGCGATTGCCGGTTCGTCATTCTTTTATCATTCATTTATGTATCTATCCGATATCTTAACACTTTGAGAAATGCACCTCCGAGCATAACCAAAATAACACACAGTGCGGGCAGCAAGGCCTCATAGCCTGCAAAAATCTCCTGCAGCCATAACCCCAGCTTCGGATCACGAAGGACCATCTCTCCGGAGGTATAAGCTAAAATAGCTGAACCGGCAAAGACCAATATCGGAAAGCGGTGAAGCAGCTTAACAATAATTCCGCTGCCCCATACAACAATAGGGATGCTGATCGCGATACCGATCACGATGAGCGCCAGATCACCGTCTGCGATTGCAGCTATGGCCAGCACATTGTCTAGACTCATGACAAAGTCTGCAACGAGTATCGTATATACCGCACTCCATAAGGTTGTAGATTGTTTGACGTTCACATTCCCGTCTTCTTCAGACAACAATTTAAACGCAATATACAGTAGCATAAGTCCGCCAGCCGCTTGTATAAACGGAATGCCGAGTATGAGCACCGCGATAAAGGTTAAAATACATCTTAACAAAACCGCACCAAATGCTCCCCACCATACTGCTCGATTCCGGCTCTGCTCAGGCAAATTGCGGCTGGCCATTGCAATGACAACTGCGTTATCGCCGCTTAAAACAAGGTTAATCATCAGTATCTGCAGTATAAGCCAAACATCGTCCATGAACAGGGTAAACACCTCCATACACTAGATGTATGCCCAGGTTGTCCGAGCTATGCTTGACGCTGCGATATCAGAGGAATATAATGAACTCCGATTTATGCAATCGGAGGATTCGGAATCATGGTTAGAGTAAAGGAGTGACAAGAATTGGATATCGGTCAGTTTTTAATCAGCTTGCTACAAATTGTTTTTATCGATTTAATCCTTGCGGGGGATAATGCAATCGTCATTGGACTCGCTGCCCGTAATTTGCCGCAAAGTGTACAGAAGAAAGCCATTGTCTATGGTACTGGCGGCGCGGTTCTGATTCGGATCTTGGCGACAATCATCGTGCTGTGGCTGCTGCAAATTCCATGGCTGCTGCTGGTTGCCGGGCTGCTGCTCGTGGGCATTGCCTACAAGCTTTTGGCTGATCAAGGTGCCGATGAACATAGTGATATCAAAGCCGGCAGCTCGTTATGGTCGGCTGTACGTACCATTATCATCGCTGATGCGGCCATGGGGATTGATAATGTAATCGCTGTTGCTGGGGCAGCAGAGCAGAATCTGATTCTCGTTATTTTGGGTCTGCTGATCAGTGTTCCTGTCATCGTATGGGGCAGCACCTTGTTTATCAAGCTCATTGATCGTTTCCCTTGGGTCATGTATATAGGCGCTGCTGTACTCGCTTATACCGCCTCGAATATGATTACAGAAGAACGAAGATTTGAGACCTTCTTTATCTCTCATCCCGTTCTGCGGATCCTATTTATTGTTCTTGTCATCGGCGGTGTTCTGTTCGCTGGTTATCGGAAACAGCAGAATATGAAGAGAGAACATTCCTATTCATAAGATGAGAACAAGCAAAGATAACAGAAGACATTAGTTCTGGACAAGCTTCTATCATCAAAGGGAATCGCAAGAACAAAAAAAGGCTTATCACTGATAATATCAGCGATAAGCCTTTTCGTTTTATTATTGATATTACACCTTATCTTAGAACTTGAGGACCCTTAGAACCAGTCTTCCTGTATCGAATCAGGCATAGCTGTGTCGTCGTTACTGCGCAGTACCAGTGTCTCAGTCTGCTCCACTGCCCTCGCAATGAATTCAGGAAGCTCCGGAATAGACGCTTCAATCTTTTCGACAATCCGCAAATTCGGGTTCGTTGTCGGTGACTTGGGTACAAACAAGGTGCAGCAATCTTCATAAGGTAAAATGGAAGTTGCGTACGTACCAATGTCCTCAGCAATCTTTACAATTTCACTCTTATCCATCATGACAAGCGGTCTTAACAATGGTAGATCAGTCGCTCTCCCAATGACATTCATGCTTCCAAGCGTCTGGCTCGCTACCTGTCCAAGACTATCTCCACTTACAATAGCGAGTGCCCCTTCCCGTTCGGCCAGCTGAGTTGCGATTCGAAGCATGGAACGGCGCATTAGCGTAATCATCAAATTATCCTGCCCCGTTT